>CANIRG010000024.1 GCA_947469635.1 Rhodospirillales bacterium | reverse complement strand
CGTCGGGGGCCGATCGCAACCCATCGCTCACAGGAGGATGATCCATGCGTAACGATTTCGACTTTGCACCTTTCTATCGCGCCACCGTCGGCTTCGATCGGGTCTTCGACCTGCTCGATTCCGTGGCCACCCAGACCAATGGCAACGGCTATCCGCCCTACAACATCGAGAGGGTCGGCGATGATGCCTACCGGATCGTGATGGCGGTGGCGGGCTTTGCCGAAGGCGAGCTGAACGTGATTCAGAAGGAGGGTGAGCTCCTGGTCGCCGGCCAGACCGCGCCGAACAGCGAGGCCAACAAGGAATATCTCTATCGTGGCATTGCCGGGCGCAACTTCGAGCGCCGCTTCCAGCTCGCCGATCACGTGAGGGTGCTGGGCGCCAAGCTGGCCAACGGCCTGCTCTCGATCGAGCTGAAGCGCGAAATCCCGGAGGAGAAGAAGGCGCGCGCGATCCGCATCGACGCGGACTCTGCTACGCGGACGATCACGCAGCAGTAAGGGCAAGGTCCACGGCGGAGGGCGCGGCGGCACGCGGCGCTCTCCGTTCCCGTTCCCCATCCATTTCCAGTCAGGAGGTAAGGTATGACGTTCCGGTCAGCTGCTTCCCTGCCCGGCCATGGGCAAGAAGCGCCATTTCCCACTCTCCGCTCTTTCCGCCGCAATGGCCGCTGGCCTGTGGTGCCCCGTATCTCCGTCGCCAGTGCGCCTCAGCGACAATTGCCAAGGAACGTGTTGGCGGATGATCCGCCGCGTGGGCGGATCTTGATCGTTTCGGACACGGCGCCGCTGGCGCTCGAGCTCCAGAGCGTCCTTCGCGACGCAGGCTATCGCACCGTTGGCCCCGCCGCTTCGGCCGGCGAAGCCGAACGGTTGACCGGTTGCCGCCCGATCGATGGCGCGGTCGTGGACTTGCAGTTGGAGGACGGCGCGGCCGTGGTCGTTGCCGACCGGCTGGCGCACCGCGGCATCCCCTTTGTGTGGCTGACCGATAGCGCGCTCGAGGCAATTCCGCGGGCGCATGCCTTCGCGCCGATGGTGGAAAAGCCCTTTGGCCGTGGAGACCTGATCCGTGCGCTCGAGCGAGCCTTGGCCTCGAGGCACCGATCCAGCCCAGGCAGATTCTATCCCGTGCCACCGCCGCAGGAGGCTTGGCCGCGCGTCTTTCCTCAGCTCTGACGCTTCACCGCGGCGAGCACCTCCGCCGGCACGCGCACCGGCATGTCGAGCAGCATCTGGGCGAAGGCCTTGGCCAGGGGATCGGCCTTGAGCGAGGCCATGCCGCCGCCGCCCAGCGCCTGGCGCAGCAGGAAGTTGAAGCCGTTGATGCCCGGCAGGCGCCAGCGGCTCACCTTGCCCTCGATGCGGTGGGCGAAGTAGGTCGCGACCGCCTCCTCCGTCACCTCGGAATCGAGGATCGGCTGGTATTCAGGCTTGCGCGCGAAGATGCCGATGTTGGCGTTGTCGCCCTTGTCGCCGGAGCGGCCATAGGCCAGCGCGACCAATGGCACTTCTGCCGTGGCGCCCGACAGCTTGGCGGCAGGTGGCGCCTCGACGGGCAACTGCCCCGATGTAAAGCCGCCGGCGCGCGCGCCTTCCTGCAGCACGATCTGCTTGCCGTCGATATCGACGGTGACCGGCACCATGGTCTTGGGCACCAGGCAGGAGAACATGCGGATCACCGGTGAGGGCGAGACGCGACCCGCGCCGAAGCTGCCGGTCATGCCGACCACGCCGCCGGTCGACATCGGCGCAATCTCACGGCCGAGCAGCGACAGCGCCTCCTTCTGGTCGTGCTTGGCCGCGATCTTGACCACGACCTCGCGGCTGTCGAGCGCGCGGGCGTGCGGACCATAGGTCGCCTCGCCGCCGATCACCTCGATGCTGACGTCGCGATAGTCGGCCATGCCCTTGTCCGCAAACATGCGGCGCGTCTTCTTGACGATCGACTCGGCGCTGTGCCGGCCCTTGGCCACCGCCTCCCGCCCGCCCAGCATGAAGATCGAGGAGAGCTTGTAGCCGTCGGGAAAGGTCGTCGAGACCTTGTAGGTGTCGGTCGCCGGTCGGCCTTTGGCGCCCGAGACGCGCACGCGGTCCTTGGCCACCTGGGCATAGGTGGCGCCGGTGAAGTCGCACACCACGTCGGGCACGATATAGGCGCGCGGGTCGCCGATCTCGTAGAGCATCTGCTCCGCCACCGTGGCCGGCGTGATCAGCCCGCCGGTGCCCTCGGGCTTGGAGAGCACGAAGCTGCCGTCGCTTTCGACCTCGGCGATGGGGAAGCCCATGTCGTCATAGCCCGGCACCAGCTGCCAGTCGGTGAAGTTGCCGCCGTTGCACTGGGCGCCGCATTCGATGATGTGACCGCAGAGCGTGCCGGCCGCCAGCCGGTCGAGATCGTCCATGCCCCAGTCGAAGGCATGGATCAGCGCCCCCAGCGTCACGGCCGAGTCGACGCAGCGTCCGGTGATGACCACATCGGCGCCTTCGGCCAGCGCGCGGGCGATCGGGAAGCCGCCGAGATAGGCGTTCATGCTGGCGATGCGGGCCGGCAGCTCGGCGCCGGTGTCCATCTCGCGCACGCCGAAGGAACGCAGCTCCTCGGCGCGCGGCAGGATATCGTCGCCCAGCACCACGGCGACCTTGAGCGTGACGCCCGCGGCCTCGCAGGCCTTCAGTACGGCATCGCGGCAGGCCAGCGGATTGACGCCGCCGGCGTTGGTGACGACCTTGATCCCCTGCCCGGCGATCTCGCGCGCGAGCGGTGCCATCACCGCGGTCACGAAGTCGGTGGCGTAGCCTGCTTGCGGATTGCGGAGCTTCTGCGCCGCCATGATCGACATGGTCACTTCGGCGAGATAGTCGCTCACCAGATAGTCGACCGCGCCGTGCCGCACGAGCTGCACCGCGGCGGTCTCGGTGTCGCCCCAGAAGCCGGAGTGACAGCCGACGCGAACCGTCCCGGTCGTCGTCTTCGTCTGCGTCATGGTCAGCCCTCGGGCTGGATGCCGGCCTCGCGGGCGAGGCGCAGCCACTTGTCGATCTCGGCCTTCTGGAAGGCCAGCAGCTCTTCGGGCGAGCCCAGCTTCAGAATGACGTTGATGTCCTTCATGCGCTGCTCCATCTCGGGCTTCGAGTATTCGGCGCGGACGATGGCGTTCAATCGGTCGACGATGGGGCGCGGCGTCCTGGCCGGCGCGAACATGGCGTACCAGCCGTCGAGGTCGAAGGCGACGCCCTGCTCGTGCAGGGTCCGCAGGTCCGGCAGGTTGGGCGAGCGCTGGCTGGAGATCGAGGTGATGGCCTTCACGCGGCCGGCCTTGATGTGGGGCAGCACTGTGCCGACGTCGGAGAAGAGGTAGTTCACGGTCCCGCTCAGCGTGTCGGTGAGGGCCTGGGGGACACTCTTGTAGGGCACATGCAGCGTGTCGATGCCGGCCATGCGCTTCAGCGTCTCGCCCGCCACGACGCCGGTCGAGTTGCCGCTGCCGAAGGAAAGCTTGCCGGGGTTGGCCTTGGCGTAGGCGATCAGGCTTTGGAGATCGTCGAAGGGCGCGGCCGGATGGGCGACCATCACGAAGGGCACCAGGCCGATCAGCCCGATGCATTCGAAGTCCTTCACCGGATCGTAAGGCACGTTCTTCACCAGCGCCTGGGCCGCGGCGTGCGAGGTGTTGGAGGTGAACATCAGCGTGTGGCCGTCGGGTGCCGCGCGCGCGACGAAGGCGCCGGCGATGGTGCCATTGCCGCCGGGCTTGTTGTCGACCGTCACCGGCTGGCCGACCGCGGCCGAGAGCTTCTCCGCGAAGATGCGCGCCATCGTGTCGGTGCCGCTGCCGGCCGCGAACAGGATCACGATGCTGATCGGCTTCGTGGGCCACGCGGCTTGCGCGATGGCCGGCGTTGCTGAAGCGACGGCCGCGGAGGAGAGGAGGAATTGGCGACGGTCGATCATTTCATTTCCCTGTTCATTGTTCTTCCGGACCGCGGGCCTCCAGGCCCACCTCATGTCTTTGCTGGGAGCGCGCCTGGAAGCCCGCGGTCCGGATGAGTCACTTCTTCCTGTTCGCGAAGGCCGTCATGCGCTCGATATGCTCGCCGTCGCTCACCGACTGGGCGAAGGCGTCGATGCCTGCCTGCACCGCCTCGTCGAGCGGTAGCCGCTCCCAGCGTCGCATCAGCCGCTTCTGCGCCCGCACCGCCTTGGGCGTGCCGTCGACGATGGCGGCGACGCAGCGGTCGATGGCGGCATCGAGCCTGGCCACCGGCACGACCTGCTCGACCATGCCCCAGCGGTCGGCGGTGGCGGCGTCGATATTCTCGGCGGTGAGCAGCATCCACGAGGTGCGTCCCCAGCCGATCAGGCGCGGCAGCAGCGCCGCCTCGACCACCGAGGGGATGCCGACCCTGACCTCGGGCATGCCGAAGTGGGCATTGTCGGCGGCGATGCGCATGTCGCAGGCAGCCGCCACTTCGAGGCCGGCGCCCAGCGTGTAGCCTTCCATGCGGCAGATCACCGGCACGGGACAGTCGCGGATCGCCTGGCAGAGCTTATGGACCATGGTGATGAAGCGGCGGCCATCCTCGGCCTCGCGCATCGCCGCCATATGGTTGATGTCGGCGCCGCCGATGAAAGCCCGGCCGCCCGCGCCGGAGAAGACCACGGCGCGCAGCTCCTCCTCGCGCGCGAGGCCCAGGAAGGCTTCGGTGAGGTCGAGGAGGGCCGGCGGATTGAGCACGTTCAGGCGGCGCGCATTGTCGAACACGACCCTCGCCACCGTGCCCGTGGGATGTCGGTCCCAGGAGATATCGACCTTGTGGACGGCAGCCGCCATGACGTTTCGCTCCGTGGCCCTTTGTGAAGACGGGGATTTCTTCTATTAGAGCACGGATGCCCGACTCCATCGACCTCGCGAGCTACTCCGTCTTCACTCCGCCCGATCCCTTCGAGGATCACGTCGGCCCGTTCTATTACCGCATCGCCGGCGACGCGCGGGACGCGAATGCCGTGCATTGCGTGCTGCCGACCGAGGAGCGGCACGGCAACTATGCGGGCGGCGTGCATGGCGGGGCGATCCTGACCTTCGCCGACTATGCGCTCTGCCTGGTGGCGGGCCGCGCTGCCGACGGCGGCACCAACACCTCCTTCGCACTGACCGTGAGCATCGCCGTCGAGTTCCTCGATGCCGGCCGAACCGGCCTGCCGCTCGAAGCCACCGGCGAGCCGTTGCAGGTGACGGGGCGGCTGGCCTTCGCGCGCGGCACCATCAGCCAGCAGGGCCGCATCATCGCCCTCTGGTCGGGCGTCGTGCGCCATGTCGCGCGCGCCAAGGCGATGGCCCGCAAGGCGGAGGCAGCGCCGGCGGCCGTGAGCGCCGCGCCGCAGATCGTGCCCGTCGATTTCGAGCATCTGGCGACGGCCAGCATCTACTCACGCCACATCGGCCCGTCCTACGGACGCAAGGAAGAGAATGGCGCGACGCTGATCCAGCCCACCCTGCCGCATATGTGCAACTCGGGCGGGGCGCTGCACGGCGGCTATATGATGAGCTTCGCCGATTCCGCCGTGACACGCGCCGCCGCGCTCACGACGGGGATGGCGCCCAGCACCGTGGCCTTCGCCGCCGAGTTCCTGTCGGGCGGCCAGTCCACCTCGCCCCTCACCACTCGGGTCGAAGTCCCGCGCCACGGCAAGTCGCTGGCCTTCGTGCGCGGCCTGCTGGAGCAGGACGGGCGCAAGCTCCTGTCCTATTCGTCGACGATCAAGCTCCGGGCGCGGCCTTAGTCTTCCGGGACCGCGGACCGCCAGGTCCGCTCGGATTCATGAGCGGGCCTGGAGGCCCGCGGTCCGCATGAATCAACCCGCGCCGACCTGGTCGGCAACGCGGCGGACCTCGAGGCTGAAGGTTTCGTTGATGCGGCGGATGCTCGACAGGTCGTGGGCCTTGGCGGCGCGCTCCACGGCCTCGGCGACCTGGCAGAGCCCCGCCGCGCCGATCATGCCCGAGGCGCCCTTCAGCCGATGCGCGGCACGGGCGATGGTGGTGCAGTCGGTGGTTTCCGCGATCTCGCGCTCGGCGCCGCGCGCGGTGGCGAGGAACTCGCGCTCGACCACGGCCAGCGTGTCGGCATCGTCGCCGAACAATTCGACGAGCTTGGCTCGATCGTATGCAATGGCAACGGTCGTGGTCATGTCGTCTGCTCCTCGCGGGCGGCCTTCAGCCAGGTGTCGAGCGTGGCCTCGAGCTGCTCGATGGCGATCGGTTTGGTGATGAGGCCGTCCATGCCGACGGCACGGCTTTTCTGCTCCTCCTCCTCGAACGCGCTGGCAGTCACGGCGAGGATCGGGATGCGGTGCCGACGCTCGACACTTTCGGCACGGCGGATGCGGCGTGTGAGCTCGAAGCCGTCCATGAGTGGCATCTGCAAGTCCGCCAGGACGAGGTCATAGCGCCCGCTGCGCCACATCTCGAGCGCCTCCTCGCCACCAGCCGCGGTATCGGTCGAGGCGCCGGCAAGCTCGAGCTGGCGGGCCAGGATCTTGCGGTTGACGGCATTGTCGTCGACCACCAGCACACGGCCGCCGACACGTTCCGGCCGGTGTGGCCGGGCATCGGCGGGGACCGCCGTCCCGCAGCCCCGTCCGGCAGCACGAGCCACGGCCCGCACCAGCAGGTCGCGCCGCCACGGGCGCGGCAGTCCCGCGGCACTGCCGATGCCGCCTGAAGCAGTCGGCGGCCCGTCGAACAGGACGACCTCGCGCTCGTCTCCCGGCATGCCCGTGAGCTGGATGCCGACGAAGCCCACATCCGCCGGGGCAAGCGTGACGACGGCACCCGCGTCCGAGAGATAGCGGGCGATCGCCCGGGCCTCGTTGGCCTCGGGCAGGGCGACGCTGAGCGCAAGCCCCTGCAACGGGGACGCCGCCTGGGCCGCCGGCGTGTCCACCGCGTCGAGCCGCACGGTTGCAGTGAAGGTCGAGCCGACGCCCGGCGCGCTTTCGACGTCGACGGTGCCCTCCATCGCCTCGGCCAGCCGCCGCACGATGGACAGGCCGAGCCCGGTGCCGCCGAAACGGCGCGTGGTCGAGCTGTCGGCCTGCACGAAGGGCTGGAACAGCCGCGCACGCTGCTCGGCGGTGAGGCCGATGCCGGTGTCGGCGACGCGGATGCGCAGCATCGAGTCGCCGGCGTTTTCCAGCGTGAGCCTCACCGAGCCCGATTCGGTGAACTTGATGGCATTGCCCAGCAGGTTGAACAGGATCTGCCGCAGCCGCAGCGGGTCGCCCATCACGCGCGCGGGCACGCCGGCATCGAGATAGGCCGCCAGCCGCAGCCCCTTGGCGGCGGCCTGGGGCGCCAGGGTCTCGGCGGCGCCCTCGATCAGCTCGACGGTGGAGAGCTCGATGCGTTCGAGGTCGAGGCGACCCGCCTCGATCTTGGAGAAGTCGAGGATGTCGTCGATGATCTTGAGCAGCGCCGAGGCCGAGTAGCGGATGGTGTCGAGCGACTCATGCTGCTCGTCCGAGAGCGGCGTGCGCTCCAGCACGTCGATCATGCCCAGCACGCCGTTCATGGGCGTCCTGATCTCGTGGCTCATGGTGGCGAGGAAGGTCGATTTCGACTGGTTGGCGTTCTCCGCCTCGCGCTGCGCCGCCAGCGCCGCATCGCGCGCCAGCCGCTCCTCGTCGTAGGCGACCTGCAGGCGGCGGGCGAGCTCCTCCTTCTGGTAGGCGAGCGCGATATTGTCGTACTGCCAGCTATGGACGTCGCGCACATAGGCCATGAGATGGCCGACATAGGCGCCGCCGGCGATGCCGATCAGCTGATGGAACGGATCGGCGCTGGTCAGCAGCACGAACAGCAGCGGCGCGGTGGTGGCCATCGCGAAGGTATAGAAGGTCGGCGGATGGGCGGAGCGGATCGGCACCGCGGTGGTGATGGTGGCCAGCAGCACCAGCCCCAGCAGCATGCGCTGCAGCTCGAAATCCTTGGAGGCGAGCATGAAGCCCGCCACGCCCCAGCAGGCGCCGGCCAGCGCCGAGAGCGCCGCGAACCACCAGCCCCATTGCAGCGCCGCCTCGTCCGACGGCTGGGCGCGGGCGAAGTTCCGTCGCAGCAGGTCGAAGCCCAGCGTGACGACGATATAGAGCAGGAACGGGCCCAGCAGCTCCAGCAGATCGACCTGGCGCCAGTAGATGGCCGCGATCACCGGCCAAAGCACGAAGGAGAAGTAGCGCGACTGGCGCGAACCATCGAACAGGCGGCGGATCAGCTCGGCCCGGACGAAGGCCTCCTCGGCCGGGCTCACGGCCTCGCGTTCGGCGGGCGCCGCGTCGGCCGGAGCAGCCGGGGCGGATCGGAGCGTCAACATATGGTGAGCCTGTGGTGGCCTGATCCCCAGATCGTATCAAAAATGTTAAGAAAGGACTATAAATTATTGCAAAAGCTTGCTATTTTAGGATCACAGAGTCCGTTAATTCAGGTCGAACCCATGCAGCAGCAGCCGTCAATCTTGCTGGTCGAGGACGACGCTTTTCAGCGCAAGGCTGCCGAAGCCTATCTCGGGAACCACGATCTCAAGGTCATCGCCGTAGAGAACGGGGCGCAGATGCGCCGCCAGGTCTCGCGCGCCATGCCCGACCTGGTCCTGCTCGACGTCCAGCTCCCCGGCCAGGAGGACGGCTTCGTGCTCGCCCGCTGGCTGCGCGAGAGCAGCACACGGGTCGGCATCATCATGGTGACGGCGGCGGGCGATTCGGTGGACAAGGTGCTGGGTCTGGAAAGCGGCGCCGACGACTACGTCGCCAAGCCCTACGAGCCGCGCGAGCTGCTGGCCCGCTGCAAGAGCCTGCTGCGCCGCTCGGCGCAGAAGTCGACGCCGGCCCGCCTGGAGCGGGTGCGCATGGGCCGCCATACGCTCGACCTCACCAAGCGCGAGCTGCACGACGACGCCGGCAACGACGTCGCGGTGACGGCGGGCGAGTTCGACATCCTGAAGATCTTCGCCGAGAATCCCAACCGGCCGCTATCGCGCGACTGGCTGCTGGAAACCACCAGCCACCGCGCCCGCGACCCCTTCGACCGCGCCATCGATCTGCGGATCACCCGCATCCGGCGCAAGATCGAGCCCTGCGCCGACAAGCCGACGGTGATTCGCACCGTGCGCGGCATCGGCTATATGTTCGTGCCGCCGCCCGAATGATGTAGAACGCGGGCCGCGGCCGCCAGGTCGGTGAAGGGCCCGTAGTTCAGCGGTTAGAACGAGCCGCTCATAACGGTTATGTCGCAGGTTCGAATCCTGCCGGGCCTACCAACCACCTAGGGTTGAATTACTAATCACCTACGAGAGCCGCTGAAGGGCCGCATTTGCGGCCCTTCTTGCGTCTCGAGTGACACCGGAGACCGGTTAATTTGGGCCTGTATCGCTCTATTACCCGCTTTCAGGCACATAGTCTCTGGGCCGCCAAAACGCAGTCACTACTCTATCAATGATTGTATTTCTTTTTCTCCGACTTTCGAATCCAGCTCGTAGCCTTCCTGGAAATCGACGGGATCGCATGCCCTCGTTGGACTGTTCGAATCCGGCCCGCCCGACCGCCCAGTCTCCAACTAACTTGTCTCTATCCCTCTGCGCCCGCGCCTCAGAGGCCGAAATAGTGCCCAACCGTCATTCGAATCCCGCCCACGTCCGCGGCATGTCACCCCGTAAACGAGCCTCAAGAAGGCCTCGGCCATCGCTGGTGACATCGAAGAGTGAATAGCCGAAAATCGCCGACCCATCGTTCTTAAGTGGAACGCGACCCGCCCTTCCAAGTGCCCGGTCGGGGCTAGGCATTGTCGAACAGATGGCAGGCGACGGCGTGACCCGGCGAAACCTCGCGCAGTACCGGTTCCTGCTGTGAGCAGCGCGGCATGACCCAGGCGCAGCGTGGATGGAAGCGGCAACCAGACGGCGGATTGAGCGGCGACGGTACCTCGCCCTTAAGCACGATCTCCTCCTCCTGCCGGCCCGGCCACGCCACCAGCACGGCCGAGAACAGCGCCCTCGTGTAGGGATGGCGAACGTCCTCAAACAGGGAAGCGGTCGGTGCCTGTTCAACGATCTTGCCGAGATACATCACCACTGTGTGGTCGGCCATGTGGCGTACGGTGGCGAGATCATGTGCCACCAGCAGATACGCAACGTTGTCCTGCGTTTGGATATCCTTCAGCAGGTTCATCATTTGGGCACGGATCGACACGTCCAGTGCCGAGACCGGCTCGTCGAGGACAATCAGCTTCGGACGCGACGCGAGTGCGGCGGCTAGCGCCACGCGCTGGCGTTGCCCACCGCTGAACTCGTGCGGGTATTGCTGTGCCTGCTCAGGCCGCAAGCCAACCTGGAGCAGCAGCTCGCGCACCCGCTCGTGGATTCTCGCCTTGTCTCCAACGGCATTGACGATCAGCGCTTCGGCGATGGTGCGTCCCACCTTCATGCGCGGGTTGAGCGACGACCAGGGATCCTGAAACACCGCCTGGACCTTGGCACGGTAGGCGCTGAGCGCCTCGCCCTTCAGGCCATGGATCGGCTCGCCATCGACCAGGACCCGGCCCTCGGTCGGCTCCTCCAGATTAAGGATCATCCGCGACGTCGTCGTCTTGCCACAGCCCGATTCGCCCACCAGTCCGAGCGTCTCGCCGGCCCGAATCTCGAAGGATACGTCGTCCACCGCCTTGATATAGCCGAGCGTCTGGGTGAACAGGATGCCCTTGGTGAGAGCGAAATACTTGCGTACGCCCTCGACGCGCAACAGCGGCGGCCCCTCACTCACGCTGGCACGACCTTCCAGCAGTCAGCGGTATGCTCCTCACCGACCCGAACCGTGTCGGGATAGACGTCCAGACAACGCTGCTCGGCAAGAGAGCAACGGGAGGCGAAGCGGCAGCCTACCGGCAGGTCCATCAGCGACGGAGGTTGGCCCTCGATCGTGGCGAGCCGGCCTACCGGACCGCTCATGGTGGGCACCGAAGCAATCAGCGCGCGAGTGTAGGGGTGCGACGGCGCCTCGAATATCTGCCGCACGGGCCCACATTCGACGATGCGGCCCGCGTACATCACTGCCACGCGGTCGCACATGCGCCCCACGACGCCGAAATCATGGGTGATGAACAGGATCGCCATGCCGGTTTCGGCTTGCAGGCGCTTGAGCAACTTCAGGTACTGCAGTTGGATCGTGACGTCGAGCGCAGTGGTTGGCTCGTCGGCGATCAACACTCCCGGCTCACCGCTGATCGCGATCGCACCCACCACGCGCTGCTTCATGCCGCCGCTCATCTGATGCGGATACTGGTCGAGGCGCTGTTCGGGTGCGGCGATCTCGACCCGGCGGAGTGCCGCCACCGCCTCCCTCGTCACCTCGGCGCGCGAGGCTCGCGTGTATGGGGCGCGCTTGCGGCGCAGGATCGCCTCGCGCAACTGGTCGCCGATCGAGAACACCGGATTGAGAGACGTTTGCGGATCCTGCAGCACCATCGAGATCCGCCGGCCGCGAATCTCGCGCATCTTCGCCGGCGTATGCTCCAGGATATTCTCGCCGTCGAGCAACACCTCGCCCTTGATGGTCCTGGCGCCGCCCTTCGGTAGCAGGCGCATCACAGACAGGGCCGTGAGGCTCTTGCCGCAACCCGATTCACCCACCAGCCCCAGCACCTCGCCGCGCCGCAGGGCGAAGCTCACGCCGTCGACCGCCTTCACGACGCCGCGGCGCAGAAAGAAGTGCGTGTGCAGATCGCGGACCTCGAGAACGGTCTCGCTCGTCATAGCTGGCGCAGCCTCGGGTCGAGCCGGTCGCGCAGCCAATCTCCGAACAAGTTGACCGAGAGCACCATCAGCGTAACGGCGATACCCGGGATCAGCGCCACCCACCAGGCATCCGCTATACGCCCGCGACCCTCGGAGATCATCAGACCCCAGGTCGGCGTCGGCGGCGGGATACCCGCACCGAGGAAGCTCAATGTCGCCTCGGCAATGATCACCACGCCGATGTTGAGCGTAACCAAGACCATGAAGGTGTTGAGCACGTTGGGCAGGATGTGCGTCAGCATGATGCGCAGGGCCGAGCATCCACGCACCCGGGCGAGCGCTACGAAGTCGCGCTGCCTGAGCGACAGTACTTCACCCCGGATGACACGCGCGAAGCTCGCCCACAGCAGCAGGGTGATGGCGATCACCAGCGTGCCCAGGCCCTGGCCCATGGTGACGGCCAGCAGGAGCGCGAACAGGATGGCCGGGAAGGTGAAAGCCGCGTCGACCAGGCGCATCAGCACGCTGTCGATCGCGCCGCCGAGGTAGCCCGCGACGATGCCGATGGCCAGGCCGACGCCGCCGCCCGCAGTCAGCGCCAGCAGCGCCACCACCAGGCTGACCCGCGCGCCGTAGATGAGTCGGCTCAAGATGTCGCGGCCGAAGGCGTCGGTCCCAAGGAAATACCTATCGCTGCCGCCCGCCATCCAGGTCGGCGGCAATAGCTTGTCGCGCAGGGTCTGGTCGATCGGCGAATGAGGCGCCAGCAGTGGCGCGAAGAGCGCCATGACGACTATCACCGAGATGATCGCGATCGACACCCACGGCACGCGGGCGGTGCGGCGAAAGCCGGGCTTGGCGCGGGACGGCCATAGGAAGCGCCACACCGAGATGCGCGGCCGCGGAAGTGCGGGGCCTTCGGAGGGCGGGCGGTCAGCGAGGGCCATCGTCAGGTCAACCTTATCCGCGGATCGACATAGGCATAGAGGATGTCGACGCCAAGGTTGATCGACAGGATCAGGATCGATTTCAGGATGATCACCGCCTGCAGAAGCGGAAAGTCGCGATAGATGACGGCCTCGTAGGTCAGCCGGCCGATGCCCGGCCAGGCAAACACCGTCTCAGTCACGATGGCGCCGGTGATCAGGTTGCCGACGAACACGCCCCACAAGGTGAGCACGGGGATCAGGGCATTGCGTAAGCAATGCTTCCAGATCACGACGCCTTCGCTCAGCCCCTTGATGCGCGCAAGCTTGACGAACTCACTCTCCATCACCTCAAGCATGGCCGAGCGCGTGATGCGCATGAAGCCGGCCACCAGGAACGCGCCGAGCGTGATGACCGGCAGGACGTAGTGTGCCGGACCGCCCATGCGCCCAGACGGCAACCATCCCAGTTCGACGCTGAAGATGAAGATCAGCAGAATGCCGAGCCAGAAGCTCGGCATGGCGATGCCCAGCACCGCGACCGTGCCCGCCGTGCGATCGAGGAAGCTGCCGCGATTGAGCGCCGCCACCACGCCCAGTGGGATGCCGAGCAGCATGCCGAGCAGGAGTGCCCAAGGGAGAAGCGCGAGCGTGTTAGGCAAGCGGTCGAAGAAGGCCTCGACCGCCGGCTGGCGCATGCGGATCGAGGTGCCGAGATCGCCATGGAGCGCCTTGCCGACGAAGATGGCGAACTGGTCGAGGATTGGTCCGTCGAGGCCGAGCGTCTGGGTCAACGCTGCACGGTCCTCGGCTGTGGCGTCCTCAGCCAGCATCAGGTCGACCGGATTGCCGGTCAGTCGGCCGAGGAAGAATACGATCGTCGCCACCATGCAGAGCAAGACCACTCCCTGCATCAGGCGGCGCGCGATGTAGCGCTTCATGGCGCTCGCCCCGTCGTCCGCGTCGGTCTCACTTCTTCCAGGGTTTCTGTTCAGGGCGCGGGATCCGCTCGAATACGTCGCCCAGCTCGTGCCGCCCGGCGATGGGGTCGAACTGTCCGACCTTCTTAGTGTTGATCGCGTAGTAACCCATGCCCTCGAGGATCGGGACCACCGTCCAGGAATTGGCCGTCAGCTCGACCATATGGTCAGTCAGCGCCGTGCGTTTGGTCTTGTCGAGCTCTCCCAGAAGTGCACGGTTGGTCTTCACGAACTCCTGGCATTCCTCCGCACAGTTATCCTTGTCGCCCAGCAGGCGTTGAATGCTCTCGGGCGAAAAGGCGCCGTCATAGCGCCACGGCGCGTCGGGCCTGCCAGCCGTGCGGTACATCGAGGCCCAGCCGATGAGCCCGGCCTGGTCGCCGCGCTCCATCGGCGCGAACGAGCCCCACTCGTAATGCTTCAGCGTCACCTTGACCCCGATCTTGGTCCACATGTCGGCGATCGCTGTGCCGATATCGACCATGAACTGCGTGCCCGGCAGCGCCGTGTTGGCAAACTTGAGCTCAAAGCCGTTGGGATAGCCCTCCTCGGCCAGGATCTTCTTGGCGAGGACGGGGTCGTAGCGGTAGGCCTCAGCCGACCATTTCTCCCAGCGCTCGGTGCTGAAGTAGTCGGTGTAGCTGAAGGTGGCGAAGGGGTACGGCATCCGCGCCTTGCCGTTCATGACGTGCTCGATCACCTGCCGGCGGTCTATCGCCAGCGACAGCGCCTGACGCACGCGGACCTTGGCGATCGGCGAAGCCTTCACCTCTGGCTTGTAGGTGCCCCAGAACTGGAACACCGCCTGCATCGTACCCGGCACCGACAGCACCTCCAGCCCAGCGCGCGAGGCACCGAGCATGGTCTCAGGTCCGATCGAGGCAATCGCCGCTTCGCCAGTGCGGACCATGGCCACGCGCGTGCTCTCCTCAGGCACTAGCAGGAGGTGAAGGTCCTTGAAATGCGGTCGACCGCGCCAGTGCGGCGTGGTGACGGCGGTGAACTCGATGCGGTCGCCCGGCACGTTGCGCACGAACTTCCAGGGGCCGCTGCCAATCGGCTTCTTGCGGAACTCCTCCTCCCCGACCCTTTCGATATAGGCCTTGGGCATGATGGCGCCCTCGGGCGCCACCGCGCGCGACAGCCCGGCCGGCATGCCGATCTGCGGGCTGGTCGTCTGCACCTTTACCGTCAGGTCGTCGATCACCTCGATGCTCTTGATCGTGCGCCGCATGCTGGCCGCGGCAGAGGCCTGCGAACCTGGCCCCATCTGGCGCTCGAGGCTGAACTTCACGTCGTGAGCGGTGAGCTTGTCTCCGTTGTGGAAGGTCTGGCCGGGCCGGATATAAAAGGTCCACGCCAGGCCGTCGGGTGCGAGCTCCCAGCGTTCGGCGACACCGGGGCCGACGCCGCCTTTCTTGAGGTCGAACCCGACCAGTGAGTCATACATTACCGCTTGGTAGACCGCGTTGCCCGGCCGGCCTTCGAGGATTGGATCGAGCGTCTGGGCGCCCAGTGATTCGACAGCGAAGACAAGCGTGCCCTTCTGGTCCTGAGCGCGAGACGGCACCGTGGCAGCACCAACCAGGACAACAGCAAGAGTCGCGGCTTTCGCGATTTGCCGGAACATGAGTACCTCCCTAACGCCGACTCGCCTAACGTCGACTACGCGTTGCTGGCTCTTGGGGCTCAACTGACGCGTATCGACTATCTGTCCCGCCTCGAAAACTTGTCAATAGCGCCGAACCCTCTCTTCATTGGACTGAGAATCACGGCGCTAGAGTGTCTAGTTGGTGAGCGGCGAGAAGCTAATAGCGCTGTAGGCTAGTTGGCACTGTTCGAATCCAGCCCGCCCACCAACTAGTCTTACCGCTAACTCGTCTCCGGCTTTTTTCAGGCTCGAGACGCCGCCCCAAGGATAAGGTCGACGGCAATTGAGAAGCTCGAAAAGCGCCCAGAATTCGCGACTTTCTCGCGATGGTGATTTCGTGCCGTGTGCCGATTCGCAAGGCGTTACTGATGCAGCATCACATGATGCTCTTGTTTCGATTCCTATTTCGACTACCAACCACTCGTCGCCGCTAACACCGGCGACGGGCGGTTGGCCAAAAACTCCCCATAATTCGGCACTTCTTTGACCTGGAGTGACACCAGAGACTGATGTCTTTGGCGGTGTTTCAGGCGATCAGGGCGTTTTCGGCCGAAAGTCTCCGGGCACCTTTTTTCGAGACATAACTTTGCGATCGTGAACCTCGGCGAGAACGTCAGTGCCGCGCGCCGCTGGAGGCCATGACCGGGACCCCTCGCCCTACATTTCGCCATCAGTTTGGAGTGGGTGCCCCGGGGTCGACCGGCGTCAGAGCCTGTCGATCTGTTGGGCCCAGTCGGTCGGTATCCCCTGGCGCATTCGTATCATCAGCCGTCCGTGCAATTGGCGGCGGCCGTCGAGCAGTTCACGCGTCAGACCCGGAGCCAGGAACGCAAGTGGCAGGATGGTCTGCACATGGCTCGGCGTGACCCCGGCCTTTTTGGCGATGGCTCGATACGACATTGCCTCGCCCTGCTCCATCCAGCCGCGCCACTCATGCGCTCGACCGAGCGCCCTCATCAATGCCGGATTGGGACCGGCCGAACCGTCATCGAGGATCCTGGCTCGGTTGCGATGTGCCAGTTTGGCCATCACAACGACGGTCCGGGACGCTGGGGCTTCTTCTGCATTCGCCAAGGCGTCATCAGTCGTCGCCTTGACGATTTCGACCCGGTCGGGGCGCACGATCACGCGCTCGACGCGATTCCGCAGCGCCTCTGCAGAGGAACAGGCCTCACCGGCGGCGCCCAATGCCTTACGTATCAGACGCTCGATTTCCTCGGCCGGTACGCGGGAAACCGACCCGGCCTTCCCCTTGTCGTTCTGCAGCAGGGCCTGACTCACATAGTAAGGATATCGCCGACCGCGCCTCACCGTATAAGTCGGGCTCATCGCATTGCCGCGATCGTCGAAGAGCAGACCGGCCAGCGGCCGGCCGCCTGGAACAATTGGCCGGTGTTCCCGTGCTGAGCTCTTGGCCGACAAAAGTTCCTGCGCCTGATCCCAAAGTGTCCGATCAACGATCGCCTGCTGGCGCCCTTCGTAAACCTGCCCCTTGTGAGCAACCTGCCCCACGTAAACTCGATTGCGGAGCAGCCAGTAAAGAGGACCTCGCTCGAAGTTCACGCCGCCCCAGGTCCGGCGCGTTGATGACGTCCAGCGTTTGCTCAGGATGCCGCGCCGCCGGAGATCTTCCTGCACGCCAGATATCGTGCCCAGACGCACATAGGCTTCGAAGATCTCCCGGACCGTTTTTGCCTCGGCTTCGTTCACGATCAGCTCACGGTCCTTGACGTCGTAGCCTAGGGGCAACGAGCCTCCCATCCACATACCCTTGCGTTTCGACGCTGCGATCTTGTCGCGGATGCGCTCGCCAGTGACCTCGCGCTCAAACTGGGCGAACGACAGCAGTACGTTTAGCGTCAGTCGTCCCATCGAGGTCGTCGTATTGAACTGCTGAGTGATCGACACAAAGCTGGCCCCTTGACCGTCCAGCGTCTCCACAATTCGCGCGAAATCTGCGAGCGAGCGTGTCAGCCGGTCGACCTTGTAGACCACGATCACATTGACCCGTCCGGCAGCCACCTCGGCTAGTAGTCGCTGCAACGCGGGCCGTTCCATGGAGCCGCCCGACAGGCCGCCGTCGTCAAAGGCGGTCTTTACAAGCTTCCAACCCTCATGCGCCTGACTCTTTATATATGCCTCGCAGGCCTCTCGTTGGGCATGCAGGGAGTTGAAGGCCTGCTCGAGGCCTTCCTCAGACGACTTGCGAGTGTAGACGGCGCAGCGGCGGACAGCGGTCATGACCGATCACGCTGCTTCAGCCCGAAGAAGCGTGGCCCTGACCAGCGGGTGCCGCTTATCCGGGTGGCTATTTCCGATAGGGAGCGATAGCTCTGACCGGCCCAGGCGAACCCCTCTTCCAGTACCATCACTCGATGAGTCACCCCTCCCCACTCGCGTGTCAGCACGGTGCCCGGCTTCAGTGCCATGGACGATGTCGGCTTTGGAGTGACATCACTCTCAGCGGAGTTGGCCAGTTGCCTCAGCCGGCGACGGGTTGCCGGATCGTATCCTCCACGCGCATGCGCCTGCAGTTCCCACGCCAACCAAAGGCGCGTCACTTCCGTACTGGCAAAGCGCGGCGGAGAACCGAGACGCTGGCGCCAGAGATCGCGTAGCGCCCCAAGACCGAGACCGTCCAGCTGGGCGATCTCGGCCGTGAGTGTATCGTCATACCTGCCAGACATTGGCTGACCCGTCAGGCAATCCGGTAAACGCGACGACCGTCTTCGGTCGTCTGATTGGTAACGGTCAGACCTTGCTTCTTCTTCAGCGAGCCTGAGATCGCACCCCGCACGCTATGCGGTTGCCAGTCCAGCGCCGTGGTGATCTGGGCGACGGTGGCGCCCTCTTTGCGCCGCAGCAAGCCTTCCAGCTGGCTAAGCTTGGTCTTTGGCCCACCGGTTGATGCTGTCGCCGTGTTACGCTTCTTCCTGCCAGGACCGGTCGTCTTTTTATGCTTCGTCATCGTTGGCTCCATGCGCTGTTTTCCGGCCTTATGCCGGCAGCACATGCACGCTTCCTTTGACTACTTTCTCAAGCCAGCTAGCGGATCATGGCATTGCGAAGATCGGAGGGAGCCGATACTTCTATGGCTGCCGGCGCGTGCCAGCTAGCGGATTGACGTCTGGTTCGAATCCCGCCCTGTCCGCCAGTGCACTGTCAGCTCTCATTAAGCTGGCAGCTCGCAGGGCCGTAAAACCTCACTATCCTGTCGTTTTTGCGCTCTAGCTGTTAATCCCTGTTAGCCCCTATACTGCCCTGCTGGGTGGGTAGATGGAGGGGTTGTGGCGGACAGTTCCAAGAATACCAAGCAGATGCGGCTGACGGTATTGCAGATCGAGCGGCTGCACGTATCGGGCAAGCATCCTGTAGGCGACGGCCTGTACCTTCAGATCACCGGCACCGGCACCAAAAGCTGGCTATTCCGTTACAGGTTGCGCGGTCGTCGTCGCGAGATGGGGCTGGGCCCCTTCCCGCTGATCGGAACGGCCGCCGCGCGCGAGACCGTACTCGACTGCCGCCGCCGCCTCGCAGCCAGTCGCGATCCACTGGAAGAGCGCAGGACCGCCGTCCGCGAAGCGAACCGCCCCGCCGCCAAGACCTTCAACGCGCTGGCCATCGAGTACATCGCCGCGCACAAAGCGGGTTGGCGAAACCCAAAGTCGGCGGCGCAGTGGCAGGCGAGCCTCGACACCTACGCCGCCCCGCACATCGGCAATGTCGCAGTGGATGCGATCACGCTCGACGATGTGATGGCGGTCCTTACGCCGATCTGGCGCACGAAGACCGAGACGGCGAGCCGCGTGCGCGGACGGATCGAGGCGATCCTGAATTACGCCCGCGTTCATGGATATCGCTCGGGCGACAACCCTGCACGATGGCGCGGGCATCTCGATCAACTCCTCCCCGCGAAGACCCGCGTTCGTAAACCGAAGCACCATGCAGCCATCGCCATCGACAAGATGCCCGCAGCAATGACGGCACTGGCGAAAGCCAAGGGTCCTGCCTCTTTGATCGTTCGCTTCACCGCGCTGACGGCGGCACGCATCAGCGAGGTCGTGGGCGCGGTGTGGTCCGAGATAGACCTAAAGCGCGCCGTCTGGACGGTGCCCGCAGTCCGTACCAAGACCCATGCCCCGCATCGCGTGCCACTGTCGACGCAGGCTCTCGCCGTACTGAAGACTGCCATCGCGATCAAACAGGACGAGCGCGTATTCCCCGGCTTCGCGCGGGGCCGTCCGCTGTCACTCACTGGCGCGATGCAGGCGCTGCGTCGGGCCACGCCGTCTTCTCCAGGCATCACCGTGCACGGCCTTCGCTCGACCTTTCGCGATTGGTGCGCCGAACGCGGAGAGGATCGCACGCTAGCTGAGCTGTCGCTGAGCCACGTCGTGGGCGACGAGACCGAGCAGGCCTATGCGCGTTCCGATCTTCTCGACAGACGACGCCTGCTGATGCAACGCTGGGCCGACTTCGCGTGTCGTGGCGCGAAGACCACACTGAGACGGCGATGAAGAATCCGAAGCGCGCGAAGCCTGCGATGGCCAGCACCGTGCTCAGCGAGGCCGAATGGAAGGCCTACGGCCGGGGCGAGGAGATGCCGGCGCGGGTGGGAATCGTGCGGCGTGACCGCTTCGAATCCCTCACCCGCAAATTCAATATCGACCTCGACACCCTCAATCTCAGCGGCGACGTGGCGGGGCGTATACTGTCCCACATCCTGATGCTGCCTGAAGCCCGCTGGCAGCGTTTCTTGCACCTGCTGTGCCCGGCCGGCAACGGCCAGCCTCGCGCGGTGGGCGTGCAGGTGAACCTTTCGCCGGGCCGCAAGCCAGCATTCCCGCCGGCAGTTCTTCGCCGGGCCGAGGCCGCTTTGGCTGCCCTGCCGCCGGGCACTGGCGTCCGTGAGACCCTCACGCGGGAGCTGGGCCAAAGCGCCACTGCTGAGCGTGTCGAGGCCCTGCGCCGGGCGCTGCGGGAAGCTGCGCCGCGACAGAAATCGACGCGAAAATAGCGTTCAATTTCCGTCGCTCGGGTGTGCTTGAAGAGGCCTCCACGTCTCTAGGAGGCTCCCGATGCCCGCCCTCGTCGCCCTTGCCCATCCCGACCGCCCGCAGCTCGTCACCGTCGAGGAGGCGATGCGTGCGCTCTGCCTCAGCCGGCCGACGCTTTACCGACTGATCGCCGAGAAGCGTATTCGCACGGTCTTGATTGGCCGGGCGCGCCGCGTGCCGACGACCGAGATCGACCGGATCGCCAATCGCGCCGCACCCGTCGTCTTGACCACGCGAGGTGCAGCATGACCTGCGCCGATCCCCACCACGCCAAGGTACTCCCCACGCAAGCAGGGCCGCCAACGAGAGCCTCGGTCGCCGCCGACGGCGCCGTCGCAGTCATGGGTCCTTCGAGCGAGCCCAGGCCCGACCTCGCCGCGAAGCTGATCGCGTGGCTCGAACAGCCCCGGAGCAACGTCGCTCCCGGACTGCTGAAGGCCGCAAGGCCCAAGCCTGCGTCTGACGCAGGCTATGCTGCGGGGGCTTCGGGCGCGGCAGAGCGGACCGACCGGTGAGCACCACCGATCCCGATGGGCTCACCGTCCTCGAAGCCGTCGCCTCGGGCCGTCACCGCCGGCCGCTGCTGGCGAAGGCGGTCGGGCGTGATCCCGCGGGCGCGATCCGAATCCACGGTTACGACAAAGGCTTTCTGTTCAAGTTCCACGTCAGGCATTGGCCTCATCTCGCGGCGATGGCGTTCACGTTGCATGGCCTCGCCGGCAAACCTCACCACGGCATCGTACGAGGTGCGCCGGTCGACGGCCTCGACCTCGCACGTCCGCACCGAAGGCTCATTCATCCCGCCGAGGACGGCACCGACGCTACGTTGCAGGACGTACCGAGGAACTGGTGTGCCCTCGATCTCGACCAGAGCCCACCGCTCGGGTCAGGCACCACGGGGAGCGCCAGCTTAGACTGGCGCGCCAATCCACGCGGTGCGCTTGAGATGTTGCTGGAGCGCGATCCGCCGGAATGCTTCCGCGATGTCGACTGCGTCGCGAGTTTCAGCGCGTCGCAGGGCTTCAAGCCGACGATGCGGTGGCGCGCGTTCTATCTTCTCGATAAACCGATCGGCAGCAAAGCCCTGCGCGCCGTCATCGAGCGATTCAACAAGACCGGCGGCATCCCGAGCGATCCTGCATTGGCAAGCGCGGCGCAGCCTCACTACACGGCGGGGCCAGTGTTCCGCGAGGGCGTCGAAGACCCTTTGCCGGGCGGCCGTGTGTTCACCTTCGAGCGCGGCAGCCGTCGAGTCGTGCTGCCGGCCGTGCCTGCGCCATCGCCCCCCAACGCCGTCCGTTCGTTCGATGGCAAGTTCCCGATCGCCGTCGTTCGTGTCCTCGACGAGATGAAGACCGGCGATGCTTTCCATCAGCAGTGGATAAAGGCCTTCGCAATCTGGTTCGCCGCCTTCGGCCCCGATGTCGATCCGGTGCCACTGATACTCGCCGTCGACGACGTGCTGCGCAACCATGCCGTGCCACTGCGGGGCGAAGGCTACCGCGAGCAGGCGTGGCGCCAGATGTCCGAGTTTGCCGTCGCGCTCAGGAGGCGTGAGCAGCGCGCCAGGGACGCCGCCGCCTTGTCGAGCAGGGTCAACGACGGCCTCACGCCGGAGCAGTTCGCGGCGCTGGAAAGGTTCTCTCGAAAAGAAGGTGCACGCCAGCGGGCGACGACCAACGACTCACACAAACCTCAGCGAGATTACCATGCCTGATTCGGCGAACAGCCCCAACGACAGTGCCCAGCCCGGGCCCGACGAGCCGTTGGAGGATCTTCGCCGGAGGGCTGGCCAGGCGCGCGACCAGGCGCACGCCGCCCCCGAGGGCGAGAGCAGCAGCAATTTCGGGCCCGGCGAAGCCCCGCTGCCCCTGACGCGCGAACCGCCCGACGCGTCGGAGTTCCCGATCGACGCTCTCCCTCCCGTGGCACACGCCGCCGCGCGCGCCATCGTCATCCAGGCGCAGGTCCCGGCCGCCCTCGCGGGCGTGGCTGTGCTGGGAGCCATGTCGATCACCACGCAAGGCCACGCCGACGCCCTCCTGCCGTTTGGCGGCACGCGCCCGATCGGGCTCTATCTGATGTCACTGGCCGACTCAGGCGAGCGCAAGTCCACGGTCGACGCCATCGCCGGCGCCGCCATTCGAGCCTTCACGTCCAGCCGCCTTGAGAACTACAAGATGGCGCGGGAGCGTTTCAAGATCGCAACAGCGGATTATGAATCGGCTTTACGTCCTAGACCTGGAGGCGAATCGACGACACAGAGGCCGAACCAACGGCCGATGCGTTCGGGGCGCAATGCGGACCCGAGGCAGTGTTTCCTCGACGAGCCTTCCATCGCCGCCGCCCGCGCCGCCGAACGTGTGAGCGCACTCGACCGCCGCCTCGCGGAGGCCGGGGACAGGCCCCGAGAGCCGGTTAATCCGCGCATCATCATGTCCGACATCACCATTGAGGGGATGATCAAGAACGCGCAGCGCGCGCTCGGCTGCATGGCGCTGGTCACCGCCGAGGCGGGCATCTTGATTGGCGGCTACTCGATGAGGGAAGAGGCGCGCCTGCACGCTGCGGCGACGCTCAGCACATTGTGGGATGACGGCACGGCGGAGAGGACACGCGCCTCCGACGACGAGCCGATGCATCTCAAGAACCGCCGTCTATCCATGTCGTTGGCGACGCAGCCGCAGAACGGCCTTGGCTTCCTCGCGAGCGGCGACCTGGGCGACCAAGGCTTCCTCTCACGCATCCTTGTGTCGTGGCCGGCTACCAACATTGGCAGGCGTGTGCTCGACGACACGGCGCTGGGGCTGGGTGCCGCCCAGGCTCCGGCGCTCGCGACATGGGCCGATGTCCTCACGGCACACCTCGAGGCACTGCCTTTCGCCACCGAGATGGCTCCACGGCCAGTGCCTCTGTCCGACGCTGCGAAGGCGCTCTGGATCGACTTCCACAACGAGGCCGAGCGCAGCATGGCCGAGGGCGGGGCGAACGAGATGCTCAAGGCCTTCACCAACAAGTCCGGCGAGCAGGTCGTGCGCCTAGCGACCGTCATGGAGGTCTTCGCCAACCGCAACGCTGTGTCGGTGTCGGAGGCGACCATGGCGGCGGCGATCCGGCTGATGCGGTACTTCCTGAATGAGGCAGCGCGCATCATAGCGGCTGGCGCAACGCACATCGAGATCACTGACGCACAGGCGATGTGGAAGTTCGTCCGGGGGGTTGCGACGCGCGAGCGCAGCCCCCGCCAGCAGGTGTATCTCAAGGAATTGTACCAATACGGCCCGGCGCGGATGCGGACCTCGGCCACCGCAGCGGCAGTGATGGGCGTGCTGGTCGACCACGGCTACGTGATCCGAATGACGGGCAACCCGGTGATCGACGGAAGTCGCCGTTCGGCGGCTTGGGAGGTTCGTCCGGAGGCGCTCGCTGTGCCCGGATGAGGGCCGGCGGAGGTAGTTTTCGCGCCTCCACCCGACATCAACAAATGGTAGCAGGGTAGCAAGAGTAGCAGGGGCCACCTGTGGCGCGCACACATTCCTCGTTCGTTGGGTACACGCGGCGGCACACGCCGCGGTGCATGTATCCTGGAGCCCGCTGCTACTCTTGCTACCTTGCTACCCTTTTCATCGCAAAAAGGCCGCCCAAGGGAAATGGTAGCAGAGTAGCAAGAGTAGCAGGGAGCCACAGATGATCGTCGTCGCCCAACTGGCCACCCTCGTTGCCTCGGCCGGCAGCTCCCTCAGGCCCGGCCTCGCCTTCCTCGACGGACGCCCGGTCCGGCTCCTCGCCCTGCCCACGACTCTGCCCGGCACCCCCCTCAGGTGGCGCTTCGAGTGTCCGAGCTGCGGCCGAAACTGCACCCTGCTGTGGCTATCCGACGAGGCGGCTGCCGCGCCTGCTTTCAACTCCTCGGGCAGTCCCTGGCGCTGCCGGCTGTGCCTGCCGATGCCGCGTGCGCGCCGCCTCACACGCCGCAAGGAGCGACAGAGGCGGGCAGAGGAGGCCCTCGCAGCCCTTCGCCAGACACCGCCCGTGCGGCAGCGCTACGAGCACTGGAAGACCTACAGGAACCGTATGGAGGCCGAGCGCGTGGCCTTGGCGACACTGACGACGACGGCCTCGGCCCTTGCGGCAGGGTTTCGCCGGGGTGAAGGTAGGTGATGTCTGAAGAGTCACACGAGACCACCGCCCTCGCCGTCGAAGAGTCCGGGGCCGCCATGCGCCGTCGCCTGCTGGCGGAGATAGCCGCCTGCCGTGCCGACCCGATGAAGATGCTGATGCACCAACGGCCGATCACGATGGCGATCATGATGGCACTGACCCGCCCTGCGTCAGAGGTCCTCGATCTGGCCGAGGAAGGCTTCACCACGACCGCGGCCACAGACATGTCCGCCATTGAGGCCTTAGGCATTGCGGCAGTTGGCAGCGCACTCAGGGGATCGACGAACGCCGCGTCGTTCATCACCGAACGACTGGAAAGCCGCACCGACGAGATCTCGCCCGAATCGCTGGCCGCGCGCCAGGCAACGACGGCCGCTATAGGGGAGGTGATCCAGCTTATGACGGACGCGAAGTTGAAGCTGGGCGCTGACAACGCACTGCCCGGCGGCCCCGCCTCAGTCCAAGGATCCCGCGCCACTTCGCGATCTTCCGAGGCGTAACGGCCGGCACTGTTTCAGGTTCGGGGTAAAAGCCGATGGGACAACCTGTCGGCGCCACGTCCGCTTTACGCTTGGAAGCGGACATCCCCCCATACCGGGTTATCGTCGGCTTTGTGCCAGGAGCGGACTCCTGTGCCGCAGCGGAGAGGGTCTCCATCCGAAGGCTATTCCCAAATTCTCAATTCGGGGCGACCCTCAGAAATTCCAGTTGAGACGCAGCATGGCGTTCCAGATGTCGAGACCCTGGACGCCGATCGAGTCGTAGCTGCCCTGGAGGCGGGCCGAAAAGCCGTCGCGCGTCTTGAACGAGAACCCGCCACCCGCGGAGCCCGAGGCGGTGCCGCGCGTCGCCACCTGTAGGCCGTTCAGGTAGATGCGCTCGTCGGTCGCGAAGTCGAGATTGAAGCGCGCCAAAGCGAACGGCTCGAGGGACCAGGTGCCGTCGCTCGGCCGGAAGGTGTAGCCGACCTCCGGTCCCGCCGTGGCGCGGCCGTACTGCACGACCTGGCCCGGCACGCTGGTACCTGCGGTGTCGATATAGGCCGACTGCGATTCCGAGCCGTAGACGAGGTTCACCGACGGCTGGAAGCGCCACGGTCCCTCGTGCCACACGCCGGTCAGCGCGCTGCCGAGAAACAGCCGCGTCGAGCCGTATCGCGCACTGATCGTGGCCGACGGGTTGCTGTCGTAGGTAATGCCGGTGATGCCGGCGAAGCCCGACAGGAACAGGTTAGGGTCGAGGCGAATGCCGACGTAGGGCACGGCCGACACGCCGACCGTGCCCACACGCCCGCCAAAGCCGCCGATCTTGTTCTCGAAGGTCTCGACGCCGACGCTCATGCCGGCGGCCAGCCACGGCTTGAACTTATAGTCGACACCGACATTGCCGACGAAGCCCTGGCCGTTGGTGGAAGCCACCGAATCGTAGGCGCCGGTGATGCGGCCCTCACCCCAGACATTCCATTTGCCGGCCAGCGCCTCGCGTACGGAGTTCGAGCCGTCGGGCTTCTGCGCGAGCTGGATCAGGTCCTCGGTCGTGACCCGGACCGAGGCGGGCCGCTCGCGCTTGGGCTCGATGTCGAAGGACATCAGCTCGTCCGGCACCGACTGGCGCACCGGGCGGCGCGGCATCAGGGACTGCAACTGTTCCGCAGCGCGCCGGTCGGGGCGGGGCGGGAGCTCGGAGATGCCGGCTTCGGCCTGGGCTTTTCGCCAGGCGTCGGTCGCAACGCGCAATCTGTCGATGATCGCCCGATCCTTGGCATTCAACCCATTCAATTCAATTGTGTCTCGTTGCAGGTTCTTCGAGGCGTCCTCGAGGAATTGCTTATTCGTCTCGACTTGCTGCGCGAGAAACTGCTCCAATTTCGCATCACCGCGGGCGTTAGCAGCCTGTTGCCTTTCTTCATAGTATGCGATTTTTTTCGGGAGTTGCTCGAGTTGGTCCTGCGAATGTCGGACCAATCCTTCAACTCTGGTGATTTCCTCGCGATTCGCAAAATACTCCTCTCTTATTTGGTCGACCACTCGCTCAAGCGCATCGCACTTCGGACACGGCTTCGGTCCCGAGCTCGCGGGCTCGAAGATCGTGATCAGGCCGCCGATGACGCCGTTGTTGATTGCGTAGCCCTGCTGGGTGATCGACTGGGTGCCGTTGAGGATCGCCACGGCGCTACGCTGTGCATTCTGTCCGTTCGCGCCGCCGCCACTGCTGGCGCAGGAAAACGTCACGGTGCCGCCGCCGCGCGCGCCGGTATAGTTGACGAGGAAGGCGGTCGATCCACTCCTTGCGGCGGTCAGCGTAAAGCTCGTGGGCAGAGTTATCGGCGTTCCTGCCAGGACCGCGCCGCCAAAATCGGCTGCGGTCACGGTGCCGGTGCCGGTGAGCGTGACCGTGACCGAGTCGCCTGCCGCCACGATGCCGGTCTGCGAACTGATAGTGCCGGCACCCGCCGGAATGGTGCCGCTGCCATTCATGAAAGAGCAGTCGGCCTGCGCCTCGCCGCCGAACAAAACCGCACACACTATCGCTGCCGCGCCGACTGCGCGATTTCCCCAAAGACGCATGAACACTCCTCTACGGGAGATTGCCCCAAAGAACGCAACGCTGCGCTGATGTCGCCCGACAGAAGGGAGACAGGCACCGCCAGCTTACCAGAAGCTGCCTAAGGTTCTTTCCTCAATGCATATTAAGAAGAAAGGCTCATCAGGGAATCGAGTGGGTGATTTGGGCAACTTCAGAGCGCTGGAAGCATGCATGTGAGGACCTTGAGCCGCAGATATTCCTGGTCGCGCAGGCCGTAGGCGCGGCGCTGGATGACGCGGATCTTGTTGTTGAGGCCCTCG
>CANIRG010000023.1 GCA_947469635.1 Rhodospirillales bacterium | reverse complement strand
TACTCTTCCGCCACAAGCCGGAACGTGATGGCCGCTTCGGTGGCCTGCGTCAGCCGCTCCAGCTTCTTCGCCTCGCCCGGATCGATGCCCTCCCGCAGCTTCGCCTTCGCCACATCCCGTTTTTCACGGGCATCCTTCAGCGACAGTCCCGGATAGGCGCCCAGCGACAGCAGCTTCTCGCGCCCGCCATGGCGATAGGCCATGCGCCAAAGCTTGGCCTTCGACGGCTTCACCAGCAGGAAAAGCCATCCGCCGTCGCTCAGCTTGTACGGCTTCGCGCCGGCCTTGGCGTTTTTCACTTTCGCATCGGTCAGGACTGCTTTTTCGCCCATGGCGCACCTGCGGGTATCGGGGGAAAGCGGGTACTCTCGATACCCGCAACGATACCCGCTTTTGGGCCGGATGCCCATGGACGGCTCAGGCCCTCCCCGGAAGAAGACAGAGGAAAAAGGCCATAAATCCTAGGGTTTCCGGACTATGCCGGACAACCCAGGAACTGATTTTGAAGGAATTTGGTGCCCCCGGCCGGACTCGAACCGGCAGCTTAGCGATTTTAAGTCGCCTGCGTTTACCATTTCGCCACGGGGGCAAGTCACCCTAGGTGGCGATGACTCCATATCACGAGCTAGCGCCTGTCGGCCATTCCACCGAGCAGGTCGAGCATGCCTTCGATCAGGGTCGAGAGCTTGCGGAGCTGGGTCTTGATCAGCTCGCGGGACTGCTCCTGCCCGGCGGGGGCGGCCAGCTCCAGGTTCGACTGGATGGTCACACAGTCCCGCCAGATGCGCAGCCGCAGGGCGTCGGTGCCGGAATCGAAGCCGTAGGGCTCGTTGAGCGTGCCGCTGCAGCGGCGCAGCGTTTCCAGCAGGTGCGCGCCGGACGCGTCGGCATCGGGCAGATCCATGAAGTCATGGGCGGTGCGCTCGATGTCGGACAGGGCTGCCGCCAGCTGCTCGATTTCCACGCATTACTCCTTGGCGGCCATGCTCGGGCCGCCGTCAATCGATGGGCTTGTCTCAACGTCCTTCGTGGCGGAACGATGCGATCATTCCCTGGTCGACCCAGCTGCGCAGCAGGCCCGAGGCGCGGGCGGGAACCTGTTCCTCGTCGACATGGGCGGCCAGTGTCTCGCAAAGATCGGGGAAGGAAAGGCCTCTGACCAGCGCGTCGAGCATCGCGGCCTCGTCCGGCTCGAGCGAACGGAAGCTGGTCATCAGCTCCGGCCGCCAGATCACCCAGGTCGTCGGCTCGGCTGCAGGCTCGACCTCGAGATTGCCGGGCTCGACCTCGTCGCGCTGCTGCCAGGCCTGCGGCGTGTCGAAGGCAAGCGTCAGCCGCTGTAGCGACGGCAGGACCGAGAACTGCAGCGTTTCCCAGGCTTCGGGCGGCAATGCCATCAGCTCGGTGGCCGCGATGGGCGCGACATCGGGCGAATCGAAAGCATCGCCCAGCGCCCATTCGAAACGGGCCATCTCGGCACACGCGGGCGCGCCATTGTAGGGCGGCGTGCTGGCGGCGAAATCGGCGAGGTCCCTGCCGAACCAGCGTACCGACGGATGGCGGGAGGGGTGCGCGGCGATATAGGCGCGCGCGAGATGGTCGAAGTCGGCGGGGCCGCACATCGCCATCAGGCCGGGATAGTCGTTGGTCAGCACCTCGATCAGGCGTAGCGCATAGCCGTCGCGATAGACGTCGAGCAGGGTCGCGCGATCGGCCTTCTTCGTGTCGCGCACCGCTGCGGTGAAACCATCGCCGCTGGCGAGCAGGAAGTCCTGGAAGGCCCGCTGCAGGTCGCCCAGGGAGCCGGCGTTACCGCCGCTCATGCCGCCACCTTGCCGGTGACGTCCGCGGCGACGCGGCGGGCCATGTCTAGCTCGGCCAGCAGCTCCTCGTAGGGCGGAATGTCGGCGTCGCGCTCGATCATGGTGGGCACGCCGGGGAAGAGCTTCACCGCCTCGGCATAGAGTTCCCAGACGCCCGGCACGATCGGATGGTCGTGCGTGTCGATGATGTGGCTGCCCTTGTGCTGATGCCCGGCGAGATGGAACTGGCGCACGCGCTCGCGCGGCATGCCGCGTAGGAAAGTGACGGCATCGAACTCGTGGTTGAAGGCGCTCACGAACACGTTGTTCACGTCCAGCAGGATCTCGCAGTCGGCGCGCTTGCCGAGCTCGGCGATGAATTCCCACTCGCTGAGTTCCGAAGCCGCGTAGGTGACGTAGCTCGAGACGTTCTCCAGCACGAGCTTGCGGCCGAGATGATCCTGCACGCGCTGCACACGCTCTGCGACATGGTCCAGCGCTTCCTCGGTATAAGGAAGCGGCAGCAGGTCGTGCATGTTCATCCCGCGCAGGCCGGTGAAGCAGAGATGGTCGGATACCCACATCGGCTCCACCCGGTTGACCAGGGCCTTGAGCTCGTCGAGATATTTCATGTCGAGCGGATCGACCGAGCCGATCGACAGCGACACGCCATGCAGCGCCAGCGGATAGTCGCGGCGGATCGTATCGAGCCAGCGCAGCGGCATGCCGCCCGGCACCATGTAGTTTTCCGACAGGGCTTCGAACCAGCTCACCCGGCCGGGGCTGGCCACGATCTCCTCGTAGTGCTCGGGCCGCAGCCCCAATCCGAAATCGATGTTGGAGGACATGCCGCAGTGTACCTCCGAAAGGTGGGCACCGAAAAAGAAATGGGCGCCGCCGGTTTCCCGGGGGCGCCCAAATGTCGTTGGCTTCGAACTGGTGTTACCAGGCCGGCGTGCCGTACTGTGCAATGCAGTCGATCCTGCTCTTGACGTTGACCCAGCCCTGACCCTTGCAGGCATTCTGGCCCTTGCAGGCATTCGAACCGGACTTGCAGGCGCTCTGGCCCTTGCAGGCATTGATGCCCTTGCAGGAGAGCGAGCTCTCGCCGAAGGTCACCGTCTGGGCGCTCACTGCCGAGGCAACCAGAGTGCTAGCTGCGAACATCGAAGCAGCCACAACAAAAGACTTCCTCATTCCCCGTACTCCCTGTTTATTGCAGGACAGCCCTGCAAGCTCGCATACGTTAGCCGAACCTGCGTGGATGGACACCATTTTCTTTCACGTTTTCTTGAGTGTTTATTGAGTTTGCGCTGACAAGCAATTGACGATCCCTGGGTTTCTCAGCGTACGAAAACAAGAGACGCCGCTGGCTTTCCCAGGGCGTCTCTGGTTTGCATCGCAGCAAAATTCGGCTCGGAATTTGCTACGCAGTATCTCTACCGATCGTTCGCAGCCGAAGTCAGAGAACCTTCCCGCCCTTCGACGTGCATTCGTCCTGGTTGGCCGTCTCGGTCCACCCCATGCCCTTGCATGAGTTCTGCCCCTTGCAGGAGGATGAAGCGGTCTTGCAGGCGCTCGTGCCTTTGCAGGAGTTGATGCCGCTGCATTTCACCGCCGCCTGCACCGGACCCGCCGACAGCAGGCTGCCTACGGCGAACAGCGCCGCCGCCGACGCAACGAGAACGGTTCTCTTAGTCATTTGCGGCTCCTCTGCGCCAAACCATGGCCTATCCTACTCTCGCTGCGGTCACCGTGAAGTCATGGCTTGGCGATGCAGCGTGACCGTTCGATCACCGCGGCGTGAAGCGCGCCGGTGAAAGAGCTGCTTCGCCGACACCAAGCTCGCTGACGTCCGACGCCAGGCCTTTGCCGAGGGCAAGGCCTGCGGCCAGGCGGCCGGCGGCAGCGGCGGTCTGGATTCCGTAGCCGCCTTGTCCCGCCAGCCAGAAGAAGCCGGGCACCGCGTCGTAGCCCACCACCAGGTTCTTGTCGGCGACGAAGCTGCGCAGGCCCGCCCACTTGTTCTTGATGCGTGCGATTTGGAGCGTCGTCGCGGTCTCGATGCGGTCGACGGCGAGGGCGATGTCCATCTCCTCGGGTTGGGCATCGCAAGGCGGGGAAGGTGTTTCGTCCGCCGGCGAACCGAGGAACTGACCGACCTCGGGCTTGATATACCAGCTCTCGCCAAGGTCGATGACCATCGGCAGGCGGGCGAGGTCGAGGTCCGCGGGTGCGGCAAAGGTGAAAGCCGTGCGCCGTTTCGGGACGAGCCCGACCGGCCGCGCGCCCGCGAGCCCCGCCACGACATCGGCCCAGGCGCCCGAGGCGTTGACGATGTTGGCGGCGGCGATCGATTCGCCATCGCCGAGGCGGATGATCCAGCGCCCGTCCTTGCGATCGAGCGCCGCGACCTCGGCGTTGAGCCGCAGCTCGGCCCCCGAGGCGCGTGCCCCGCGCAGGAAGCCGGCGTGGATCGCCGCCACGTCCATATCCTCGGCTTCCTCGAAGACCGCACCGCCGGCCACCGTCTCGGGTCGCAGCAGAGGGTGGCGGCGTCGGATCTCCTCGGGATCGAGCCAGCGCACGCTCGGCACCAGGCGCGCATAGTCGGCGGCCGCCGCTTTCGCCGCGTCCTCCTGCTCGGCGCGGGCGACGATCAGGGCGCCGCGCGGAGTGAGCACCGGATGGTCCGCGAATCCGTGCGGCAGATCGCGGTAGAACCGGCCCGTGGCGACGGTGATGGCGCGGATCTCGGCGCTGCCGTAGGTCTCCGAATGCAGTGCCGCAGAGCGGCCCGTGGTGTGGTAGGCGGGGATCGACTCGCGCTCCAGCACGATCGTGCGCGCGTGCGGCGCGAGATGATAGGCCGCGGAAACGCCGGCAATGCCGGCGCCGACGATGGCAAAATCGAATTCCTGCATGGCCGCTACATTGCAGGCTTGCCGGCCCACCGGCAATATCGACCGATGTTCCCGGTCTCGGATCTGGTCTTCGATTGGTACGACGTAGGGGCCACTCTCGTCTGGGCGATCAGTGGCGCCATGCTGGCCGCCCGCAAGGGCAGCGATATCGTGGGCATCTTCGTCGTCGCCATGGTGTCGGCGACCGGCGGCGGCCTGTTGCGCGACGGACTCTTCCTGCACGGTGGACCGCCCAAGCTCGTCGAGACGCCGACCTACCTCGTCACCGTCGCGATCGCGACGACACTGGTCGTGGCCTTCGGCCGCCGCTTGCGCACCCTGCGATGGCTGCCGCTCTTCCTGGCGCTCGCCGACGCCGTCGGCATCGGCGCCTACGGCGTTGTCGGCATGACGCTCGCCCAGCAGGCGCATCTGCCGGCGCTGGGGATCATCCTGGTAGGCGTGGTCAATGCGGTCGGCGGCAGTGTCCTGCGCGATGTGCTGATGGGCGTCCAGCCGGAGGTGATGCGGCCGGGCGTGCTGACCGCGTTGGCGTCGGCCATGGGGTGCATGCTGTTCGTCGGCCTGCTGAAGCTTGGGATGGCATCGCCCTGGGCCGGGGCGGCGTCCGTCGCCTTCGTGTTCCTGGTGCGCGTGCTCGCGTTGCGGTTCAATCTCCGGACCCGGGCGCTCAGCGCCTTCGAGGAGGATTGGCGTCGGCCATGAATATCGCCCATCTGCTGTTCAACTCGGCACAGGAGTTCCGCGACGTCGCTGCGCTGGCGCGCGGTACGATCGCCACGGCGAGCTATCGCGAGCTGTGGCGCAAGGTGGCGGTGATGAGCATGCACTTGCGCGCACGGTTCGGCCTGGCGCGTGGCGATCGCGTGGCCTTCGCCATGACCAACTCGGTCGAATCGATCGAGGTCATGTATGCGATCTGGCATGCCGGCCTCTGCGCCGTGCCGATGAACGCCAAGCTGCATGCCAAGGAGTTCGCCTTCATCCTGGAGAATTCCGGCGCGAAGCTCTGCTTCGTCACGCCCGACCTCGAAAGCACCATCGCCGAAGCGGCGAAGGAGGCGGCGGCACTGAAGGAGATCGTCGACGTCACGACTCGGTCCTACACATTCATGGGCGTGGGTGACCCCGGAACGATGGCCGAGGCGGAGCCGACCGACCCGGCCTGGCTGTTCTACACCTCGGGCACGACGGGCCGGCCCAAGGGCGCGACGCTCACCCATCGCAATCTGCTGGCGATGACGCTCAACTATTATGCCGACGTCGACCGGCCACGGCCCGGCGGCTCGATCGTCCATGCCGCGCCGATCAGCCATGGCTCGGGCCTGTGGAACTTCCCCATGCTGGCGCGCGGCTCGACCCAGGTCTTCCCCGAGAGCGGCAAGTACGAGGTGCCGGAGACCGTCGAGCTGATGAACCGCTGGCCCGACTGCAGCATCTTCCTCGCGCCGACCATGGTGAAGCGGCTGGTGGAGCATCCCGCCGTCGGCGAGATCCGGCCCGGCGCGCTCAGGCTCATCACCTATGGCGGCGCGCCGATGTATGTAAGCGACCTCAAGCGTGCAATGGACGCCCTGGGCAACGTGCTCTGCCAGCTCTACGGCCAGGGCGAGAGCCCGATGACCATCACCCATCTCAGCCGCGAGGTTCATGGGCTGCGCGAGCATCCGCGCTGGGAGCAGCGGCTGGCCTCCGCCGGCCTGCCCGACACCTGCGTCGCCGTGCGCGTCGTCGACGAGGGCGGCAAGCCGGTGCCGATGGGCGAGGTGGGCGAGATCATCGTCAAGGGCGACACGGTGATGACCGGCTACTGGAACAATCCCGACGCCACCGCGCGCTCGCTGCGCGACGGCTGGCTATGGACCGGCGACGTCGGTGCCTTCGACGAGGACGGGTTCCTCACGTTGAAGGATCGCTCCAAGGACATGATCATCTCGGGCGGCTCCAACATCTATCCGCGCGAGATCGAGGATGTGCTGAACCTCCATCCCTCGGTGGCGGAATGCTCCGTCGTCGGTCGGCCGCATCCGGAATGGGGCGAGGAGGTCGTGGCCTTCGTGGTGCCGCGGCCGGGCCAGGCGCCGACGCCGGCCGAGCTCGACCGCCTCTGCCTCGACAATATCGCGCGCTTCAAGCGTCCGAAGGACTATCGCTTCGTGGACGCGCTGCCCAAGAACAACTACGGCAAGATCCTCAAGACCGAGCTCAGAGCACTTCTCTAGGAGGGAACGATGGGGAGCATGATCGACTTCAAGCGGCCGGACGGCTCGAGCTGCAAGGGGTATCTGGCCGAAGCGGGCAAGGACAAGCCCGCCATCGTCGTCCTGCAGGAATGGTGGGGGCTCAACGACCAGATCTGCGGCGTCGCCGATCGCTTCGCACGGGCCGGCTACAATGCGCTGGAGCCCGACCTCTACAAGGGCCGCGTGACGCAGAAGCCCGACGAGGCCAACCACATGATGAGCGGCCTCGATTTCGTCGGCGCGTCGGACCAGGACATTGCCGGCGCCGTGAAGCATCTCGCCGCCAACGGCCGCAAGGTCGGCGTGATGGGCTTCTGCATGGGTGGCGCGCTCACCATTGCCGCCTGCGCGCGTGTCGACGGCATCTCCTGCGGCGTGCCGTTCTACGGCGTGCCGCCGAGCCAGCTTGCCGATCCGGCCAAGATCAAGGTGCCGGTGCAGGGCCACTTCGCCAACAAGGACGACTGGTGTACGCCCCAGGCCGTGAATGATTTCGAGGCGGCGATGAAGGGCGGGGGGATCGCGCCGGAGATCCATCGCTACGATGCCCTGCACGCCTTCGCCAACGAGCGCAGCCCGGCCTACGACGTGACCTGCGCCAACCTCGCGTGGGAGCGCATGCTTTCGTTCCTCGGCAAGACGCTCTGACGCGCCCGGTCTTCGGCCTGGCGATCGTCGGGCTGGGCGCGTCCCTCGCCCCGCTCGACATCGCCGTCAACGTGGCGCTGCCGGCGATCACGGGTCACTTCAAGCTCGCGTTGGGCGACGTGCAGTGGCTGGTGATCTGCTACGTGCTGGTCTACGGCTCGCTGATGCTGGTGTGCGGCAAGCTGGGCGACCTGTTCGGCCATCGCCTCATCTTTCGCATCGGCCTCGTCACCTCGGCCATCGGCTGCGCCGCCTGTGCCTCGGCGCCGGACTGGCCGCTGTTCCTGTGCGCGCGCGCGAGCCAGGGCATCGGCACGGCGCTGGCGCTCTCCTGCACGCCTGCCCTCGCGACCTCGCTCTTCGGCGAGAGCGAGCGCACCAAGGCGCTGGCGGGCTTTGCCGCGACGATGGCGCTTGCCACCGTCGTCGGGCCGCTGCTCGGCGGCGTGCTGGTCGAGCTGTGGGGATGGCCGGCGGTCTATTGGGTTCGTGTGCCGCTTGCTCTGGTGACGCTGGTGCTGTCGAGGTTCCTGCCGTCGCCCCGACCCAGCCCGAGGCCGTTCGATGCCCTGGGCGCCGTGCTGCTGGCGTCCTGCATGAGCGCCTTTCTCCTGTCGCTGGTGCTGGCGCAGCGCAAGGAAGTCGCGGGCTGGCTGACCCTCCTGTTGCTGGCGGCGGCATTCACCGTGCTCTGGATCTATGTCCGTCGCGCGGGGCGGGTACCCGAGCCCATTATCCGCCCCTCGCTGTTCGCCGACGCGGCGTTTGCCATCCCCAACATCATGAATGCGCTCGCCAATCTCGCGAGCTTCTCGATCCTGCTGCTCACGCCCTATTACCTGGTGAACGTGCTGAAGCTTTCGGCCATGACCAGCGGGATCGTGCTGGCGCTCACCTTCGCGGGCAGCCTGGCGGGCGCGCCGCTGGCGGCAAGGCTGGTGCCGCGTCTCGGGCAGCGGCCGACCGCCTTCCTCGGAGTCGCGCTGGTGGGGCTTGGCTTGCTGCCGCTGGGCTTCACGACGGCCGGCACGCCCCTGGCGCTCGTGGTGATGTTGCTGACCGTCGAGGGGCTGGGCCAGGGGCTGCTCACCGTCGCCTATTCCGATCTCGTGACCGGGACGCTGGCCGTGCGCGATCGCGGCGTGGCGGGATCGCTGTCGCTGCTGACGCGTACGCTCGGCACCGTGAGCGGCGCCTCGGTGCTGACCACGCTCCATGCCTATGGCGCGGTGGAGGGCGGCTTCATGGCAGGCTATCGCTTCGCCTTCGTGGTGGCCGGCGGCGGCCTCCTCGTGGCGCTGGCGATCTCTTGCCTGTGGCCGCGCGCGTGGTTCAGCCGTCAGGCGTGATCACTGGATCTTGATATTGCCGCGCCGGATGATGTCCCCGAACATCGCCGTCTCCACGCCGATTCGCGCGCGGAAGCCAGCCGGGTCGAGGTAGGTCACGCGCGCGCCGCCGAGATGGAGCTTCTCCGCCACCTCGGTCGAGTGCAGCGCCTCGCTGATGGCCTGGTCGAGCCGGGCCACGACCGACGCCGACGTGCCGGCGGGGGCCTGGATGCCGAACCAGGAATCGCCACCGTCCTTGCCGTAGCCTGCCTCGCGCAGGGTCGGGATGTCGGGGAAATCCGGGTGCCGTACCTCGGCCAGCATGGCGAGGCCGATCAGCTTGCCGGCTTTCACATGCGGCAGGCAGGTCTGGTCGAACTGCGCCTGCACCTCGCCCGCAACCAGCGCGTTGGTCGCCGGCGCGCTGCCGCGATAGGGCACGTGGGTCATCTTGATCCCGGCCTCCAGGCTCAGCATCTCGCCGAACAGATGGGTGATGGTGGCGAGGCCCGACGAGCCGAAGTTCACCTTGCCCGGATTGGCCTTGGCGTAGGCCACGAACTCCGGGACCGTGCGCGCCGGCACCGAGGGGTGGATCGCGAAGATGCCCCACGAGGTGCACATGCGCGACACCGGGACGAAGTCCTTTTCCGGGTCGAAAGGGATCGCTTGGAGATGGCGCGTGATGCACACCATGGCCGTCGTCGTGGTGAGGAAGGTGTGGTCGTCGACGGGCTGGTTCTTGACGAACTCGGCGCCGATCATGCCTGACGCGCCGGCCTTGTTGTCGAAGATCGCGGGCTGGCCGAGGCTGCGTGCGGCGCGCTCCATGACGATGCGGGTGGAGACGTCGGACGGCCCGCCGGGCGGGTAGGGGATCACCATGCGCAGCGGCTTGGCAGGCCAGGCCTGTGCCGCGGCAGGCGCGGCTAGCGTGGCCAGGGCCGAGGCAGCGAAGGCACGTCGGAGCATGCGGATCCTCCCGGGATCTTATGGTTGCGCCGAGCATTCCACGGCCCCCATGCTAAGGTCCAGCCATGGACGCCCTGTTCGCCACACGCTTGGTGAAGATCGCGATGGTGGCCTCGACCGCCTTGTTCGCGTTGCTCGTGGCCGCCGACAATGTGATCGACTACGGCACCAACCACGAGTTCGTGCGCCACACGCTCAGCATGGACACGACCAACCCGGGCAATGCCCTGATGGGCCGCGCGATCACGAACCCGACGCTCTGGACCCTGGCCTATTGGGGGATCATCGCGGCCGAGGCGGCAACCGGGTTCCTTCTGGCTGTCGGTGCCGTTCGGCTCGCCGCCAACCTGCGGGCTCCTGCTGCCAGGTTCAATGCAGCCAAGGCCTATGTCGTCCTGGGCGTCGGCCTCGGCTTCCTGCTGTGGTTCACCGGCTTCATGGTGGTGGGCGGCGAGTGGTTCGCGATGTGGCAGTCCAAGACCTGGAACGGCGTGCAGCCGGCGTTCCGCTTCTGCGCCATCCTGATGCTGGTCCTCATCTTCGTGAACCAGCCCGACGGTGAGCTTGATCGGTGATCTCCGCTCACTGCGTCTTGACGTTGCCGCGCTTGATGATGTCGGCGAACATCTTGCTCTCGACATCGATCTGCTTCCGCATTCCTGCCGGGTCGAGATAGGTCACCTTGGCGCCAGCCTTGTCGAGCTTGTCGATGACGTCGGGCGACTTCAGCGCCTCGTCGATCGCCTTGGTCATCTTGTCGATGATTGCGGAAGGCGTGCCGGTGGGCGCCAGGATGCCGTACCAGGCATCGCCGCCGTCCTTGCCGTAGCCCTGCTCGCGCAGGGTCGGGATCTCGGGCTTATAGGGCCAGCGCGAATCGGCCAGGATGGCCAGCCCCTTCAGCTTGCCCGCGAGGATCTGCGGCAACACGGTCTGGTCGAACTGCGCCTGGATCTGGCCCGCGACGACGTCGCCGGTGGCCTGGGCGCTGCCCTTGTAGGGGACATGCACCATCTTGATGCCGGCCTCGAGATTGAGCATCTCGCCGAACAGCTGGGTGATGGTGCCAAGCCCGGCCGAGCCGAAGTTGATCTTGCCGGGGTTGGCCTTGGCGTAGGCCACGAACTCGGCCAGCGTGTTGACCGGCACCGAGGGATGGACGGCGAGCGCCATCCACGAGGTCGACATGCGCGCCACCGTCGCGAAATCCTTCTCGGGATCGAACGGGATCGGCTGCAGGTGGCGGGTGATCGCCACCATCGCCACCGTCATGCCGAGGAAGGTGTAGCCGTCGGCCGGCTGGTTCTTGGCATATTCCGCGCCGATCATGCCCGAGGCGCCGCCCTTGTTGTCGAACAGGATGGGCTGGCCCAGGAGCTGGCCCACCTTCTCCATGACGATGCGCGTGGAGATGTCGGTGGGACCGCCGGGCGGATAGGCGATCACCACCTTGATCTGCTTGTTGGGCCATTCCTGCGCCGCGGCCGGTGCCGCGAGGGCGGCGAGAGCCAGCGCCGGTATGAGCGCGCGTCGAAGCATGTGTTCCTCCCGAGAACCTTATCGTTGGCGCCGAGCATTCCATGCAGCCCATGCTAAGGTCCAGCGATGAAGCGCTTCGGCGATGAATCAGTCGCGTCCGTATTCCGGAATTGCCCTGCCGCACTGCGGCGCCAGCTGATGGTGTTACGCGAGCTGGTGTTCGAGGTGGCGGCCAAGACCGACGGTGTCGGGCCGCTTACCGAGACGCTGAAATGGGGACAGCCGAGCTACCTGACATCGGCGACCGGCAGCGGCACGACGGTGCGGATCGATCGGCTGAAGGATCGCGGCGCCTACGCGGTCTACTTCCATTGCCAGAGCGGGCTCGTCGAGACCTTCCGCGAACTCTATCCGGACACCTTCACCTACGACGGCAAGCGCGCCATCGTCTTCGAAGCCGGCGACCGCGTGCCGGTGCGCGCCCTACGCCACTGCCTCGCGCTCGCCTTCACGCATCACCTGCGGAAGAAGCGGGTGCGCAGCTCCTCGCATTCGGCTTGCAGGATGCCGGTGGTGACCTCGATCTCGGCGCCGACGAAATCGGCGAAGCTCTCGACCGAGTAGCGACCGAGGTCGGTGCGGCCCACCGACTTGAACCGGCCGCCCAGCACCCAATGGTCGATCTTGGCCAGCACCAGCGCGCCGGCGCACATCGGGCAGGGCTCCATCGTCGTGTAGATCCTGCAGCCGGCGAGCGTGTCGGTGCCGAGCGCGCGGCAGGCGTCGGCGATGGCGTCGGTCTCGGCATGCGCCATCGGGTTCCTGGCCGTCGAGATGCGATTGCGGCCGGTGCCGACGATGCGGTCACCCTGCACGACGATCGAGCCGACGCCCATGTCGCCGGCGCTGTCCGCTTCGGCGGCGATCTCGAGCGCCCGCCGCATGAAATGCTCGTGGTCGATGGTGGTCATGCACTACTCTCCCACGCATGAGCACCATCGTCTATTCCGCCCGCCGCATCCTCACCATGAATCCAGGCCAGCCCTTCGCCACCCATGTGGCGGTGCGCGACGGCCACATCCTGGGGGCGGGCTCGATCGAATCCCTGAAAGGTTGGGGCAAGTTCGAGCTCGACGAGCGCTTCAAGGACAGGGTGATCCTCCCCGGCTTCGTCGAGGGCCACAGCCACGCCTATGAGGGCGGCGTGTGGAAGTTCCCCTATGTCGGCTACTTCGACCGCGTCAGCCCGGAGGGCAAGCGCTCGCCCGGCCTCAAGAACATCGGCGAGGTCGTGACGGCGCTGCAGGCCTACGAGAAGACCATGCCGCGCGACGGCTCGACGCTGCTCGCCTGGGGCTTCGACCCGATCTACTTCGGCGGGCGGCGCATGGACCTCGCCGATCTCGACAAGGTCTCGACCGACCGGCCCGTGGTGATCATCCATTCCAACTTCCATGTGTTGAATGCCAACACGCCGGTCTTCGCCAAGGCCAACATCACGCGCTCGACGAATGTGCATGGCATCGTGAAGGACGCTGGCGGCGAGCCGACGGGGGAGCTGCAGGAGATCACGGCCAAGTACATGGCCTATCGCGCCGCCGGCATCGAGCTCGCTGCCGTCCTGTCCGACGAACCCGCCATCCGTGGTTTCGCCAAGGTGGCGCAGCTGGCCGGCGTCACCACGGCCACCGACCTGCACAACGAGCTGCCCGAGAGCACGGTCGAGGCGTATCTGCGCGCGACCTCGTCGGAGGATTTTCCGGTGCGGCTGCTGCCGGCCTTTGCCGCGGGCTCCGTGCCGCCTGAGCAGGGCATCGCCCGCCTCCAGGCGCTGATGAAGCGGAACAACGACAAGCTGCGCTTCCAGCTCGTGAAGATCGTGACCGACGGCTCGATCCAGGGCCTGTCGGCGCGCATGCGCTGGCCGGGCTATTACGACGGCACGCCCAACGGCGTGTGGAACATCGGCCCCGACGACATCGACCGCCTGCTGCTGGCCTATCACCGCGCCGGCTTCCAGGTCCATATCCACACCAACGGCGACGAAGCCTCCGAGGTGGCGATCGAGGCGGTGGAGCGGGCGCTGGCCGCCGCGCCGCGCTGGGACCATCGCCACACGTTGCAGCATGCGCAGATGGCCGACGCCGGCCAGTTCCGCCGCATGAAGGCGCTCGGCATGTGCGCGAACCTCTTCGCCAACCATCTCTTCTATTGGGGCGACATTCATTACGCCAAGACGCTGGGCCCCGAGCGCGCCGAGCGCATGGACGCCTGCGCCACGGCGCTCGCCACCGGCGTGCCCTTCGCCATCCATTGCGATGCGCCGGTCACGCCGATCAGCCCGCTCTTCACGGCCTGGTGCGCCGTCAATCGCTTGACGGCGTCCGGCCGCACGCTGGGCGAGGCGGAGAAGATCTCCGTCGCCGATGCGTTGCGCGCCATCACGCTGGGTGCGGCCTACACGCTGAAGCTCGATGAGGAGCTGGGCAGCATCGACGTCGGCAAACGCGCCGACTTCGCCATCCTCGAGGACGACCCGCTCGAGGTCGCACCGGAGAAGCTAAAGGACGTCCCTGTCTGGGGCACGGTGCTGGGCGGCAGGGTGTTCGAGGCGCCGAAGAGGTGAGGATCATTGCTGGGGGCGCGCCCCTCCGTGGCGCGATCATGAGTCCATGAGAAAGACGCGCGACTGGAGTTGCGCGCCCCCATCCATGATCCCCTTCACCGTCATCGGCGGCTTCCTGGGTGCGGGCAAGACGACCCTGCTCAACCGCCTGCTGGCCGGGGGAACGGGCCGGCGCTTCGCCGTGCTGGTCAACGATTTCGGCGCCCTCGACATCGACGGCGCGCTGATCGCGGCGCACGGCGGGGACACGATCTCGCTCGCCAACGGCTGCCTCTGCTGCACCATCGGCGATTCGCTGGTGACGACTCTGCTGGCGCTGCTCGAACGGCCCGAGCGCTTCGACCACATCGTCGTCGAAGCCTCCGGCGTCGCCGACCCGGGCCGCATCGCCGATATCGCCGTGATCGAGCCGCGGCTGATGCGCGACGGCGTCATCGTGGTGGTCGATGCCGCCGAGGTGCGGATGCGGGCGGCCGACAGGCGTGTCGGCGATACCGTGACGCGACAGCTCGCGGCGGCCGACCTTCTCCTGCTCAACAAGCTCGACCTCGCGCAGGACCTGCCGACCCTGCGCCACTGGCTGTCGACCCATTCGTCTGCGCCGATCCTCGAAGCGGCGCGTGCCGAGGTGCCGATCGACCTGCTGTTCGGCCTCGACCGCCATGGCGCGCCGGGCGGGTCCGATACGGCCAATGCGTTCAAGAGCTGGTCCTACGAATGGCCGGAACCTGTCGCGCGCAGCGTCCTGCTGGCGATGCTGCGCGACGCGCCCGCTGGCGTGCTGCGCGCCAAGGGCATCCTGCGCTTCGCCGATACGGTGGATCGGCGGTCGGTCGTGCACATGGTCGGTCGTCGCATCGACGTCGACGAGCAGGGGCCATGGATCGAAGGCCAAGCGTCGCGGCTGGTGCTGCTGGGCACAAGGGCCGTGTTAGATTGGGCCCAAAGGGGAAACACATGCCGGGACGTTTGAAGGACAAGGTTGCAATTGTGGTGGGCGCCGGCTCGAGCGGGCCGGGCTGGGGCAACGGCAAATGCACTGCCGTCACTTTTGCCCGTGAAGGCGCGCGCGTCTTCTGCGTCGATCGCAAGCGCGCGGCCGCGGAGGAGACCGTCGGGCTGATCGCCAAGGAGGGCGGCGAGGCGGCGGCCTTCGAGTGCGACGCGTCCAACAATGCGCAGGTCAAGGCCACGGTCGACGCCTGCATGGCCAAGTGGGGCCGCGTCGACATTCTCGACAACAATGTCGGCATCGGCTCGACGGGCGGGCCGGTCGAGCTCTCGGAAGACGAATGGCATCGCGTGTTCGACGTCAACGTGAAGAGCTTCTTCCTCACGGCCAAGCATGTGCTGCCGATCATGGAGAAGCAGGGCCGGGGCGCGATCGTGAACGTGAGCTCGATCGCCTCGATCCGCGTGCCGAAGGGCATCTCCTATCTCGCCTACAATGCCAGCAAGGGCGCGGTGAACTCGCTCACTCTGGCGATCGCCTCGCAGTACGCCGAGAAGGGCATCCGCTGCAACGCCATCCTGCCCGGCCTGATGCACACGCCGATGATCGACTTCCTAGCCGAGGAATATGCCAAGGGCGAGAAGGACCATAACCAAGCCTACGACAAGATGATCGCCATCAGGAACAAGGCCTCGCCGACGGGCAAGATGGGGACGGGCTGGGACACGGCGAATTGCGCGCTGTTCCTGGCGTCGGATGAGGCCGCTTATGTAAACGGCCACCTGCTGGTGGTGGACGGCGGCATCACGGTGCGGGCGTAGAAGTTGTTTTGGGCGAGTGTCTGTAGCTTTCCAATCGAGGCTCAACTCCCGTGAAACTGACGCTCCTATGCTTCGCGACCGCCTTCCATCTAGACAGAGTCTTTGATGTATCGCACAATCCATGGTGAAAATTGTCGAGGTGGATACAATGCTAAATCGCCGGAGTATGATCTTAGGAGGGCCAGTGCTAGTTGCCTCGACAGTCGTTTGGACAACTGGCGCGGACGCCAGTATTGGAGGGATCTTCAAGCGGGTTGCGAGTACAGTTGTTCAAGGTGTTAATTTCGTTACAAATCCGGCACAGCAAATCGCGACTGCTACTCGAGTTCTGGCGCCCCTCATTCGCCAAGCGTCACCAGAAGCGAGCCGTGCAGTAGAAGTGATCAATAAAATTGCGGAGCAGAATTCCACTCTAGAAGGCCGGCTAAGAATCATCTCAGCCGTCGGGATGGCTCAAGGTCTGCCGATCTTCGCCAATACCGGATTCACGGACGAGCAAGTTCCAACCCACGCGGATCAGTCTGCGCAGCCACTGCAATTGACCTCGAGCGTCGAGGATGAGCTTCGCGCTGATCCGTTCGGGTATGTTCAGAAAAACGCAGACTACTTAGCCGACCACGCCAAGACGTTCCCATTCACCCGTGTACCAGCAATATTTAGCGTTGGGGCTGGGAGTACTATGCTTGAACGCATTCCGGCTATTACTCCGACCAGAAGTGGATATTTCTCGTCCGTTCTGACAATCGCAGACATTATCAGGCTCGTTTCAATCTTTCGTGGATAGAGGCAGCGAAAATGTATCGGGTTTGTGGCGCTATCCTCGCAGTGTCGCTTTTGACTGCGACGAACAATGTCTGTGCGAGCGATTGTGGGAATGGTCCTATTATTTGCACCCCGATGTATGGGCTGTACGACGAACGGTCACTGGAAAGTAAGCTGTTTGAGCAATTGTTTCAGAAGCTAGTCGATCGATCTAATAACGATAGGGCGAGGTTTTTTAGCGACCCCCTAGCAGTTGCGGTTAGCGAGGTGAGAAGCGGTGCCAAAGATAAGAAGATCAAATTCTGGGTGATTGTGACAAACCCTACGTCAACGTCTCACGTGGCAAAGTTCTATGTGATGGTGTCCAAGACTAAGACGACAAGCGGGAGCGTCCTACCAGGCGTTGATGTCAACTGCCCCATCGCGCCAGAACTTTGCCCTCAACGGCTGAATCCACTCAACACTAAAGATGCGCTCCATAATCACGTGGTAACCGAGTTGCGTGCTAATGGTGAGATCGTCGCAGAAACAAAAGTGGACGTCCCGCCAAACGCGATGAAGGCGGTAGGAATCGCAGTGCCTGATGACGATGATGGAGACAAGACCGCGATCGCGCTTCTCGGCGGAAGCGCTCCCGGGCGCCTAAAGCTCGACAGTAGGGATATACTTCGGCTTGGTTTTGCGGATCGATAACATCCTGACTAAACTAGGGCAGGTGCGGGTGTCTGCAGTGACCTCGCTCACCCTGGCGATCGCCTCGCAGTACGCCGAGAAGGGCATCCGCTGCAACGCCATCCTGCCCGGCCTGATGCACACGCCGATGATCGACTTCCTCGCCGAGGAATATGCCAAGGGCGAGCAGGATCACAATCAGGCCTACGACAAGATGATCGCCATCAGGAACAAGGCCTCGCCCACGGGCAAGATGGGCACTGGCTGGGACACCGCCAACTGCGCGCTGTTCCTGGCGTCCGACGACGCGGCCTATGTGAACGGCCACCTGCTCGTGGTCGATGGCGGCATCACAGTGCGGGCCTAGAACTCGAGCAGGTTGTCGCGCAGGTGCTTGTGGGCGTAGGCCTTGCGGACCAGGCCGCGGCGCTGCAGCTCGGGCACCAGGCCGTCGCATATTTCCATGATGTAGCGGCGATCGAAATAGGTGTTGAAGAACAGGAAGCCGTCGCCGCCGACCTCCTGCATGATCTCCTGCATGCGGCCGGCGACGCTGTCGGGCGTGCCGACCAGCTCGATACCCTGGCGGTTGCTGGTGGCGGTGGCGAGCTCGCGCGGCGTCTTGCCGATCCAGTTGGCGAGCGAGGACTGGTGGCCGTTGGTGGTGAGGCCCGGCGGCAGCGGCTCGTCGAGGTCGAACTTCGAGAAGTCGATGTTGGTGAGCCGCGACAGTCCGGAGAGGTTCATGTCGAGGTGGCGTCCATCGGCTTCCGCCAGCAGGCGCTTGCGCTCCAGCGCCGCCTCCACCGTGGTGTCGACGATCGGATAGGCGAGGAACAGCACCTTGATGCTGTCGGGGTCGCGGCCGTACCCCGCCGCGCGGCGCCGCACGTCTTCGCGAAACTTCTTCATGCCCTCGACGCTGAGCGCGTTGGTGATGATGGTGTCGGCCCAACGCGCGGCGAAGGCCTGGCCGCGCGGCGATCCGCCTGCCTGGCAGATCGGCACGCGGCCCTGCGGCGAGCGCGGCGCGTTGAGCGGGCCGCGGACCTTGAAATACTTGCCGTCGTGGTTGATCGGATGGACCTTGGCGCCGTCGGCGAACATCGGCCGCTCGCGGTCGAGCAGCACCGCGTCGGGCTCCCACGCCTCCCACAGCCGGGTCACCACGTCGGCGAACTCGTCGGCCACGTCGTAGCGCTCGTCGTGCGGCAGGTGCCTGTCGCGGCCGTAGTTTTCCGCAGCACCATCGTTACTGCTGGTGACGCAGTTCCAGCCCATCCGGCCCTCGGTCACGTGATCGAGCGTATTGACCAGCCGGGCCATCAGATAGGGCGGGTACTCGCTGGTGGAGAGCGTCGGCACCAGGCCCAGGGTGCTGGTTGCCTGGGCGAGATAGGGGACCAGCACGGCGGGATCGAGCTTGGGGCTGCTGGCCGCGTACTTCAGGTAGACGTCGTGCGAGCCCTTGTAGGTGTAGGGCACCATCGAGGAATCCTCGATGATCATGTAGTCGAAGCAGCAGCGATCGAGCCCCTTGGCAAGGTCGATGAACAGGTCCGGCATCATCCAGCGCTTGAGGTCGCTGTCGCTGCCCGGCCACATCGAGCGCCATGTCTTCGGGCCGAAGCCCTGCGACAGGAACCAGGCCAGATGGAAATGGTCCTTCATCGCCGCCTCGGAATTCCATCGGATGATCCCGATAGACTGCCAAGTGGGGCAGCAAAAAGCATTCCAATCAATCGATATCGGCGGAGTGAGCGGCCCCGCTATTTTTCCATTTTCTTGACGGCAGGATGGAGCCAGAAGCGGAAGATCAGCGGGCTGGTGATCAGGATCAGGAACAGGCGAAACAGATGGTGGGTCGCCACCATCGCGATCTCGATGCCGAGGGCCAGGCCAATCAGGCTCATCTCGGCGAAGCCGCCCGGCGCGTAGGACAGGACCGTGGCGTCGAGGTTGAGGCCGGTGATGGCGACGCCGATCTTGGCGAAGATCACGGCGCAGCCGATCATGATCAGCGCGGCGCCGATCGAGGCCGCCATCTCCTTGTGCAGCTTGTCGATGGCCGCCCCCACGAAGCGGCAGCCGATTCCGCAGCCGACCACGACCTGCGCCGCCGCCACCAGCTCGCCCGGCGGCTTCGAGTTGGTGAGGCCGCCGAGATGGGCGATGGCGCTGATGATCATCGGCCCCATCATGAAGCTGGCGGGCAGGCGCAGCAGGCGGCCGAGCGTGGCGCCGACGATGCCGCAGCCGATCAGCACGGCATAGTCCTTCCAGTCGTTGCCGGTCGGGCCATGCTCCATGTGGAGCACGCTGGTCTGCGCGCCGTTCACCAGCCGGTACCAGATCGGGATGGTGAGCAAGACGGTGAGGATGCGCAGCGCATGGGCGAGCGCGATGGCGCGCTCCTCGCCGCCCATGGCGCCGCCCAGGATGGTCATGTCGTTCAGCCCGCCGGGCATGGCGGCGAAGTAGCAGGTCTGGCGGTTCCAGTCGGTGCAGCGCCGGAGCCAGAGGTAGCAGAGGGTGGCGCCGGTCACCGTCATCACCGACACGACGCCCAGGCTCACCGCCCATTGGCCGAGCCGCTGCAGGAGGTCGGGCGTGAAGCCCGAGCCCAGCAGCACGCCCAGGATGATGATCATGCCCTGGCGCAGGCGCACGCGCATGCCGATGCGCAGGCCGGCGAAGGCCGCCACCGTCGAGAACACGCAGGACCCCAGCATCCAGGCGAGCGGCATCCGGAGCCAGTCGAAGATGAAGCCGCCGATCCCGCCGATGACCAGGGCAAGCACCAGCGGGCTCCAGCCGTCGTGGCCGATGATGGTCTTGCGCTCGGGCTTGAAGGGGAAGTCTTTGGGCTGCTCGCTCAAGGCGCGAACTGCTCCTTGAGGATGCGCTCCTCGAGATCGTGCTCGGGATCGAACAGGAGCGTGAGCTCGATGTCGATGGCCTCGGTCACGGTGACCTTGACGACGTTGGCGATCTCGACCGAATCCGCCGCCGCCGCCACCGGCCGCTTGCCGGGATCGAGGATGGCGAACTCGACCGACGAGGCCCGCGGCAGCAGCGCGCCGCGCCAGCGCCGCGGCCGGAAGGCGTTGATCGGCGTCAGCGCCAGCAGCCCCGCGCCCAGCGGGAGGATCGGACCGTGCGCCGAGAGGTTATAGGCGGTGGACCCGGCGGGCGTGGCCACCATGGCGCCGTCGCAATAGAGGTCCGGCAGGCGCATGCGCCCGTCGATCTTCACCTCGAGACGCGCGGTCTGGCGGCTCGAACGCAGCAGCGACACCTCGTTGATCGCCATGACCTCGTGCTTGCGGCCGCGCGAATCGACGGCCCGCATCCTGAGCGGCGAGAGCGTCACACGGCGGGCCTTGCGGAGGCGCGTCAGCAGGCCGGTCTGCTTGTAGGTGTTCAGCAGGAAGCCGACCGTGCCGAGGTTCATGCCGAAGATCGGCGTGCCCCGCCGCATGTGCCGGTGCAGCGCCTGCAGCATCAGCCCGTCGCCGCCCAAGGCCACGATGATGTCGGCCTGGGCCGGCGGCACGCTGCCATAGCGTTGCTCCAGCGCCGAACGAGCGGCACGAGCGACTTGTGTCGCCGCGGCGACAAAGGCCAGGCGCGGCGTGGGTGAGGAGGCGGCCATGGGGAATCAGCGATGCATTGTGTGCAAGAATCGTACTATAGCCCCCCATGGCCGGGTTGCGATAAAATCCCTGAAGCAAACAGGCTGAAAGCAGCCGCGAGGAGGAACGCGATGGAACTGGTTCCGCTAGCACAGGGCTTCGGTGTCGAGGTCAAGGGTGTCAGCCTGCTCGATGTCGCCAGCGATGCCGACGCCTACAAGGCCGTGCGCGCCGCCTTCGAGGAACATTCGCTGCTCCTCTTCCGCGACCAGAACGTCGCCGACGACATCCAGGTCGCCTACAGCCGCGCCTTCGGGCCGCTGGAGCTGACCAAGGTCGCCTCGCTCGGCGCCGGCGGCTTCTACTCCCGGCTGACCAACCGTGGCGCCAACGGCGAGATCGTGCCGCCGACCGACCGCCAGGTGCTGGTGGCCCAGGCCAATGCCCTGTGGCACACCGATTCATCCTTCAAGAAGATTCCGGCCCTGGCCTCCGTGCTCACCGCCCGCGTGCTGCCGAACGAGGATGGCGACACGGAGTTCACCTCGACCCGCCTCGCGTGGGAGCGCCTGCCGTCGGATCTGCAGGATCGTCTCAAGAATTCCGTCGCGACGCACTCTTATGCCAACAGCCGCGACCAGATCCACCCCGACCTCGCCAATGCAGAGGAGCGCAGGGCGCTGCCGCCGGTGCGTTGGCGCCTCAACTGGCGCAACCCGACGAACGACCGGCGCGCGCTCTATGTCGCCAGCCATGCCTATGCCATCGACGGCATGGACGACCGCGACGCCCGCCAGATGCTGGCCCAGCTGCTCGACGAGGCGACTCGGCGCGAGTTCGTCTACACCCATAAATGGCGCACCGGCGATGCCGTGATGTGGGACAACCGCGCCATGCTGCATCGTGGCCGGCCGTGGGACTACGGCAAGGAACGCACGATGGTGCGGACGACCATCTCGGCCACCGATGCCGATGGACTGAACGAGGTGAAGCCGCCGGTCCTGCATTGAGGCGGACTCATGCGGACCGCGGGCCTCCAGGCGCGCTCATGATCTTACGGTACTCATTTCGATAAGAGCGGGCTCGCGCGGAGCAACCTCCGCGCTGAGGAGGCCCGCGGTCCGATGACGCTTGAAGGGCGACCACGGCAGAAGCGCCCGTAACAGGTCGACCGCAGGGCCGAGCTTACGGTCGGCCTGTTGTGCTGGCCACGATTCCCATTTCCTACGACCGACGTCCGCGCGTAGCCGCGGCACGGACCGGGCATTGCCCGGCCCTTCCCTTTGATCCGCCGTTATCTAAAGCGTTGCTTTTGTAACCCGACGACTACTCCGCCGCGGCCAGCCGCTGGTTCTGGGCCGCCGCGACACGGGCACGGGCGAGATCTTCGCCGCGGCGCTTGTCGACCGCCGCGCCGCCGCCCGACGTCTCGGCGAACAGCGACAGCTTGTCCATGTCGTCGTCCATCACCGGCTGGAGCGCGAGGTCGGTGTATTCGAGGCGCCTGGGATCGAACTTGACCTTCCGGCCGATGCGCCAGCCCTGCCAGGCCAGGCGGGCGTAGATCTTCATCTTGTGGCAGAACTCGGCGGCGAGCTTGAGATGGAACAGGCCCCACGGCTCGATCTTCATGCCGTGGCGGCGATCGCCGCGATACTTCAGCCGCACCCCGCCACCTTCGAGCGGATGGACGCCCTCGGCCTCGAACACGATCTTGAACATGGTCATGAAGCGCGCCGGCTCGGCCGGGTTGCGGCCGGGGATGGAGCCGTGGCGGCGCGCGACAGTCTCGATATGCTCGGGCGTGTAGTAGGCCGCCCAGGCATCGCGATAGGTCTGCTCGAACTCCGCATCGGCCATCCTGGGATGATGCACGACGCGGTGATGCACATCGTACTTGTTGAGGTCGGGGTCCATCCAGACGCCCTGCTTCCACATCTTCTGATGATCTTCGGAGCCCGGCAGGGGCGTGAGGATGAACAGCTCGAGGATGTCGAGCGGCAGCTCCTTCTTGATGATCTCCATGTCGCGCAGGATCGAGGCGCGGGTGTCGCCGGGGAAGCCCAGGATGTAGCCGGCCCAGGTCGAGGCGCCGCTGGTGTGCCAGGCCTGCAGCATCTTGCGGTATTCGGTTATCTTGTTCTGGCGCTTCTTGGCCGCCAGCAGATTGTCCGGATTGACGTTCTCCAGCCCGATGAAGACGCGATAGACGCCGGCCCAGCGCGCCTTGGCGATGAAGTTCGGGATGCGATGGCACTGCGTGTCGACCTGGATGATCAGGGCGAGGTCGATGCCTTCGTTCTCCCTGAGCTCGATCAGCCGGTCGAAGAACTCCTCCCAGTGCTTGTTGCGGGCCATGTTGTCGTCGGTGATGAAGAACGACTTGATGCCCTGCTTGTAGTTCTCGCGGATGATCGCTTCGAGGTCGTCGGCGCTGCGGAAGCGGCTCTTGCGGCCCTGCACGTTGATGATCGTGCAGAAGGAGCACTGGAACGGGCAGCCGCGGCCGAGGTCGAAGCTCGACATGCCGCCCTCGTTGCGCGCCAGCGCCGTCGGCGGAAGCCGGGGGGTGGGAGCGCCTTCGAGGTTCGGCAGGTCGTCCATGTAGTTGTAGACGGGCTTCAGCGCGCCGTTCCAGGCGTCGAGCAGCACGTCGCCGAACCGGCCTTCCTCGGCCTCTCCGGCATAGATGGCGATGCCCATGTCCATGGCTTCCTGGATCTCGGGCGGAATGACCGGCAGCATCGACAGGCAGCCGGAGACGTGAAAGCCGCCCATCGCCACCTGCAGGCCGGCCGCAATGAACTTGCGGGCGAGGTTGACGGCGTGCGGGAACTGGTTGGACTGCACGCCGACCAGGCAGATCAGCGCCTTGCCGCCGGCACGCTTGATGCGGGCCGCGATGCGCTCCGGCCGGACCCTCGTGTTGGTCTCGTCCATCGGCTCGATCACGATATCGACGTCCGGGCCCAGGACCTGCCGACGCTGGCAGTCCTCGCCCAGCCCATAGAGGGCGGCCAGGGTGTTGGACGGGATGTGCGACCTGAGCCAGGTGATCGGATAGCCGTCGTCGTCGTAATGCGTCGGCTTGATCAGCAGCAGGTGAAACGTCGACTTGGCCGACCGGCCCATCTCGGACTCTCCAACACGGCAATCCGCGTGCAATCCGGACAGGTTACCGGGCGCTTGGCGGTTTCTTGTCGGTACCCTGCTCTGTGCAGGGGGCCAAGGCAAGGCGAGTCCTGCGCTGGGAGAGGGGCCGCCCCCACAAATCAGGGCTGGGCCGAAAGCTATTCACAGGCTACTCCCGTCAATAGAAAAGACGCCGACAGGCGCGACAAGGAAGGAAACCGCCAGGACGTGAGCGTCATCTCGCGCGCCCCCGTGCTCGCCCCGTTCGGGGTCAGGAGCTTCCGTTTCCAGTGGCCGGCCGACCTGCTCGCGTCCTGGGCCTTCGAGATGGAAGGCGTGATCCTGGGCTGGTTCGTGCTGGTCTCGACCGGGTCGGTGCTGGCGCTGGCGCTCTTCGGCTCCTTGCAGTTCCTGGGAACCCTGATCTCGCCGGTCTTCGGCATGGCGGGCGACCGCATCGGCAACCGCAATCTCCTGTGCATCATGCGCGGGACCTATGTGGTGGTGGCCTCGGTGCTGGCGGTGCTGTTCCTGGCCGACGTCGCCACGCCGCTGGCGGTGTTCGTGCTGGCGACCGTGATGGGCCTGGTGCGGCCGTCCGACATCACCATGCGCAATCTTCTCGTGGGCGAGACCATGCCGACCGAGCTGCTGATGCGGGCGATGAGCGTATCGCGCACCACGGCCGATTCGGCGCGCATCATCGGCGCGTTGAGCGGCGCCGGCCTGGTGGCGGCGCTCGGGTCGGGGCCGGCCTATCTCGCGGTCTGCGCCGTCTATGCGATGAGCCTCGCCCTCACCTTCAATGTCGGCATTCGTCGTCTGCGCGTGCTGGGCGAGGAAGCGGTGCAGGCATCGCCGCTTGCCGCGCTGAAGGCGGGGTTCGCCTATGTCTGGGCGACCCCCGACGTGCGGGCCGCGACCATTCTCGCCTTCCTGATGAATTTCGCCGCCTACCCGATCATCAGCTCGCTGCTGCCCTATGTCGCCAAGGATATCTACGGAATGGGCCAGACCGGCCTCGGCTGGCTGGTCGCGAGCTTCTCGGCCGGTGCGTTGCTGGGCTCCATCGTGCTCAGCCTGCAGGGGGCGAGGATTCGCGCGGCGCGCACCATGCTCGTCTTCGCGGTGATCTGGTTCACGCTCAATCTCGCCTTCTCGTGGATACGGCTGCCGCAGTGGGGGATGGCGCTGCTGTTCGTGTCGGGCTTCGCGCAAAGCTTCTGCATGATCCCGATGGCGGTGCTGCTGTTGCGGACCACCGATCCCGCCTTCCGCGGACGGGTCATGGGCGTGCGCATGCTTGCGGTCTACGGCATGCCCCTCGGCATTCTTCTGTCGGGTCCGCTGGTCGAGCATCTCGGCTACTCGATCACCGGCTCGCTCTACAGCCTGGTCGGCGCCGGCGTCACGCTGGCCATTGCGCTTCGTTGCAAACGATACCTTTGGGATCCTCATGCCCCCGCCAACATGAGATAGGGTGGAACTCCAATCTGCCTTCTCGCGTTGTCAGCGATTGGAGGGGCAGCTGAAAAAATACATCACCGTTCTGTTCGTCGCGTTGCTGACCGGCGCGGCGCCAGCCTTCGCCCAACGCGTCCTGCCGGTCGACACCGATCCGAGCCCGGACGAGCTGCGCGACATCTTCACCATCCAGGTCGAGAACGACGTCTTCAACCGCATCGGCCGGTCGGACCGCGATTACACCAACGGTTTCCGCATCGGTTGGCTGTCGTCCGCGCTGCCGTCGCTGCCGGAGGGGTTGGCGGCCCTCACCACCATCCCGACCTTCTTCGGCGAGGATCCGGTGGCCTCGGTCACCCGCCGCGTCGGCATCTCGTTCGGCCAGAACCTCTACACGCCGCAGGATACGGATACGTCCGCGCCGATCGCGAACGACCGGCCCTATGCCGCCTGGCTCTATGCCAGCATCGCGCTGCAATCGACCTACAAGCGTCCCGATCCCAAGACGGCGCACCCCGAGCCCGTTCGGCTCGATACGCTGCAGCTCGATCTCGGCGTGATCGGCCCGGCGGCGGGCGGCGAGTTCGTGCAGAACAACTTCCATCGCCTGATCGGCGTCGCCACGGCCAATGGCTGGGCCAACCAGCTCCACAACGAGCCCACGATCGGCCTCACCTTCGAGCGCCGCTGGCGCACCGGCCGCGGCGTGGTCTTCGAGGATCCCAAGCTGGAGTACGACATCGTGCCCCGCATGGGTCTGGCGGTGGGCAATGTCGCGAGCTATGCCAGCGTCGGGGGCACGGTTCGCATCGGCAAGGACCTGCGCAACGACTTCGGCCCGACGCGCGCGCGCCCCGCGCTCCCCGGCTCGGAAGGCTTCATCGGCGACGGCTTCGGCTGGTATCTCTTCGCAGGCCTGGGCGGCGAGGCGATCGCCCGCAACATCTTCCTGGACGGCAACACCGACGGCAACAGCATGCATGTCGGCCGCCGGCCCTTCGTCGGCGAGGCCCAGGCCGGCCTCGCCATTCTCTTCCGCGGCGTGCGCTTCAGCTACACGCAGGTGCTGCGCACGCCGGAATTTTTCGAACGCGACCGTTGGGACCAGTTCGGATCGCTCAACGTCACCTTCAGATACTGACGCCTATATCCGTCCCATCAGCAGCAGCACGACCACGATCACCAGGATCAGGCCGGCGCCGCCGCTCGGATAATAGCCCCAACCGCTGCTGTGCGGCCAGGTCGGCAAGGCGCCGATCAGGATGAGGACAAGGATGATCAGTAGGATGGTGCCAAGCATTGGTCGTTCTCCAGGTTAGCCGAGGTTGTTTTCCGCGAACGCCCAGTTGGCGAGCCGATCGAGCCACGCCTTGACGTGATCGGGCCGGCGGTTCTGGTAATCGAGGTAGTAGGCGTGCTCCCACACGTCGGCGGTGAGGAGCGGGGTCTCGCCATGCGCGATCGGCGTGTCGGCATTCGATGTGGTGGCGATCTTGAGCTTGCCGTCGGCGCCCTTCACCAGCCAGGCCCAGCCGCTGCCGAACTGGGCGACGGCGGCCTTGGCGAAGGCCTCCTTGAATTCCTTCACGCCGCCGAAGCTCGACTGCAGCGCGTCCTTGATCCTGCCCGAAGGCTCGCCGCCGTTGGCGGCCATGCTGTGCCAGTAGAAGTCGTGGTTCCACGCCTGGGCGGCGTTGTTGAAGATCGCCTTGTCCTTCTCCTGGCGCGCGGACTTCTTCACGACCTCGACGAGCGGCATCGATTCATAGGGCGTGCCCGCGACCAGCTCGTTGAGCTTGTCGACATAGGTGGCGTGATGCTTGCCGTAGTGGAACGAGATCGTCCTGGCCGAGATCACCGGCTCGAGCGCGTTCTCCGCGAAAGGCAGCTTCGGCAGCACGAAGCTCGGCTTGGCTTTGTCCAATGGCATGGCGCGTACTCCCGATTCGAACGAGCAACAGGCCAACGCAAATGCAAAGCATTCGTTCCTTCGCCAACTTTCTGCGCGAACGGTTCTTACTAGCGCGCTCCGTGGTTGCGTTGCCGCTTGCGAAGCGTATCTAGGGACGAATTCGAAAACACTTGCGCAGGAGGTTTGTCGTGAAGGGCAATCCGCAGATCATCGCCGAGCTGAACAAGCTCCTGAAAAACGAGCTCACCGCGATCAATCAATATTTCCTGCACGCGCGCATGATGCG
>CANIRG010000022.1 GCA_947469635.1 Rhodospirillales bacterium | reverse complement strand
TCGGGGCCGGGCTCGGGGATGGCCGGTTTGGCCAAAGACAATGTGAGCTCGCCGCTCTTGCTGATCAGGGAGCGAAGCTCCAGTCCCGTGCTCATTCCTCAGTCTCCTCGTCGATGATGATGCAGCGCGCGCCGTCCTCAGCGATCGAGGAGGGCCCGGATGCGGTTGGCCAAGTCGTCGAAAGTATAGGGCTTGCCGAGAAGGTCCACACCGGGATCGAGGCGGCCCTGATGGATGATGGCATTGCGTGTGTAGCCTGTCGTGAACAGGACCTTGAGCCCGGGACGCCGGCGCAGCGCCTCGTCGGCGAGCTGACGGCCGTTCATGCCCGGCATCACGACGTCGGTGAACAGGAGATCGATGCCGGGCTCCCGATCGAGGATGGCGAGGGCTGCCGCGCCGTCGGCCGCATCGAGCACGCGATAGCCAAGGTCGGTCAGCACCTCGACGGCATAGGTGCGGAGCGCTGCATCGTCCTCGACCACGAGGATGGTCTCGTGGCCCGCGGCAGCCGAGGCGGCAGGCGTGACCTCCCCGTGCGCCTCGTTGCCGCCGCGATAGCGCGGCAGGTAGAGCTTGACCGTCGTGCCTTCGCCCAGCTCGCTGTAGATGCGGACATGGCCCGACGACTGGCGCACGAAGCCATAGACCTGGCTGAGGCCGAGGCCGGTGCCGCTGCCGGTGGCCTTGGTGGTGAAGAAGGGCTCGAAGGCGCGTTCCAGCGCCTCGCTGTTCATGCCGATGCCGGTGTCGGTGGCGGCGATCATCACATACTGGCCCGGTCTCACCGGCTCGGCCACGCTGGCGACATAGGCTTCGTCGAGATGGCAGTTGGCCGTCTCGATCGTGAGCTTGCCGCCGCCCGGCATGGCGTCGCGCGCATTGACCGCGAGGTTGATGAGGGCGTTCTCGAGCTGGTTCTCGTCGGCGTGGGCGAGCCACAGGCCGCCGGCCAGGACCGTCTCGATCTGGACGGCCTCGCCCAGCGTGCCGCGCAGCAGCTCGGAGAGGCCGGCCAGCAGCCGGTTGGCATCGATCGGCTTGGGATTGAGCGCCTGCTGGCGCGAGAAGGCGAGCAGTCGGCTGGTCAGCATCGCCGCGCGCTGGGCGCCCTGCAGGGCCATGTCGCGCGCACGGGCGATGCGCGCCGTTGCCGTGCTGGTGCCCAGCGCCGGGAGCTGGCGCTCGATCATGTCGAGACCGCCGATGATGACGGTGAGCAGGTTGTTGAAATCGTGCGCCACACCGCCGGTGAGCTGGCCCACGGCCTCCATCTTCTGGGCCTGGCGCAGCTGCTCCTCGGCCCGGCGCCGCGCCTCGTGCTGGGTCTCGAGCTGGATCGTGCGCTCGCGCACCGCGTCCTCGAGCGTCTCGGTGAAGGCGCGCAGCTGGGCCGTGGCGCGCCTGCGCTCGGTCGCATCGACCGCGACGCCGACGACACGCACCGCCCTTCCACCCTCGCCGTAGAACATCAGCCGCTGCGTCTCGATCCAGCGCAGCTCGCCGTCGCTCGGCCGCACGATCCGGAAGTTGCTCTCGGCCTTGGGCAGGCGCGCCTTGTAGGAGTCGACGATCTCGGCGAGCAGGCGCGGCTGGTCCTCGCGGTAGACGCAGGCAAGCCAGGTCTCAAAGCGATTGTCGAAATGCTCGATACCCATGAGCCGGAGATATCCGGCCGAAAGGATGAACCTGCCGTTCCTGAGGTCGCCCTCGAAGACGCCGAGCTGGCCCGCCTGCTCGGCCAGCGCCAGCAGGCCGTCGCCGCGGCCCGGCGGATCGGAGGACGTGTCGGCCACCTCTCAGCCGCCGAGCAGGCGCTTGGCGGCGGCCATTGCCTGGAGCTTGCCAAAGGCGGTGCGGCGCGGCAGGTGGTTGAAGCCGCAGGAGCTGGTGATGATGGTCTGTTCCGGCGCCAGCCAGTCGTTGGCGCGGACCCGCTCGACGACAGTCTCGGCGCTCTCGACCTTGGGATCCTGGACATTGACCGCGCCGATGCCGAGCTGCTTGTCGCCGAGGCAGTCCTTGTAGTGCGAGGCCATGTCGTACTCGATCATCAGCGAGGTGCACTCGATCCTGCACACGAGATCGGCCTTGTAGCGGCCGATGTCGAAATAGCGATGCCCGATCTGGCCGTCGTATTCCTTGCCGACGGCGTAGTTGCCCTGGCAGTAGTGCGTCGAGACGTGGACGTCCTCGGGAAGGGCCTCGATGGCGAGGTTGATGGCATCGACCGCGGCCATCACGTCCTTGTCCTCGGCCATGGTGAGGAGCGGCTCGTCGATCTGGATGTTGCGGCAGCCCGCCTCGACCAGCATCCGGAAATTACGCCGCAGCAGCTTGCCGATGTCGGCCATCATGCGGGCGCTGTCGCCATAGTGCTCGTCGAAGGCGACGGCCGACAGCATGTGCGGGCCGGTCATGGTGATCTTGACCGGCTTGCCGGTGAGGCCCGAGACGGTCTTGAACTCGTCGACCAGGCCGAGGTCGATCGAGTCGGTGATCTGGCCGCGGCAGGTCGCGGAGGGATGGAAGACGTCGGGATCGTGCGGCGTGATCGTCTTGGGCCGCGTGGCACCCTGGAACGCCGGGATCTTCTGCCAGAAGAAGTTCAGCATGGCGTTGGGCGGCGAATGGCGATTGTGCGTGCGCCGGTGCATCTCGCCGCCGGTGACGACGTCGATGCCGGCAACTTCCTGGTCGAGGATCGCGCCCTCCATCGACCGGAACTGGGCGTCCGCCATCGAGGCCATCGAGAGCTGGCCGGCGGAGACCAGCCGGTCGAGGGCCTCGTACCAGTCGGGGACGCTGTGGGCGCCGATCACGGTGGTCGCGTATCTGGGATATCTCGATCCGTGAATCATGAGGGGGTGCGTAGGCTTTTACCGAGCCAACAGCAACTTTGCTCAGCGCCGCCACGCCGGCCGGGTGAGGGAGAAGACGAGCATCAGGCAATAGGTGACGATGCCCGCCGCGACGCAGCCATAGAGGCCGCCGACACCCCAGCCCAGCCAGTCGAGCGCAAGCAATCCACCGCCGGCCGCGACGGCGAAGCGGGCCGCCGTGGCCGCCGCCGGCCAGATCATGTCGCCCGCGCCCATCGCGGCGAAGTTGAGCGCCATGGCGAGGCCGAAGAAGCCGTAGGTCGGGCCGACGATGCGGAAGTAGATGCGGCCTGCCTCGAGGGCCGCAGGATCGCGGGTGAAGAGGTCCAGCCAGAGGTCGGGCCAGATCGCCACGACCAGGCCGATGGCCGCGGTGAAGGCGCCGGCCATCAGGGCGCCGGTCCAGGCCACTCGCCGCGCCCGCCCGAACTGGCGTGCACCCTTGTTGGTGCCGACCATGGCGGTGAGTGCCGCGCCGACGCCGAAGGTGAGCGGGCTCAGGAGATATTCGAGCCGGCTGCCGACGCCGTAGCCGGCGATGGCGGCGTCGCCGGCGCGGCCGATCAGGCCGGTGACCACCAGCACGGCGGCGTTGATCAGCACGACGACGACGCAGGAGGTGGCGCCGACCTTGAGGATGTCGGCGAAGGCGGACCAGCGGAAACCACGCGCTGGCCAGCGCAGCCGGATCGCCGAGCGGCCGGCCAGGATCGGCTGCAGGATCCACAGGGCGGCAACGCCATAGGAGATGACCGCCGCCGCCGCGGGGCCGGCGACGCCGAGCTTGGGCAGGCCGATCCAGCCCAGCGTGAGCGCGCCGCTGAGGGGGATCTGCAGCACCGCCGTTGCGATCAGCGCCGTGCCGGGCGACCGCATGTCGCCGGTGCCGCGCAGGATCGAGGCCAACGTGTTGGCAAGCCAGTGCGCGCCGCAGCCGAGGAACAGCACCGTGGAGAAGGCGACCGCACCTTCGAGCGCCGCGCCGCTGCCGCCCAGCGCGCCGAACAGCAGCCGGCCGAAGCCCACGAAGACGACGGCGAACAGCACCGCCATGGCGGCGGCGATGGCGAGCGCATGTGCGGCGGCTTCTTCCGCCTTGGCGCGATCGCCCGAGCCCAGGGCGCGCGCCACGGCGGACGAGACGCCGCCGCCCATGGCACCGGCCGACATCATCTGCAGCGTGGTCTGCGCGGGGAAGACCAGGGCGAGGGCTGCGAGCTCGACGGTGCCGAGATGGCCCACGAACCAGCCGTCGGCGATGAGCACGAGGCTCTGGATGGCGACGTTCAGGACATTGGGCGCGGCCAGGTTGAGGATGGTCGGGACCAGGGGTCCCGTGAGCATCGACTCCCGTCGCGCGTCGGCGGTTATCCGCGCCACGCCGGCCGCGTCGTCGAGAAGGCGAGCACGGCGGAGAAGGAGACGATGCCCAGGGCCACGAAGGTGAACAGGCCCTTCACGCCCCAGCCCATCACGTCGAGGGCGAGCAGGCTGCCGCAGACGGCGATGACGATGCGGCTGAGGTTCGCCACCACCGGCCAGACCATCTCGCCCGTGCCTTGCGAGGCGAAGTACAGCGCCATGGCAAGGCCGAAGAAGCCATACACAGGGCCCACGATATGAAGATAGGTGCGGCCCGAGGCGAGGGCGCCGGGATCGTTGGTGAACATCCCGAGCCACAGGTCGGGCCAGATCGCCACGACGATGCCGATGGCGGCCGCGATGCCGCCCGCCATCAGCGCGCCCATCCAGGCAAGCCGCTGGGCGCGCACATATTGCTTGGCGCCGATGTTGGTGCCGACCAGCGCGGTCAGCGTCGCGCCGATGCCGAAGCTGATGGGCACCAGCATGTATTCGAGCCGGCTGCCGATGCCGTAGCCCGCGATGGCGGCGTCGCCGGCGCGGCCGATCAGGGCCGTGACCAGCAGGACCGTGCCGTTGGTCAGGATCACCACGAGGCAGGCGACCAGCCCGACCTTGAGGATGTCGCGGAACGAGACCCAGCGGAAACCGCCGACCGGCCAGCGCAGCCTGAGTGCGGCCTTCGGGCCGATGAGGCGCGACGCCATCCAGATCGCGGCCAGCGTGAAGGCGATCACCGATGCCATCGCCGGCCCCTTGATGCCGAGCTTGGGGAAGCCGAACCAGCCCAGCGTCAGTGCGCCGGTGAGAGGGATCTGCAAAGCCGCGGTGACGACCAGCGCATAGCCCGGCGTCTTCATGTCGCCGGTGCCGCGCAGCACCGAGGCCATGGAGTTGGCGATCCAGTGCGCCACGCAGCCGATGAACAGAATCGAGGCGAAAGAAACGGCGCCGTCGAGCGCACGACCGCTGCCGCCCAGCGCGCCGTAGATCGTGTAGCCGAAGCCCACGAACACGATGGCGAACAGGGCCGCCATGCCGAGCGAGATGGCGAGTGCGTGCGCGGCGGCGGCTTCGGCGCCGGCGCGATTGCCCGCACCGAGAGCGCGCGCCACAGAGGAGGAGATGCCGCCGCCCATGGCGCCGGCCGACATCTGGCCCAGCGCCATCTGCGTCGGGAACACCAGCGCCAGCGCCGCGAGCTCGACCGTGCCGAGCTGGCCCACGAACCAGGCATCGGAGATGCTCACCAAGCTCTGCATCGCCACGTTCAAGACGTTGGGCGCTGCAAGCGTGAGGATCGTGGTGAAGATAGGACCGGCCAGCATCATCTGGCGGCGTTCGGCTGGTGTCATGCCGGCGTGTCTATCACGCGGCGTCGGCGGCCTGCGCGAGCTTATCTAATGAAGGGCCAAGCCATTTGCCGAAATCGACGAGCGCGCGCCGTGCCATCGCCTGCTTGCGCTCCTTGCCGCGATAGGTGCCGTCGATGGGCGGGAACAGGCCGAAGTTCACGTTCATCGGCTGGAAGGTCGTCGCATCCGCGCCGCCGGTGATATGGCCGAGCAGGGCCCCCATCGCCGTCGTGTTGGGCGGCGCGCTCGGCGTCTCGCCGCGCAGCTCCGCGGCGGCGAAGCGGCCGGTGAGAAGGCCGATGGCGGCGCTCTCGACATAGCCTTCGCAGCCGGTGATCTGGCCCGCGAAGCGCAGGCGTGGCATCGCCTTCAGGCGCAAGGTCGGGTCGAGCAGGCGCGGGCTGTTGAGGAAGGTGTTGCGATGCAGGCCGCCCAGCCGGGCGAACTCGGCGTTCTGCAGGCCGGGGATGGTGCGAAAGAGGCGCGTCTGCTCGCCGTGCTTCAGCTTGGTCTGGAAGCCCACGATGTTCCACAAGGTGCCCAGCGCATTGTCCTGGCGCAGTTGCACCACGGCCCACGGCCGCGTGCCGGTGCGCGGATCGCGCAGGCCGACCGGCTTCATCGGGCCGAAGCGCAGGCTCTGCGGGCCGGTGCCGGCGATCACCTCGATCGGCTGGCAGCCGTTGAAGTAGGGGGTGTTGTGCTCCCACTGCTTGAATTCGGTCTTGTCGCCCGACAGCAGGCCCGCGACGAAGGCATCGTACTGGGGCTTGTCCATCGGGCAGTTGAAATAGTCGGCGCCATCGCCGGCCGGTCCACCCTTGTCGTAGCGCGACTGCTTCCAGGCGACGGACTGGTCGATGCTTTCCAGATGCACGATGGGCGCAATGGCATCGAAGAAGGCGAGCGACTCTTCGCCCGTGAGCTTGGCGATGGCCTCGGCGAGCGCGGGGGAGGTGAGGGGGCCGGTGGCGACGATGACGCTCTGCCACTCGTCGGGCGGCAGGCCTGCAACCTCCTCGCGGCGCAGCTCGACCAGCGGATGGGCGAGCAGCGTCTCCTGCACGGCGGCGGAGAAGCCGTGACGGTCGACGGCGAGCGCGCCGCCGGCCGGCAGCTTGTGCTTGTCGGCCGCGCTCAGGATGAGGGAGCCGGCGCGGCGCATCTCCTCGTGCAGCAGGCCGACGGCATTGTTCTCGGCATCGTCGGAGCGGAACGAGTTGGAGCACACCAGCTCGGCGAGGTTTTCGGTGAGGTGCGCCTCGGTCCCGCGCACCGGCCGCATCTCGTGCAGCACCACGGGTACGCCGGCTTGCGCGAGCTGCCACGCGGCTTCGCTGCCCGCGAGTCCGCCGCCGATGATGTGCACATGCTTGGTGCTTGACGTCATGCGCTCCGACCTTGAAACCTGCCGCCTCTTACATGGGAGAAGCAACGATGGCCAACAAGTTCCATAACCCCAAGAGCGTCACGCTCGCCGGCAGGTATGCCCTCGGCTGCGAAGTCCCGCCCGGCGCGCGCACCCTCTACGTCTCGGGCCAGGTTGGCCTCGACGGCAGCGGCAAGCTGGCTGATGGCATCGAGGCGCAGTGCGAGCAGGTCTGGAAGAATATCGGCGAGGTGCTGAAATCCGCCGACATGGGTTATGGCGACATCGTCAAGATGACCACCTTCCTGACCGATAGCCGCTTCATCGTCGCCAACCGCGCGGTGCGCGACAAATACATCGTCGAGCCTTACACGGCCTCGACGCTGCTCATCGTCCAGGGCCTCGCCGATCCGGCGATGCTGGTCGAGATCGAGGTCACGGCGGCCAAGCAATGACGGATCGCCTTCGGGTCGCGCTGGCCCAGCTCAATCCCACGGTCGGTGACGTCGACGGCAACCTCGCCAAGGTCCGCGCCGCGCGGGCCGAGGCGGCGAAGCAGGGGGCCGACCTCGTCATCACCTCCGAGCTGGTGCTTGCGGGCTACTTCCCCGAAGACCTGGTGCTGAAGCCCGCCTTCCAGCAGCGCTGCCGCGAGGCGGTCGAGGCCTTGCGTGCCGACACGCGGGATGGCGGGTCGGCGCTGTTCGTCACTGCGCCGTGGCGCGAGGACGACAAGCTCTACAACGCCCTGATCGCCCTCGACAAAGGCGAGATCATCGGCAAGCGCTTCAAGGTCGACCTGCCGAACTACGGCGTGTTCGACGACAAGCGCGTCTTCACGCCCGGTCCCATGCCGGGGCCGCTGGTGTTCAAGGGCGTGCGCATCGGCGTGCCGATCTGCGAGGATGTGTGGACGCCCGACGTCGTCGAATGCATCTCCGAGACCGGCGGCGAGATCCTGCTGATCCCCAACGGCTCCCCCTACGAGGTCGGCAAGACCGACGTGCGAGTGCAGCTTGGCGTGAAGCGCGTGATCGAGAGCGGCCTGCCGTTCGCCTACGTCAACCAAGTCGGTGGCCAGGACGAGGTGATCTACGATGGCGGATCGTTCGTGCTGGGCGCCGACCGCCAGCTCAAGGCGCAGCTCGCCTCGTTCCGCGAGCAGGTGGCGACGGTCGAGTTCCGTCGCGGCCCCGACGGCTGGGAGTGCCAGCCTGGACCCATCGTGCCCGAGCTCGACAGGCTCGAATCGATCTACCAGGCGATGATGCTGGGCCTGCGCGACTATGTGAACAAGACGGGCTTCCCCTCGGTGGTGATCGGCCTGTCGGGCGGCGTCGACTCGGCCATCACCGCCGCCGTGGCCGCCGACGCGCTGGGACCGGAGCGTGTGCACACGCTGATGATGCCGTCGCCCTACACCAGCGCCGACTCGCTCGAGGACGCCAAGACCTGCGCCGAGGCGATCGGCGTCCGCTACGACATCGTCGGCATCGAGCCCGCGATGGAAGCCTTCCGGGCGATGCTGCTGCCGCTGTTCGGCAACCGCAAAGAGGATACGACCGAGGAGAACATCCAGAGCCGCGCCCGCGGCGTCACGCTGATGGCGGTGTCGAACAAGCTCGGCGGCATGGTGGTGACGACCGGCAACAAGTCGGAGATGGCGGTGGGCTACGCCACGCTCTACGGCGACATGTGCGGCGGCTTCAACGTGCTGAAGGACGTCTACAAGACCACGGTGTTCGATCTCTGCCGCTGGCGCAACGCGCATGTCCCGGCCGGTGCGCTCAGCGACAGGCGGCGCGTCATTCCCGAGCGCATCATCGACAAACCGCCGTCCGCCGAGCTGCGTCCCGACCAGAAGGACGAGGATTCACTGCCGCCCTATCCGGTGCTCGACGCCATCCTGAAGGGCCTGATAGAGCGCGACCGCGGTGTCGCCGAGCTGGTGGCCGAAGGCTACGACAGCGCGACCGTCGAGCGGGTATGGCGCCTGCTCGAGCGCGCCGAATACAAGCGCCGTCAGGCCCCACCGGGCGTGAAGATCACCTCGCGCCTCATGAGCCGGGAGCGACGCTACCCGATCGTCAACGGCTTCAAGGGCTGACCCGCGACGGGGTGCGTCGATCCTGCATTGCGCGGCGCGGCAACCGGAGCATGGGCGAGGCGTTGTTCGCCCGACATGCGTTGGTTATTTGTTCTTCTCGCGGTGCTTGGAGCGTCCGGCGTCACGGCTCTGCCGGCGCAGGCCCAGGATTTCTCGTTCGCTTCCGTACAGGAGGAAGCGCGCCGTGTTGCCGGCGAAGCCTATCGCGGGCCTGTGCCGGTGGCCTCGCCGGCGCTGAAGTCGCTCTCCTATGACCAGTACAAGAAGGTCCGCTTTCGCAGCGAGAAGGCTTTGTGGCAGAGCACGTCGAGCCTCTTCCGGGCCGAGTTCTTTCCCGCCGGCTTCATCTACTCCGCCCCCGTCTCCGTCTTCAGCGTGACCGGTGGCAAGGCGGTGCCGGTCGTTGCCGCGCCCGACATGTTCGACTTCTCGAATGCCGATATCGCAGACCCCGGGCCGCTGGCGCTGGCGGGCTTCCGGCTGACCTATCCCCTGCACGGTCCCAAGCTCGACGAGGTGGTGGCGTTCCTCGGCGCCAGCTACTTCCGCCCCATCGGGCGCGATCAGGCCTATGGCGCCTCGGCGCGCGGGCTTGCCATCGATACGGGCCTGCCGCGTCCCGAGGAGTTTCCCTACTTCCGCTCCTTCTGGCTGGTCACACCAGCGGACGGGGCGCGGGAAGCGGTGGTCTGGGCGCTGCTCGACACGCCGGCGGCCGCCGGCGCCTATGCCTTCACCATCCGGCCGGGCGCACGCACGGTCGTCGAGGTCTCCGCCACGATCTTCATGCGCCACAGCGTGTCTCTGATGGGCGTGGCCCCGCTGACCAGCATGTATTTCACCGGCAAGAACACGCTGCGGCGGGACGACCATCGTCCCGAGGTGCACGATTCCGACGGGCTGTTCATGCATTCCGGTTCGGGCGAGCGGATCTGGCGGCCGCTGGTCAATCCCGCGGCCCTGGCGGTGTCTTCCTTCGTCGATCGCGATCCGCGCGGCTTCGGGCTGCTGCAGCGCGAGCGCGGCTTTGCCCAGTATCAGGACCTGGGCGCGGCCTATCACGCCCGCCCGGGCCTTTGGGTCGAGCCGCTCGATCCCTGGGGCGAAGGCGAGGTCCGACTGCTCGAGCTGCCGACCGATTCCGAGGTGCACGACAATGTCGCGGCCTTCTGGGCGCCGCGCCGGCCACCGCAGCGCGGCGAACGGATGGACCTCCGCTATCGCCTGAGCGCCCTCGCCACCGAGCCTCTCGCCGATACGACGGGGCGGGTGGTGGCGACCCGTACCGGCGCGCTTTCTGGGCGGCCGCGCCAGCGGCTGCTGACGGCCGAATTCTCCGGCGGCGATCTCGACTCGATCAAGGAGGAGCAGCCAGTGGAAGCAGTCGTCTCGATCTCGACGGGCAAGCTGATCACCCAACGGGCCGAGCGGCTGCCCGGCGGAGCGTGGCGGCTCACCGCCGAGGTCGAGCCCGCGGGCAAGAAACCCATTGAGCTGCGTGGCTTCCTCCGACTGCGCGGCGAAGCGCTCACTGAAACCTGGACCTACGTGCTGCGCCCATGACCGATCTCAACCTCGATCGCTACGCCGGCGGCGGCGGCTGGCGGCGATCGATCCTCGTGATGCTCGTGGTGGTGACGACGTGCCTAGGTGCGGTGCTGATGTCCCATGTCCTCGGTCTCGAGGATGGCCGCATCCTCGACCTCGCCGTGCTGGCCGTCTTCACCGTGAGCTTTGCCTGGATCGGCTTGTCGTTCTGGGCCTCTGTCATCGGCTTCGTGCTGCATGTGCTCGGACGTCATCCCGTGACGCTGCAGCGGCGTTTCCCCGCCAGCGGTCCGCTGCCGCCGCTGCGGGCGCGGACGGCGATCCTGATGCCGATCTACAACGAGGATCCGCAGCAGGCCTTCGGTCGGGTCATATCGACCTATCGCTCGCTGGCAGCGACGGGCCAGCTCGACGCCTTCGACTTCTTCGTGCTGAGCGACACGCGCGACGACGCCATCGCGCGGCGCGAGCTCGTTCTCTGGATGGAGCTGCGGGCGGCGCTCGATACCGGCAGGAGGCTGTTCTACCGGCGCCGGCCGCTCAATCTCGGGCGCAAGGCGGGCAACATCGTCGACTGGCTCGATATGTACAGCCATCGCTACGAGCACATGGTCGTGCTCGATGCCGACAGCGTCATGTCGGGCGAGACCATCGTGCGTATTGCCGCCCTGATGGAGGCCAACCCGAAGACCGGCATCATCCAGACCCTGGCCCAATCCGTCGGCCGCGAGACCCTGTTCGCGCGGTCGTTGCAATTCGCCAGCCGCCTCTATGGCTCCTTTTCCGCGGCGGGCCACAGCTTCTGGCAGCTGGGCGATGCCAACTACTACGGGCACAACGCCATCATCCGCACCTCCGCCTTCGCCGAGCATTGCCGGTTGCCGATCCTGCCGGGCACGGCGCCGCTGGGCGGCGAGATCCTGAGCCATGACTTCGTCGAAGCCGCCTTCATCCGTCGTGGCGGCTGGCACGTCTGGCTGCTGCCCGAGCTCGACGGCAGCTTCGAGCAGGTGCCGTCGAACCTGCTCGACTACGCCGCGCGCGACCGGCGCTGGGTGCAGGGCAATCTCCAGCACGGCCGATTGATCGGCACGCCCGGCCTGCGCCTCGTCAGCCGGTTGCATCTCGGCATGGGTATCCTGGGCTATGCCGCCTCGCCGCTGTGGCTGCTGCTGCTGATGCTGAGCGGGGCGGTCATGATCGGCCACGAATTGCAGGGCCCGGTCTACTTCGGTGCCGAACGCACTCTCTTTCCTTTGTGGCCGACCGACCGTGCGGTCGAAGTCCAGTCGCTCCTCGGGTTGACGGCCTTGCTGCTGTTCGGTCCGAAGGTCTGGGCTCTCCTGGCGACGCTTGTCTCCAGGAGCCAGACACGCCGGTTCGGCGGCTCCATGGCCTTGCTGGCGAGCGCCGGCGTGGAGCTGTTCACCTCCATGCTGATGGCGCCGGTGATGATGCTGATCCACACCGAATTCATCGCTCGCATCCTGTGCGGCCGCGCCGTGGGCTGGACGGCACAGGCGCGGGACGATCGCGGCGTCTCCTGGTCGGTTGCGGCGCGTCGCCATGCTTGGCACGTCGCGATCGGTGCGGCGTCGTTGTCCATCCTGTGGTGGGGCGCCCCCGCCTACCTGCCGTGGGTGGCGCCGGTCATCGTCGGTCTGCTGGCGGCAATTCCTTTCACCGTCGTCACGAGCTGGCGGCGGAGCGGCCTGTGGGCCCGTTCGCTGGGCCTGCTGGTCACGCCGGAGGAGCGGGAGCCGCCCGGCGAGTTGCGGACGCTCCAGCCTGAAAGACCGCGCCGGAAACGGCACGTCGAACATGCTACTGTCGGGACGGCTGCCGCTGACGGGGTCGCTGGGGAACCTGTATGAGCGAGTCGCCACTGCCGTCCAGCGCCGATACAGACGGACGTCCTCCTCTTAAGGGCCTGTTCAATCGGCTCGGCCCGGGCGTCATCACCGGCGCCGCCGACGACGATCCCAGCGGCATCGCCACCTATTCCCAGGCGGGCGCACAGACGGGCTTCGGCCTGCTTTGGACCATCGTGCTGACCTGGCCGATGATGGTCGCGGTACAATCGGTCAGCGCCCGGATCGGCCGGGTCACCGGGCACGGGCTCGCGGCCAACATGGTGCAGGTCTTTCCCAGGCCCGTGGTCAGCCTGCTGGTGGCGCTGCTCTTCATCGCCAACACGATCAATATCGGTGCCGACCTGTCGGCCATGGGCGCTGCGGCTCGCCTCGTGGTGGGCGGCAACCAGCACCTCTTCACGCTGGGCTTCGCGGTGTTCTCGCTGCTGGCGGTCGTTTTCCTTCCCTACAGCCGCTATGTCGGCGTGCTGCGCTGGCTCACCTTCTCGTTGTTCGCCTATGTCGGCGTGGTGTTCGCGGCCCACATCGACTGGCGCGCGGTGGCGATGGGGGCGCTGGTGCCGCGCTTTGCGCTCAGCGGCGAATCCCTGACGCTGATCGTGGCGATCTTCGGCACCACCATCAGCCCCTATCTGTTCTTCTGGCAGAGCTCCCAGGAAGTCGAGGACGAGGAGGCCGATCCGGATGCGGGCCCGCTGCTTGAGCGGCCCGAGCAGGCGGGGCGCGAGCTCAACCGCATCGGCTGGGAGACCTGGCTCGGCATGGGCGCATCCAACCTGATCGCCTTCTTCATCATCCTGACCACGGCGGTCACGCTGCATGCCACGGGCCACACCGACATTCAGACCACGGAGCAGGCGGCGGCGGCGCTGCGGCCGATCGCCGGCGACTGGGCCTTCGCCCTTTTCAGCCTCGGCATCATCGGGACCGGCCTGCTCGCGGTACCGATCCTGGCGGGCTCCGTTGCCTATGCGGTGGGCGAAGTGCGCGGCTGGCCGACCGGCCTCGAACGGGCGCCGCGCGAGGCCGCCTGGTTCTATGGCGTGATCGGCGTCGCCATCCTGCTCGGCGTCGCCGTCGATCTCTCGCCCCTCGACCCGATCAAGGCCTTGTTCTGGAGCGCGGTCGTGAACGGAGTCATCACGGTGCCGATCATGGCGGCGCTGATGATCGTGGCCTCGCGCAAGGCCCTGATGGGTCAGTTCGTTGCCACGACCGCCCAATGCCTGCTGGGCTGGACGACGACGGCCGTCATGGCGGTCGCCGCAGTCGCGATGCTGTTCACAATGTGATATAGTGTCTCTCCTGGGAGGAGAGCGCTATGGCTGGTAGTGGGCGCTACGGCAGACGTGGGTTTCTTGCAGCAGGCGGCGTGCTTGCCTTCGCGCACGGTGGTGCATCCCAAACCCCGACGCCGCTCGTCCAGACATCGTCGTCGCCAGTGGCGGCGGCCGCCGCCTCGTCGGTCGAGCTGATCCCGCGCCGTACCTTGTTCGCGGCTCCTGAATATTCACGGGTTACGATCAGTCCCGACGGCAAGCTGATCGCCTTCCTGGGGCCGGTCGATGGGGTTCAGAACGTCTGGCTGGTGCCGCTCTCCGATCCGACGGCGGCCAAGCCGCTTACCAGGATCGCCGACCGCGATGTGCTGGACCAGCTGTGGTGGCCGCATGACAACCGGCATATCGTGTTTTTCCGCGAGCGCGGCGGCGACGAGAACTGGCAGGCCAACAGCATCGACACCCAGACCGGCCAGATCCGCGCCCTCACACCGGGGCCAGGTGTCCGGGCCTACGTCCAGCAGGTTTCGTCGCGCTTTCCCGGCGAGCTGCTGATCGCCCACAACCAGCGCGACAAGCGCCAGTTCGACATCTATCGCGTCAATGTCGCGACCGGCCGCAGCACGCTGCATTTCCGCAACGACAGCTTCGCCTGGGTCTTCACCGACACGCAGTTCCGGGTGCGCTGGGGCGGGCGCCACCGCGACGACGGCGGCTGGGACGCGATCACGATCGGCGGCCAGGGAGCGGGCCAGGTGTTCCGCAGCATCGCGCCCGAGGACGCCCGGACGACCCAGATGATCGAGATCGCCGATAGCGGTCGCGAGCTTTACTGGCTCGACAGCCAGGGCCGTGATTGTGCAGCCGTGGTGGCGCAGGATCTGACGACCGGCCGCTTTCGCGTGATGGCCGAAAATCTCTCCGCCGATTTCGGCCCGCCCGTGCTCGATGCGGTGAGCCGCCGGCCGCTCGCCGCGCCTTCGGTCTACACGCGACGGCGTTGGCGCGGCCTGGATTCCGCCACGGTCAACGACATCGACCGCCTCGAGGTGGCGGTCGAGGGCGATCTGACGTCGATCAGCATGTCCAACGATCGTCACATCTTCGTTGCCTATGCCGAGGCTGCGGGCCGGTCGGGGCGCTATCTGTACTACGACCGGCGCAGCAACCGGGGGCGACCGCTGTTCGCCGCGCGGCCGGCCCTCGATCGGGCGCCGCTGGTGCCGATGCGGCCGATGGTGATCCCGGCACGGGATGGGTTGAAGCTCGTCTCCTACCTGTCTCGACCGGCCGACGCGGCGCAGGGAGTCCCGGGTCCGACCGTGCTGCTGGTTCACGGTGGGCCGGGGGTACGCGACATGCCCGATTTCAGCGCCACCCATCAGTGGCTCGCCAATCGCGGCTACAATGTGCTGAGCGTCAATTTTCGTGGCTCGACCGGGTTCGGCAAGAGTTTTGTCAATGCCGGCGACCGCGAATGGGCGGGCAAGATGCACGACGACCTGATCGATGCCGTCGACTGGGCCATCGCCGGACGCATCGCCGAGCCGACGCGTGTCGGCATCTACGGCGGCTATGCCGCGCTCGTCGGCGCCACCTTCACGCCGACCAGGTTCGCCTGCGCCGTCGATCTGTTCGGCATTGCCAACCTGGTGACCTTCGCCAAGGCGCCCCCGCCTTACGCGGGAGGCTGGGCGCGGATGCTGAAGACCCGCATGGGCGACCACGCCACGGAGGAAGGCCGCCAGTTCCTGCTCAGCCGATCGCCGATCAGCCGTATCCAGCAGATCGAGCGTCCGCTGCTGATCGGGCAGGGGGCCAACGACGTGCGCGTGACGACGGCCGAATCCGAGCAGATCGTGGCCGAGATGCATCGCCGCAAGATTCCCGTGACCCATGTCCTCTACGGCGACGAGGGCCATGGCTTCCGCCGCGCCGCCAACCGCCGCTCGTTTTCCGTCGTGGTCGAAGCCTTCCTCGCCCAGCATCTCGGCGGGCGGTTCGAGGCGGTGGGCAGCGACCTCGAGGGCTCGAGCATCGAGTTCCGCGCCGGCCGCGACCTTATCCGCGGCCTGGGTTAGCTTTCATTGGACCGCGGGCCTCCAGGCCCGCTCGAAAGCCTTTCTTGAGGGCGGTCCACCTGAGTGGGCTGCCGTCAGTCCTTCACCGCCGGGAGGATGAGGCGGTAGAAGATGCCGGTCGGGATCACGGCCTGCAGGAAGCTGCCGTAGTGGCCGGCATTCACCATGACCACGAGGTCGTAATCCGGCTGCACGAACAGCCGCTGACCGCCAAAGCCGACGCCTGCCGCCCAGTCGAGCTCGCGGCCGCGCACCATCGTGCGGCCGAGCCACCATTGATAGCCGTAGAAATAGAGGCCCTCGCCGTTGAGGCGCGGCTGGACCGACTCGTCGCCCCAGCCCTCCGGCACGACCTGCGTGCCTGCCCACACGCCGTCGCTCAACAGCAGGTGGCCGAGCTTGGCCGTGTCGCGCGGCCGCAGGCGCAGGCCCGAGGCGGCGGCGACCTGGCCGTTGGCCGGCATCGACACCCATTCGAAATCCTGGATGCCGAGCGGAGCGAACAGCTTCTCGCGCGCATACTCGTCGATGCGCTTGCCGGTGAGCTTGGTGATGACCGCGGCCAGCAGCGTCGTGTTGCCGCCGTTGTAGTTGTAGACCTCGCCCGGCGTGGTGACGATGGGCTGCTCCAGCACGTAGCGCACGGGGTCTGCCGAGGCGATCAGGCGGCGCTCGCTGTTGGCGGGATTGCTGTAGGGGATCGATTCGTCCCAGGCGAAACCCGACGACATGGTGAGCAGATGGCGGAAGGTGACGGCCTCGAGAGCCGGCGTCTTCAGCGCCGACAGTTCGGGAAACTGGTCGATGACGGCTGAGTCGAGCTGCGGGAACTTGCCTTCGCCCAACGCGATGCCGACCAGCAGCGAGGTCACGCTCTTGGAGATCGAGCGCAGGTCGTGCTTCACGTCGGGGGCGAAGGCGACCGAGCCGAGAGGGGTGCCCCAGCGCTCGTCTTCGCCCTTGTAGTAGCGTTCCATCACCAGCTTGCCGCGGCGCGCCACGACTACGGAATGGATGTTGGCCTGCGGCCATTGGGCGATGAACTTGTCGAGCCCGCACAGGGCCGCCGGATCGATCTCGGCCTCTTCCGGCGTGGCGATCGACCAGCCGTCGCCCAGGGCGACGGGCTTGCCGCAATTGGCCTCCTGGGCAAACGCAGATGCCGCGAAGGCCAGCGCGCCGAGCGGCGCGAGCAAAAATTTTCTCATGGAGGCTCAGCTTAGGTCTCGCACGGTCCGCGGCAAGAGCGTGTTAGCGTCCGACATGAAACTTTATTCAGGACCCCTCAGCATGTTCGGCGCCAAGGCCGAAATTGCAGCACGTGAGAAGCAGCTTGAGTTCGAGCTGGTGATGGTGCCGTTCGAGATGAAGACGCTCTATCAGCCGAAGCATCCCGACGTCCTGCGCATCAACCCCAAGCGGCAGGTGCCGGTGCTGATCGATGGCGACCTGGAGCTTTTCGATTCCACCCAGATCTTCGAGTACCTCGAGGATCTGCGGCCGACGCCGGCACTGTGGCCGGCCGATGCGCGCGAGCGGGCGCGGGCGCGCCTGCTGGAGCATGAATCCGACGAGGTCTATTTTCCGAACATCGTCCGCCTGATGGGCCTCCAGCCGACGCCGGCCGATCCCGTCGCGATTGCCGCACGTGACGCGGCGGCTCGATTCTACGAGCGGATGGAGCGGACTCTCGGCGAGCGCGAGTGGCTGGGTGGCAGCTATTCGTTCGCCGACATCGCCTTCTACATGGCGCAGCTCTTCGGCGAGCGCATGGGCGCGCCGATCACCTCGTCAGAGCCTCGCCTGCAGGAATGGCGCGACCGCATGAGCGAGCGGCCGGCGGTGCGGAAGGTGGCGGGTGCAATGGGGCGGTATCTCGTGTCGCAGGGGCGCAAGCTGCCGCCGTTCATGGATCGGCTGTCGGCGAGTTGACGGATGGCGGGTCGCTTGCAAGGCTTGGCCCATGCACAGCTATATCGTTCCCGAGTCCATCCGCGCCCGCGTCCTTCGTCTGCAAGGCAAGCCGCACGCGCTTGACCGTATCGAGGCGGCGCGCACCGCGCTCGTCGTCGTCGACATGCAGAACTACTATATGGCCGAAGGCTTCCCGAACGAGTCGCCTGTGGCGCGCGCGATCGTGCCCAACGTCAACCGGATGGCGGCGGCGCTGCGTGCGGCGGGCGGCAGGGTCGTCTGGATCCAGACCGACAGCCGGGAGGCGCTGGCCAAGTGGGGCAACCACCACAGGCACAAGCTTACGCCGGAGAACGCGGCGCGGCGCATCGAGAAGCTCTCCGAGAGTGACGATGGCTTCAAGCTCTACAGGACGCTGGAGCCGAAGCTCGAGGATCTCTACGTCCGCAAGATCAAGTTCAGCGCCATGATCGGCGATTCCTCGAACCTCGACCGCGTGCTGCGCGACAATGGCATCGAGGTTCTGCTGGTCGCCGGCACGAAGACCAACGTCTGCTGCGATTCGACGGCGCGCGACGCCTCGATGATGGAGTATCGCGTCGCCATGCTGTCGGACGGGACGGCGACGCTAAACGACGAGGAGCACGCGGCCGCCCTCAACAATTTCCAGGTCTCGTTCGGCGACGTCATGACTGTCGACGAGGCGGTGACGCGGCTGGTGCCTGCGGAGAAGCGTAGCGCGGCTTGATCAGCTGCCCGGGATGATCCCCGGCTTCAGCGTCATGCAGTGGTCGGCAACGGCGCCGGGCGTCGTCATCCACACGCGATCGAAATGCTTGTGGGTGGTGATGCGCCTGAAGATGTCGCGCAGCACGGCGAGCCGGTGCGGCTGGCCCATGATGAAGGTGTGCAGCGAGAGGGCCAGCACCAGCGGCCGCTCGACGCTCTGCTCCAGCATCTCCTCGAACTGGCGCAGCACGATCTCGGCATAGACCGGCGCGTCCTGGCGGAGATGGATGACCGAGACGAAGTCGTTGGTTTCCACGGCGTAGGGGATGTTGAGCAGCGGGCCTGAGCGCGTCCTGATCCAGTGGGGCTGGTCGTCGCACGGCCAGCTCACGCAATAGCGGTAGCCGGCTTCCTTCAGGAGGTCGCACGTGACCTCGCTCTCGGCCTGAAGTGGCGTCATCCAGCCGCCGGGTGCCTTGCCTTCGTGCGTCCGAATAGCGTCGGTCGCCTCGGCGATCAGCGCGCGCTCCTCGGCTTCCGGCCGCATGCCGGGCCTTTCGGAGTTGGTGCGGCCATGGCCCATGATCTCGTCGCGCCGGCGCTTGCCCAGCGCCGCCATGATCTGCGGATGCGTCTCGTAGAGGTAGGAGTTGATCTGGTGCGCGAGCGGGATGTCGAAGCGGTCGGCCATCTCCAGCATGCGCCAGAGGCCGACGCGGTTGCCGTACTCGCGCCACGACCAGTTGCGCTGGTCGGGCATGGGCAGGGGATTGCCCAGCGTCGGGCCCTCCAGGCCGTAGCCGAAGGACTCGACGTTGATGGCGACCCACAGCGCCAGCCGCTTGCCGCCCGGCCAGGAATAGTCCGGCCGGTCGGTGATGGGGCTGAAGTCGAAGCGGCCGTGAGTAGGGAGGGGCCCCTGGGTCATCGGCCTGGGCTCACGGATTGACCTTGCGGCGCAGCATGGTCTCGTAGACGCGCATGATCGAGGAGCTGTCGTCGGGCCCCCAGCCCATGCCCTTGGCGAGGCGCTGCAGATTGTGCGTCGAGGCACCCTGCTGCAGCGGCACGCCCAGCTCGTCGCCGAGCTCGAGGGCGAGATGGAGGTCCTTGTAGGCGAGGTCGAGCGCGAACGAAGGTGGCGTGTAGTTGCCCTTCAGCGCGCGCAGGGAGAAGTTCTTGACGGCATTGGAATTGCCGCTCGAGTTGGCGATCACATGCAGCAGCTTCTCCGGGTCGAGGCCGTAGGTGGTGCCCAGCATCATGCCTTCGCAGAGCGCCGCGAGGTTGCAGAAGGACAGCATGTTGTTCACCAGCTTGGCGACCGTGCCGCTGCCAAGAGGGCCCATGTGGATCACGTTGGCGCTGAACGACTGCAGCACCGGCAGGGCATCGTCGAACACCTTCTTGTCGCCGCCCACGATGATGGCGATGGTCGCGGCCTCGGCGCCCGTCGTGCCGCCGCTCACCGGGGCGTCGAGCATGGCAATGCCCTTGGCCGCCATCGCGGCGCCGATCTTCTTCACCATCGACGGCGCGTTGGTCGAGAGGTCGATGTAGGTCTTGCCCTTCTCGATGTTGGCCAGGATGCCGCCGTCGCCCAAGGTCACGGCCTCGACGTCCTTCGGCATGGGCAGCGAGGTCATCACGATGTCCGCGCCCTTGGTCACGTCTGCGATCGACTTGCCGGCGGTGGCGCCGAGGTCGGTGCAGGTCTTCACCGCCGCGGCGTTCAGGTCGAACACCGTCACCGAATGATTGCTCTTCTTGATGAGGTTGCGGCACATGGGGCCACCCATGTTGCCGACGCCGATATATCCGACTTTCACGTTTCTCTCCCTCGCGCAAAACCAACTTGGCGCACTATATACATTGGAATGGATCGTGCCCGGACCCTCAAACGCGTCAAGCTGACGGCGACGCTGTTGCTGGTCGGAACGGCAGTGCTGTTTGTCGTCGCCCGGCACTACGAGCCGCTTCACTGGGCCTGGGGCTACGTCGCGGCCTTCGCGGCGGCGGCGACGGTGGGCGGGCTCGCCGACTGGTACGCCGTGGTGGCGCTGTTCCGCCGACCGCTCGGCCTGCCGATCCCGCATACGGCGATCATCCCCCACAATCACCGGCGCATCGCCGACAATCTCGGCAGCTTCGTCGAGACCAACTTCCTCGCCCCCGAAGCCGTCGGGAAGAAGCTCGGCGAGGTCGATTTCGCGGCGCAGATCGCGGACTGGCTCGCCGACCGCGAGCGTAGCGCGGCGCTCGCGGGCTTCCTGGTCAAGCTGCTGCCGCAGACCCTGACGGCCATCGAGGACTCAGGGCTCCGCACCTTCATCGGCGAGCGGCTGAAGGCCGAGCTGGCGCGGGTCGAGATCGCGCCGCTGGCAGCGGGACTCCTGAGCGCCGTGACGGAGACGGGGCGGCACCAACGTGTGCTCAACGAGCTGCTGGGCGCGCTGGAGAAGCTTCTGGCCAACCAGGAGATGCTGGATTCGCTCAGGGAAAAGATCCGCGCCGAGCTGCCGGCGCTGTTCAACCTGTTCCGCTCCGACGCCTATCTCCTGCGCAAGCTCGTGGCCTCGGCGACCGGCTTCATCGAGGAGACGCGCGCCGATCCCAACCATCCGCTGCGCCAGGAATTCGACCGCTTCGTGAAGTCCTTCATCGAGCGGCTGCGCACTTCGCGGGCCTTCGCCGGCCGGGCGGAGGCGCTGAAGCGCGACCTGCTGGCGCGACCGGAGATCGTGGCCTTTGCCGCAGGAGCATGGGAGAGCCTGCGCCTCTTCCTCGACACCGACCTCAAGAGCCCCGACTCGCAGATTCGCCGCCAGCTTGAAACGATGCTGGTCGATATCAGCGGCCAGCTGGCGGAGGACGCGACGATCCGCGCGGAGATCAACCGCGGCATGGTGCGGGTGCTGGCCGAGTTCGTGGAGAGCCAGAAGAGCGGCGTCGGCCGCTTCATCGCCGACCAGGTGAAGTCGTGGGACATCGACGTGCTGGTCGGCCGCATCGAGCTCACCGTCGGCAGCGACCTGCAGTATATCCGCTTCAACGGCACGCTGATCGGCGGGCTGGCCGGTTTGGCCTTGCACGCGCTGGAGCAGGGGTTGAAGCTCTGGCTCTAACCCGTCAGGAGCGCACCCATGGCCGATCCGATGCAGAGCTTCACCGACATGTTCAAGAAGCTCGGTGAGCAGCTCAAGGTCCCCTCGTTCGACATGACCAAGATCATGGAGCACCACCAGAAGAACCTCGATGCCATGACGAAGTCGTGGCAGGCGGCGGCGGGCGGCGCCACCGCGATCGCAGCCAAGCAGCGCGAGATCTTCGAGAAGACGGTCAAGGACATGACCACGATGGCCCAGGAGTACAAGCCCACGGGCTCGCCGCAGGAGATTCTCGCCAAGCAGACCGAGTTCGCCAAGAAGGCGATGGAAGCCGCACTCGCCAACACGCGCGATATCGCCGAGCTGGCGCAGAAGTCGAGCACCGACGCGCTCAAGGTCATCCACGACCGGATGCACGAATCCTACCAGGAAATCCGCACGACCCTGGAGAAGAAGTAGTCGAAGTCTTTCCTCCCCCGCTCTGCGGCGGGGGAGGTGGCCGAAGGCCGGAGGGGTCAGGGGCACGAAATGACGCCCGCCGCTCCTGACCCCTGCGCCCCTCCGGGGCACCTCCCCGCGCTTCGCGCAGGGAGGAAATATCGAGGACAAGACATGGATCGGTTCTGGCTCAAGAGCTATCCACCGGGGGTGCCGGCGGATATCGATCCGGCGGCCTATCCCAGCGTCGTCGCGCTGTTCGAGGAGAGCTTCGCCAGGTACCGCGACGCCAAGGCCTATGTCTGCATGGACAAGGCCATCACCTTCGGAGACCTCGACCGGCTGTCGCTTGCCTTGGCGGCGTGGCTGCAAGGACGCGGGCTGCAGCGTGGCGCGCGCGTGGCGATCATGATGCCCAACGTGCTGCAGTATCCCGTCGCCATCGCGGCGGTGCTGCGGGCGGGCTTCATCGCGGTCAACGTCAACCCGCTCTACACCGCCCGCGAGCTCGAGCATCAGCTCAAGGACTCGGGCGCCGAGGCGGTGATCGTGCTGGAGAACTTCGCCTCTACGCTGCAGGCGGCGTTGGCGAGCGGCGGCACGGCGGTGAAGCACACGGTCGTGGCCTCGCTGGGAGATCTCTTGGGATTTCCCAGGGGACTGATCGTCAACTTCATCGTCCGCACGCTGAAGAAAATGGTGCCGGCCTGGACATTGCCGGGGCACGTCAGGTTCAACGATGTGATCGCGGCCGGCAGATCGATGACCCTGGCGCGGCCCGACCTCGGGCCCGACGATGTCGCCGTCCTGCAATACACCGGCGGCACGACCGGCGTCGCCAAGGGTGCGACGCTGCTTCATCGCACCATCGTCGCCAACCTGCTCGCCTCCGAGGCCTGGATGCAGCCCGGGCTGAAGCGCAAGCCGGTCGCCGGCCAGATCACCATCGTCTGCGCCCTGCCGCTCTATCACGTCTTCGCCTTCATCACCTGCGGCCTGCTGGGCATGCGCACCGGCGCGTTGAACATCCTGATCCCCAACCCGCGCGACATGAAGGGCACGATCAAGGAGCTGGCCAAGCACCACGTGAACATCTTCCCGGCGGTCAACACGCTGTTCAACGGGCTCGCCAACCAGCCCGACTTCGCCAAGCTCGACTTCTCCGGTCTGTTGATCTCCAACGGCGGCGGCATGGCGGTGCAGGAGGCGGTGGCGAAGAAGTGGCTCGCTATCACCGGCTGCCCGATCGTCGAGGGCTATGGCCTCAGCGAAACCTCGGCCGGCGTCACCTGCAATCCCACCGATTCGGCGGTCTACACCGGCACGATCGGCCTGCCGATGCCCAACGTCGAGATCAGGATTCTCGACGACGACGGCAAGGATGTGCCGCTGGGGTCGCCGGGCGAGATCGCCATCCGCGGGCCCCAGGTGATGCGGGATTATTGGCAGCAGCCGGAGGAGACGGCGCAGGTCATGACTGCCGACGGCTTCTTCAAGTCGGGCGACATCGGCGAGATGGATGCGCGCGGCTATATCAGGATCGTGGACCGGAAGAAGGACATGATCGTCGTCTCCGGCTTCAAGGTCTTCCCCAACGAGATCGAGGCGGTGGTGGCCGCCCATCCCGGCGTGATGGAATGTGCCGCCGTAGGCGTGCCGGACAAGAATTCCGGCGAGGCGGTGATGCTGTTCGTGGTCAGGCGCGATCCCAAGCTCACCAAGGAGGCGTTGGCGGAGTATTGCCATCGGGAATTCACCGCCTACAAACGGCCGAAATACATCGAGTTCCGCGACGAGCTGCCCAAGACCAACGTCGGCAAGATCCTGCGCCGCGAGCTGCGCGACGGCGTGGTGCCCAAGGTCGCCTAGGCCGTTGGCGCAACCTTCCCAACTTCTTCGCGTTCACCGCTCAGTGAATTCCCGAAGGAGACCGCGATGACCCGTTTGCCCCTGTTTGCCGTGCTGACCGCTGGCCTGATGGCCGCCGGCTGTTCCTATACCGAGACCAGGGCCGTGGCGACCGGCCCCGTCCCCACCCCCGTCGTGACCGGCTCGCAGCAGGCCTGCCTCGACTATGGCTTCGCCGCCGGCACTGCCGCCTACGATCGCTGCGTCGGACGCGAGCGTGAGGCCCGGGCACGCGGCCGCGTCGCGCGCGGTTATGCCGAGGCCCAGATCACCGCCGACGCCCGCGACGCCTGCTATACCTATGGTCTCGAGGTGGGTTCGCCCCGCTACGACCGGTGCGTCGGCCGCGAGATCGACGCCCGCCGCTACCGCGAAGAGGCCGGCACCTATACGGCACCGACCGTCTATCCGGCTCCGACCGTCTACCCGGCGCCGTATGTCCAGACCCGGAATGCCGATACGACCGGCGTTCAGCGCTTTAGGGATGAGTATGGTTTCCGCTATGATGACCAGGGGAACCGGCTCGACCGCAACGGCAACATCATCAGCCCGCAGTCGGTCCGGCCCTAGGCGTTCTTAGCGGGGGATTGAGATGGCTGTTGGTCGTGTAGTCGTGTTGGCGTCGATTTGTCTGTCGATCGCAGCCTGTTCCAGTGTCTTGCCGAGGCCCGACTATGTGTCTGTCAAGATGCCACCGCCGTATCGCACGGCGGTGGACGGTTCGCGGGTGGACAACGAGGATTTCTATCTCGATGCCCAGGGCTTCCGCATCAATAGCCGGGGCGAGCGCGTCAACGAGGTGGACGTCCCGGCCAAGACCAGGTCCGAGCCGGCGAACTCCGTCGGTGGCTACTACGTGAGCAGCACCGGCTCTCACGCTCCCGGCCGCTAGCTATTCGATCCGCACCCCGGCGGCGCGGATCACGGGAGCCCACTTGGCGATCTCGTCGGCGATGAACTTCGCCGTCCGCGCCGGCGTGGTGTCGGTCGCAGGCACTGCCGCGATATCCTCCAGGAACTTGATGGCCGTCGGATCGCTCATGAGCTTGCGCGACGCCTGGTCGATCGTGTCGATCACGTTCTGCGGCATGCCGGCCGGCCCGAGGATCAGGTTGAAGGTATAGGCCTCGTAGCCCTTCACGCCGGCCTCGATCATGGTCGGGACCTCGGGCGCGATGGGAGCGCGCTTGGCATGGGCATAGGCCAGGATGCGGACCTTGCCCGCGCGATGCTGCTGCAGCGTCGTCGAGAACGTCTCCATCATCCAGGCGACCTGGCCCGACATGACGTCCTGCAGCGCCGGGCTCGATCCCTTGTAGGGGATGTGCTCGACCTCCATGCCGCCGACCTCGCGCTTGAAGTACTCGGTGGCGAGATGAAGGATGCTGCCGTTGCCCGACGAGGCGTAGGAATACTTGCCGGGGTTCTTCTTCATCAGGTCGACCAGGCCCATCACCGAATCGGGCATCGACGGGTGAGTGACCAGCACCAGCGGATTGACGCAGATCGAGGAGATCGGCGTGAAGTCCTTCACCGCATCGTAGGCCGGCTTCACGAAGGCGGTAGGATTGACTGCGTGGGTGGAGGAGGGCGCGAACAGGAACGTGTAGCCGTCGGGCTTGGCGTTCTTCACCTCGACCGCGCCGATCGAGCCGGCGGCGCCGGCCTTGTTCTCGACGATCATGGTCTGCCCGAGAAGGGCGGTCATCTTTTCCGCCACCATGCGACCGATGATGTCGGTCGGGCCCGCCGGGGCGAAAGGCACGACCAGACGCATGGTCCGCTCGGGATACTTCGCCTGGGCGCGGACGATGGCGGGCGCAGCGACGAGACCGGCGGCGGCGACGATGAGATGGCGGCGTTTCATTTCTTGCTCCCTGGAGGCAGGCGATCTCTCGCCATTCCATTACATTGAAACTGCGAGCTTAGCGGAGTGCGCTTGACCCGCCAATCCGCCGTCGCCACAAGTCGCGCCCATGGCAGTCGCCCCCGTCGTTCGTTTTGCGCCCAGCCCCACCGGCCTTTTGCATGTCGGCAACATCCGCGCGGCCCTGTTCAACTGGCTTTTTGCGCGCCGGCAGGGCGGCAGCTTCATCCTGAGGCTCGACGACACCGATCGCGCCCGCAGCCGGCCGGAGTTCGAGGAGGCGATCGAGCGCGACCTCAAATGGCTGGGGCTCGACTGGGACCGCAAGGAGCGGCAGTCGGATCGGCTGGCGCGCTACGACGCGGCCCGCGACCGGCTGGTCGCCTCGGGCCGGCTCTATCCCTGCTACGAGACGCCGGAAGAGCTCGAGTTCAAGCGCAAGCGCCTGCTCTCGCAGGGCCGCCCGCCGGTCTATGACCGCGCGGCCCTCAAGCTGGACGAGGCGGCGCGCCGGCAGCTCGAAGGCGAGGGGCGCCGACCGCACTGGCGCTTCAAGCTGGCGGCGGAGGAAGTGCGCTGGGACGATCTGGTGCGCGGCCCCCAGCATGTCGACGAGGCGAGCCAGAGCGATCCGGTGCTGGTGCGCGCCGACGGTTCGTACCTCTACAGCTTCACCTCGGTGGTCGACGATATCGACCTCGCCATCACCCATGTGATCCGCGGCGAGGACCACGTCACCAACTCCGGCGCGCAGATCCAGATGTTCCGGGCGCTCGATGCGCCGGCGCCGGTCCTCGCCCATCTGCCGCTGCTCGTGGACGCCGCCGGCGGGGGCTTGAGCAAGCGCACCGGCGCGCTGTCGATGGGCGAGCTGCGCGAGCGCGGTGTCGAGCCGCTGGCGATCATGGCGCTGCTGGCGCGCCTCGGCACGGCCGATCCGGTCGAGCCCGTGACATCGCTCCAGCCCCTGATCGATGCCATCGACTTCGCACGGGTCGGCCGCGCCGCCGCGCGCTTCTCGGAGGAGGAGCTGGCGCATCTCAGCGCCCGCACGCTGCACGCCATGCCTTACGACCTGATGCGCGCGCGCCTGCCCACAGGTGTGACCGAGGCGCTGTGGCTGGCCGTGCGCGGCAACCTCGCGTCACTCGACGACGTGAAGACCTGGATCGCGGTCGTGCAGGGACCGATTGCCCCTGAGATCGAGGATGCAGACTTCCTGGCCGAAGCGGCAACCAGCCTGCCGGCTGAGCCGTGGGACGAGATGACGTGGAAGACGTGGACGGCGGGCCTCGGCCGCAAGGGGCGGGCATTGTTCCATCCGCTGCGGCTGGCCCTCACCGGCCGCGACAAGGGGCCGGAGATGGCCAGGCTCCTGCCGCTGATCGGCCGCGACAAGGCCGCCGCGCGGCTGCGGGGCGAGGCGGCGTAGCGTGCGCACGCTTGCCGGAAGCTGCTTCTGCGGCGTCGTCCGCTACACCGTCGCCGACGCGTTCCTCTACGCCATGAACTGCCACTGCTCGAACTGCCGGCGGACGACCGGTTCGGCCTTCAAGCCTTTCGCCGGCATCGAGCGCGCCAGGCTGGAGGTCATCGAAGGCCAGCACGCGCTCATGATCCATGGCGACGAGACCGCCAACAACACGCACTGCCGGAGCTGCGGCTCTTTGCTCTATTCGGTCGTCCGCAGTGGTGCTTTCGTGCACGTCGCCATGGGAACCCTCGTCGACGATCCGACCATCCGCCCGACGAAGCACATCTTCGTCGGCTCCAAGGCGCCGTGGTTCACCATCACCGACGACCTGCCGCAATACGAGGGCCACGTCAGCGGATCGTAGGGGACAAAGGCAACCTCATGCTGAGGATTTGTCCATCGTCGGCGCTGACCCCGAGGCATGAAACCAAGCAGTGAATCAATTTTGACCTCATCCTGAGGAGCACGCCGCAGGCGTGCGTCTCAAAGGATGGGAACGAGCATCGTGTTCGTTGCCCACCCTTCGAGACGGGCGCTGCGCGCCCTCCTCAGGGTGAGGTG
>CANIRG010000021.1 GCA_947469635.1 Rhodospirillales bacterium | reverse complement strand
TCGCGGATCGAGCAGGCCGTGCACCACGTCGACCAGGATGTTGACGGCGGCATAGATGGTGCCGACCAGCAGCGTCACCGCCAGCATCACCTGGCGGTCGCCGGTCAGGATGGCGTTCACGGTGTAGCTGCCGATGCCCGGCCAGTCGAAGATCGCCTCGACCACGACGCCGCCCGCGATCAGGCCGCCGAACAGCAGGCCGATCTGGGTCACGGTCGCCGTCACCGAGTTGCGTAGCACGTAGATCCAGATCAGACGCAGCCGGCGATAGCCCATGGCGCGCTCGTAGAAGACGAAATCCTGCTGCAGCGTGTCGAGCACGCCTGCGCGCGTGAAACGCACGATGGTGGCGAGCCCGCCCAATGACAGGGTCACGGCCGGCAGCACGAGATGGCGCAGCGCATCGCCCAGCGCATCGAAGCGGCCGGCGATCAGGCAATCCATCAGCAGGAAGCCGGTCGCCCGCGGCGGCACCACGGTCGCCGTGCTGAGTCTCCCGCGCAACGGCAGCCAGCCCAGCTCCATGGAGAAGAAGAGCTGCAGCATGATGGCGAACCAGAAGGCGGCCACCGCGATGCCCAGCACGGAGAAGACGCGCAGGAGATAGTCCGGCCAGCTGTTGTGGCTGAGACCTGCGAGGACTCCCAGCGGCACGCCGATGAACACTGACAGAAAGAGCGCGCAGAAGGTGAGCTCGAGCGTGGCCGGCAGGCGCTGCACGATGTCGAGGGCCACCGGCCGGCGCGAAAAGGCGCTTTCGCCGAAGTCGAAGCGCGCCACCTTGCCGACGTAGACGACGAACTGCTCCCAGATCGGCCGGTCGAGCCCGTACTGCTGGCGCAGCCGCGCGATCTGCTCTGGCGTCGCCGCGTCACCCGCCATCGCCACCGCCGGATCGGACGGCACGGCGTGGATCAGCAGGAAGGTGACGACCAGCAGCCCGAGGAGCGAGGGCAGGACCAGCGCGCTGCGTCGCAGGACGAAGCGCAGCATGTCAGCCGTCGAGCGTGATCCAACGCACCTCCGCCCCCTGGCCGACGGTGCAGAAGCGCCGGCCCTTGACCCGCTTGTTGAGGCCCTGGAGCTGCATGGAATTGTAGATCCAGATGTCGGGGCAGTCGGCCATGATCTTGCGGATCGCCTCCTGGTAGAGCGGGTCGCGCTCCTCCTGCTTCACCAGGCCACGCGCCTTGCGCAGCAGGACATCGACCTCGTCGTTCTTGTAGTAGGCCGAGGCCTTCCAGGTGCCGTGGAACTGGCTGTCGTACATCTGGCCCACCCAGTTCTCGGGATCGACGAAATAGGTCGAAACCCAATGAACCCAGAGATCGGGCGTGGTGTCGGGCTTCGACGCCTGGGTCGTGAGGTTCGACCAGATGTTGCCCACGACCTTGAGATTGATGCCGATCTGCGCCAGGTCGGCCTGGAAGAGCTGCGCGCCCTGCACGCTCTGCTCGTTCTCGGACTGCACATGCAGCTCGAACTGCCGCTTCATCGGCGCGCCCTCGGCGATCGCCTTGGCGGCATATTCCTTGGCCATCTTGAGATCGTAGTCGTAGCCCTTGGTGTCCTTGGGGATGCCCCAGAGATTGTCGGGCATGGGATAGGGATCGCGCGTGGCGTAGCCACCCAGGATGTCCTTGATGAATCCCATGTAGTTGAAGGCGTGGGCGAAGGCCTTGCGGGCGTTGATATTGTTGAAGGGCGGCTTGGTGTTGTTCATGCGGATGACGAAGGTCCGCATCACCACGTCCTTCTGGACATAGGCGATCTTGGAGGCGTTGATCTGGTCGACCTGGTCGGCCGGCAGGTTGGTGTCGGTGCAGTCGAGCGAGCCGTTGAGCAGCGCCAGGATGCGGGTCGAGGTCTCCTTGGTCGGCCGGTAGGCGATCTTCTTCACCGGCTTGGGATTGTCGGCCCAGCCCAGGAAGTGGCCGTCGTGGATTTCCATGTCGAGATATTCCAGCGGCCGGTAGCCCTCCGACACGATCTTGTAGGCACCCGAGCCCGCGCCGTTGGAGGCGAGCCAGCTCTTGCCCCAGTCGCCGGCCTTCTCGTTGGCCTTGATGACGCGCGGATTGACGATGCAGATCGAGGGGATCGCGGCGAAAAACGGCGCGTAGGAGGTATCGAGCTTGAAGCCCACCGTCAGCGGATCGATGGCCGTGACATTCTCGGGCTTCAGGATCTTGAGGAAGGCGCTGGAGGGCGCGAGGGCCAGCGCCAGCACGCGGCGGAAGCTGTAGACCACGTCGTCGGCCGTCATCGGGCTGCCGTCGTGGAACTTGATGCCGGGCCGCAGCTTGAACTGCCAGGTGAGGCCGTCCTCGGACACCGTATGGCTCTCGGCCAGCCACGGCACGATCTTGGGCGGATCGTTCTGGTAGCGGTAGAGATTGTCGTAGGCGTTCAGCATCATCGACTGCATCGGCACGTCGTAGACCTGGTGCGGATCGAGATTGCCCGGTAGCGCGAAGCCGCTGACGAAGGTCGAGGCGTCGGCGGCGAGCGCACCCTTGGAGAGCGCACCCGCGCCAAGGGCGCCGGCTGCCAATCCACCGACCGCGAGCCCGCCGACCTGGCGGCGCGTCAGCCTGGCGCGGCTCATTGTGCCGCTCCTGCAAGCTGCGAGGGATGGAAGCGGCTGACCGGCATCGGCAAACCGAGATTTCCACGCAAGGTCATGGCTTCGTACTCCGTTCTGAACAGGCCGCGTCGCTGCAGCTCGGGAATCACAAGGTCGACGAAATCGGTGAGGGAGCCCGGCAGCCACGCAGGCATCACGTTGAAGCCATCGGCTGCGCCGTCCTTGAACCAGTGCTCCATCTCATCGGCGACCTGGGAAGGCGTGCCGATCGTCATCACGTGGCCGCGCGGGCCGGCATTGGCGAGGCACAGCTCCCACAGCGTGAGCTTGTCGCGCCGCGCCTGATCGAGCAGCAGGCGCTGGCGGCTGAGGGGGCCGTTGGTGTCGGGCATCTCCGGCACCGGCCCGTCGAGCGGCAGCTTGCCGAGACCGTGCACGCCGATCGTGTGCTCCAGCACCGAGATGCCGACGCTGGGCTGGATCAGCGATTGCAGATAGTCGTACTTCTCCTGGGCCTCCGACACCGTCGGCGCGACCACCGGATAGAGGCCGGGCATCACCAGCACCTCGGCCGGCGAGCGGCCGAAGCGCGGCAGGCGGGCCATCACGTCGCTATAGAATTCCTTGCCCTGCTCGAACACCGTCTGGGCGGTGAAGACCAACTCGGCGAGCCGGGCGGCAACGTCGCGGCCGGTGCCCGAGGCGCCGGCCTGCACCAGGATCGGCCGGCCCTGCGGCGAGCGGGCGACGTTGAGCGGCCCGCGCACCTGGAAATGCTTTCCCTTGTGGTTGAGCGGATGCAGCTTCGACGGATCGAAGAACACGCCCGACTCCTTGTCGCGGATGAAGGCGTCCTCGTCCCAGCTGTCCCACAGGCCGTTCACGATGTCGGCGAACTCGATGGCGCGCTCGTAGCGGTCGGCATGCGCGGGATGGGCATCGCGGCTGTAGTTCAGCGCATCCTGCTCGTTGTTGGAGGTGACGAGATTCCAGCCGGCACGGCCGCCGCTGATCTGGTCGAGCGAGGCGAACTGGCGGGCGAGCGTATAGGGCTCGTTGAAGGTCGTGGTCGAGGTGGCGACGAGGCCGAGATGCTTGGTGACGGCCGCCAGCGCCGACAGGATGGTCATCGGCTCGAACTTCACCACCTTGCCCATGCGGCTGCGCGAATCGGGGCTGCCGGCCAGGTTGACCGCGGCTGAATCGGCCAAAAACAAAAAGTCCATCTTGCCGCGCTCGGCCGCCTGGGCCACCTCGACAGCCTCGGCGAAGCTGGTGCCGGAATGCTTGTGCGCCTTGGGATGGCGCCAGGCCGCGACATGCTGGCCGGTTTCGTGCACGAAAGCGCCGAGATGCATCATCCGGCGCGGACTTGATTGAGACACGTCTCGCCCTCCCGTTTGGGACCACGGACAATCGCTCAGATCGTCACGCAAGTCCTATGCCACGACATGGAACCTTGGCCGTTCTGCCGAGGCGGCGGTATCCCCAATTGGCTCCTCCGCCAGCCATCCAAAAAAGAAAGCCCTCATGAGGATTGCCTGAAAATGCCGTCCTGACGGGCTTTCAGGCAATTCCTCATGAGCCTCATGAGGATCGGCTTCGCGAATCTTCGAAGTTTTCGCGAAACGTACAGGATCGGAACGCAAGTCCCTGATCCGACTGCCCATTCGCCACCGCGCCAAAAGCCTTTCGCGAACCGTCGCGAATTCGCGAATCGTCCGTCCAGCCATCATTGGAGCGCGCCACTGCGCGCGGAGTAACCTCCGCGCTGAAGTGGCGCTCATGTCTTCTGGACCGCGAGCTTACAGCTCGCCTCTTGGAACATGAGCGAGCGGGAAGCTCGCGGTCCGTATGAGCTTGATGGCGCCACTGGAGTGGCGCGCTCCAACGAGTGACTCGACATCTCTTCAACACGCTCAGGTCACGCTCACGGTTCAGAATATTGCGTATATCGCAATATTTGTCAATGCGGAACTGGCTCCCATGCCGTCAGACGCCGTTCAGCATCTTCCAGACCTTCTCGGGTGTTGCCGGCATATCGATGTGGCGGCCACCGAGCGCATCGACGATCGCATTCATCACCGAGGGCAGCGCGCCGGCGCAGCCGGCCTCGCCGCAGCCCTTGATGCCGAGCCGGTTGGTCTTGCACGGCACCGAATGGTTCTGGATCGAGAAGTCCGGCGCGTCGGAGGCGCGCGGCATGGCGTAGTCCATGTAGGAGCCGGCGACCGGCTGGCCCTGCGGGTCGTAGACGGTGCGCTCCATCAGCGCCTGGCCGATGCCCTGAATGACGCCGCCATGCGCCTGGCCCGCGACCAGCATCGGATTGATGACCGTGCCGAAGTCGTTGACCATGAAGTAGCGCACCACCTCGACCACGCCGGTGTCGCGGTCGATCTCGACCTCGGCAACGTGGCAGCCGTTGGGGAACGAGAACGGTGGGTTGTCGGAGATGTGGCTGACGTCGAGCGACTGCGGCACGTCGGCCGGCAATTTCATCCCGCCACGAATCTTGTCGGCCAGCTCGACGATGCTGATGCCGCGGTCGGTGCCGGCGATCACGAAGCGGCCCTGCGTGAACTCGATGTCGACCGCCGAGGCTTCGAGCACATGGGCCGCGATCTGCTTGCCCTGCGCGATCAGTATGTCGCCGGCTTCGAGGAAGGCCTGCGAAGCGACCAGCGCCGACTTCGAGCCGCCGGTGCCGCCGCCCACCTTGAGCTGGTCGGAGTCGCCCTGCAGCAGGCGGAAGCGCTCGAACGGAATTCCCGTCTGCTCCGCCAGCACCTGGGCAAAGGGCGTGGCGTGACCCTGACCGTAGTCGAGCGTGCCGCTCAGCATGGTGATGGTGCCGTCGCCTTCGAAGCGGATGCCGCCATATTCCTTGGCCGGCGGTCCGGTGACCTCGAGGTAGGAGCCGATGCCGCGGCCGCGCAGCTTGTTGCGCGCCGTGCTCTCGACCTTGCGCTTGTCGAAGCCCTGCCAGTCGGCAGCCACCAGCGCCTTGTCGAGCACGTTGGTGAACTCGCCCGAGTCGTAGTTCATGCCCGACGGCGCCTTGTAGGGCATCTGCTCCGGCGCGATGTGATTGCGCCGCCGCAGCTCGACCCGGTCGATGCCCATCTCGCGGGCCGCGGTGTCGATCAGCCGCTCCATGTAATAGTTGCCCTCGGGGCGACCGGCACCGCGATAGGCCGCGACCGGCGTGGTGTTGGTGAACACCACCTTCGAATTCACCTCCATCGCCGGCGTCCTGTAGACGTCGATGATGTTCTTCACGGCGTTCGTCGTGGCCGGCATCGGCGGATAGATGTAAGCGCCGGCGTTACCGGTGCCGGAGAGCCGCACGGCGAGGAAGTGGCCGTCCTTGTCGAGCGCCAGCTCGGCCACGCGCTGATGGTCGCGGCCGGCATGATCGCTGAGGAAGCTCTCGGACCGTTCGTCGGTCCATTTCACCGCCCGGCCGAGCGTGCGCGCGGCCAGCAGCAGCGGGCCGTACTCGGGATAGACCTGCGACTTCATGCCGAACGAGCCGCCGACATTGCCGGTCAGCACGCGCACCTTGTCGTTCGTCACCTTGAGCACGTCGCGCGCGAGCGAGCCGCGGATGCCCATGACGCCCTGGCAGCCGACCCGCAGCACCCAACGGTCGTCCTCGTAGGAGCCGATCGCCGAGCGCGGCTCCATGGGGCTGACCACGATGCGATTGGAATCGATCTCGAGCCTTGTGACGTGGGCGGCTTCGGCGATGGCCTTGGCCACCGCCTCGGCATTGCCATAGTGAAAGTCGAGCGCCAGGTTGCCCGGCGCTTCGTCGTGGATCTGCGGCGCGCCGGCTTTCAGCGCTTCCGGGGGCGAGGTGACGGCGGGCAGTTCCTTGATGTCGAGCTCGACGGCTTCGGCGGCGTCCTTGGCCTGCACGGCCGTCTCGGCCACGACGCAGGCCACCGCCTCGCCGACATAGCGCACCTTGCCTTTGGCCAGCGACGGGCGCGGCGGCGTCTTCATTGGCGAGCCGTCGCGCTGCGGCATGTTCATGGGGCATTTGAGCGGCCCGAAGCCCGCCGCCTCGAGATCGGCGTCGGTCAGGATCGCCAGCACGCCCGGCATCGCGCGAGCAGCCGCAGTGTCGATGCCCTTCAGGACGCCGTGGGCGATCCTGGAACGCACCATCACCGCATAGGCCTGGCCCGGCAGGTTGATATCGTCCGTGTAGCGGCCCTCACCGCGCAAGAGAGTCGGATCCTCCTTGCGCGGCACCGGCTGACCGACACCGAACTTCATCAAGGCGAGGGCGGTGTCGTCGAACGAATCCATTACGCAACTCCCAATCAAACTCTCCTCCTCTTCGCGGATTCCGCGAAGGGGAGGTGGCACCGTCTTACGGCGACGGAGGGGTCAGAGGCTCCATTTAGCGCCCATGACCCCTCCGCCCTCGTAAGACGAGGGCACCTCCCCGCGCTTCGCGCAGGGAGGAAAGCTGCCCTCGCCGACACCTCCCCTTCGCGGACTCCGCGAAGGGGAGGAAGCTTTGACTACTTCAATGGCGAATAGTTCGTCGGCAGCAGCAGGGTCGATTGCATCGACACCAGCTTCGCCGGTCCCTTGGCAAGATAGGACTGCCAGGCCGGATCCTTCATCGCATCGCCGCGTGCCTTGAAGCGCTCCTCGAGATTCTTGTAGCGCCAGAGATGGAGCCACTCGTTCGGGTTCGGGAACTCGCCCGTCCAGGCGCCCCAGATCGGCGAGTACTTCTCGCGCGCGGCCTGGACCTCCTTGAAGTCCTTGCCGTACTGGACCGCACCGCCCAGGTTGCAGGCATAGATGCGCAGCTCGTAGATGTTGCCCGTCGTGCCGTCGTCGGGACGGATATCGACCACGGGGTTCATGAGCCTGAGGTCCTGGCGCTCGACCAGCGGGCGGATCACCGGGATATAGCCTTCGGTCCACGGCTTGTGCTTCATCAGCTCGGTCCGCAGGCGCGTGCGCTCCTCGTAGCTGTCGTATTTCCACAGATGCCAGATCTGGTTCAGCGCGCCGAACTCGGCCGTCCAGTAGCCATGGTTGACGCCGAAGTTCTGGCCGCGTGCCGGCCGGCCGATCGTCTCGGCCGCCTTGAGATATTCCGGCATCTTGCCGGGCTTCAACGTGTAACAGCGAAGCTCGTAGACCATCTCTCTATTCCCCCTGATTAAGGATGCGGGTTCTTGGGCGGATGCGCCCGGACCGCTTCCTCGTTGATGTCGGCACCCCAGCCAGGCCGGGTCGGCACGATCAATTCGCCATTCTCTATGACGGGAGGATGCGTGACCAGATCGTCCTTCCACGGCACGTCGTCGATATCGATTTCCATGATACGGAAATTGGGCATGGCGGCGCACAGGTTGGCGCTCATCAGCGTCGACATATGGCCGTAGAAATTGTGCGGCGCGCAGTTGATCTCGTAGGCCTCCGCCATGGTCGAGATCTTGTAGGACTCGGCCAGGCCATTCCACGGCACGTCGATGATGGAAACGTCGATCGAGCGGTTCTCGAAGAACGGCCGGAACTGGCGGCGCCCGAACAGCGATTCGCAGGAGGCGATGGGCATCGAGGCGCGGTCGCGGATCAGGCGCAGGCCTTCGGGATCGTAGGAATCGATCTCCAGCCAGAAGAGATTGTAGGGCTCGCAGACCCGCGCCACCTTGATGTAGCCCTCGGTCTTGAAGTTGAAATTGGTGTCGAGAAGGATGCCCATCTCAGGCCCGGCGCCCTGGCGGAACGCCGCCAGCCCGTCCGCGATGGCGGCGAGCGTGCCGCCGTCCGCATTGAGCTCGGGCCCGCCGGGCGTGCGGCCAAAGCCCGGCTGGTGCATGTTGGCCGGGGTGAGGTCGAAGCGGAAGATGTTGGTCTTGAGCGCCTTGAAGCCGCGCTCCTTCACATGCTTGCCGAGCTTCACGACGTCGTCGAGCGAGCGCACCGGCTCCACGCCCATCATCTCGGCGTTGCGGAAACGATAGGAGCCACAGTGCGACCAATAGAGCGGCAGGCGGTCGCGCACCTTGCCGCCGAACAGATCGTAGACCGGCACGCCCAGCGACTTGGCCTTGACGTCGAGCAACGCATTCTCGATGGCCGCCATCGCCTGCTGGTTGATGCCGCCCGGCGCCTGGCGCGTGATGGCATACTGCATCGACATGATGCGCTCCACAGGCCGCGGGTCCTGGCCGATCAGCCCCTGGGCCATGCGGCGGATGACGGCCGTCAGGCCGGCGCTGCCATAGCCCTCGTTGTATTCCGACCAGCCGACGATGCCGTCGTCCGTGGTGATCTTGAGAAACGAAAAGTCACGCCAGCCGGCGTCGCAATGCAAATCTTCGATCTTTGCGATCTTCATGGTGGTTCCTCCCGAGCCGCCGGCAGCATAGACTAAGCCATGGCACTTTTCGGCAAGGGAATGCTCATCACGTTGACCGAGGTGAAGCCGCGTCACGAGCGCGACTTCAACGAATGGTACAACCGCGAGCACATAGACGAGCGGGTCAACCTGCCGGGCTTCCGGCGCGCCCGGCGCTATGTCGCGCTCGAAGGGTCGCCGAAGTATTTCGCGACCTACGAATGCTCGAAGGTGAGCGACCTCGCCACACCGGGCTATCTCGCGCTGCTCGCCAACCAGACGGCGTGGAGCCAGGCGGTGATGGCGCGCTTCACGCATTTCCATCGTCTGACGCTGCGCATCCGGGTCGACCTGACGCACGGCATCGGCGGGGCATTGAGCGCCGTGCGCTTCGTGCCCGATCCCGGCAAGCGCCGCGCACTCACGGACTGGCTGAGCGGGACGGCGCTGCCGCAGGCCATCGCCCGGCCCGGCCTGCTGGGCGCTGCGGCCGGCGAGAACGATCTCGAGACGGCCAACGCCCCCTTGCAGGCCAAGAGCATGGATCATCGGCGGGTCGAGCAGGCGGAGTGGGCAGTGATGGTCGAGGGCGCCGACACCGACGCCACGGACGCCGCCGTGCGCAAGATATTCACTCCCTCGGCGCTGAAGCCATTCGGCGTGTCCGAAGCGCCGACGATCGGCACATACCGGCTTCTTTACGGAAACTCGCGTTGACGCAAGTTTGACCCCCGCTTGATCGGGCGAACCGATAGAGTGGCGGCGTGTCAGTTCAACGAGTGGTCTTCTGGTTGCGTCAGGCGACGCTGATCGGCCTCTGCCTGCCGGTGCTTTATCTCGCCTGGCGCTGGTACATCGACGAGCTTGGCGCGCGGCCGGTGACGCAGGCCACGCACATCACGGGCGACTGGGCGGTGGTCTTCCTGCTCTGCTCCCTGGCGCTCACCCCGGCGCGCAGCGTCTTCGACTGGATGCCGCTGATGCAGATCCGCCGCCGGGTCGGTGTCGCGACCGCGCTCTATGCGCTGCTGCATCTCCTCATCTATGTCGCCGACCAGAAGTGGAACCTGGTCGTCGTCGCGCTCGAGATCGTCAAGCGCTTCTACCTCACCATCGGCTTCGTTTCGGTGCTGGCGCTGGCCGTGCTCGCCCTCACCTCGACCGACGGCTGGCAGAAGCGGCTGCGGCGCAACTGGAAGCGCCTGCACTGGCTGGTCTATCCCGCGGCCGTTTTGGCGATCGTACATTTCTTCCTGCAGTCCAAGGCCAATGTCGGCGAGGCGACGGTGGCGGCGGGCCTCTTCGCCTGGCTGATGATCTGGCGCGCGCTGCCGCCCAAGCTGGCGAGGAGCTACCTCGGCCTCGCGCTGCTGGCCGTGGCGGCGACGCTGTCGGCGCTGGCCTTCGAGATCGCCTGGTACGGGCTGGTGAACAAGGTCGATCCGCTGCGCATCCTGATGGCCGACATCGATCCCGACCTGGCGCCGCGGCCGACGTTGAAGGTCCTGCTGTCCAGCCTCGCCGTGCTGGTGCTGGTGGGTCTGCGTCGCGGGCTGCGCACCTGGCAGTCGCGCCGCAAGGTGGCGGCCCTGGCCGGCTGCGTGCTGTGCTTGGGCATTGCGCTCGGCGAGGGCCCCGAGGCGGCAGCCCAGGAGCTGACGGTGACGCAGGTCGTGCGCCTCTACGACGCCACGGTCACCTATCCCGCGCCGATGTGGGCCGCCACGGAAGCGGAGCGGCTCGATGCGGGCACCAGCCATCGGCAGGAAGAGAAAGACCAGATCATCATCGAGGAGATCAGGAAAACCGAGACGCTGCACAACTGGACCCAGATGCTGAAGGTCGTGGGCTCGCGCCTGCCCGATGCGCAGCAGATGGCCGTGCGCGAGGCCCTCGACCTCTCGCTCGCCAGCCATCTCGCAGCCTGCGACGAGGACGACTTCGCCGTCGAGATCTTCGAGGAGCACGAGAGCAGCGTCACCTTCGTCGTCGCCTGCGGCAACACGCCCAACGCGCCGCAGGAGCTGGGCTACGGCGACGGCATCGGCGAGATCTCCGTGGCCCGCCTGTTCCTCGTCAAGGATACGCTGGTGCAGGTCCAGTACAGCTGGCGCGGACCCGAGTTCGACTACAAGGACTCCGCGAGCTTCCCGGTCCCGCTGGCGACCGTCGTGCAGGCCGCCGAACGGCTCGAAGCCGCCGGCTAGGCGACCGCCCAGCAGTGAGTCACTCGAACTCGCCTCGTTCATCGCCATTAACCTCACCCTGAGGAGCGCCCGCAGGGCGCGTCTCGAAGGGTCGGCAGCAGGCACCGCGCGCGGGCCCATGCTTCGAGACGCCTCGCTTCGCGCGGCTCCTCAGCATGAGGTTTCACTGGACGAGGCGCTATATCGAGTCGACTATACCGACTTCGCAAGAAGGTCGGAGCATGTCGATGAAGAGACGCGAATGGCTGGGACTGGCGCTGGCGGTTTCCGTGACGCCGCTCGCCATGGCGCGCGCGCAGAGCGGCGGGCTGGTGATTTTTGCCGCCGCGAGCCTCAAGAACGCGCTCGATGAGATCGCCACGGCCTGGGCCAAGGATACCGGCAAGCCGATGCCCAGGATCTCCTATGCCGCCAGCTCGGCGCTCGCCAAGCAGATCGAGCAGGCGGCACCGGCCGACCTGTTCATCTCGGCCGACCTCGCCTGGATGGACCATGTCGCGGGCAAGGGCCTGATCAAGGCCGACACGCGTGTAAATCTGCTCGGCAACAGGATCGTGCTGATCGCACCGAAGGACTCCAAGGCCGCGGTCGAGCTCAGGAGCGGCGTCGACCTCGCCAAGGTGCTGGGCAGCGGCAAGCTCGCCATGGCCAATGTCGATGCGGTCCCCGCCGGCAAGTACGGCAAGGCCGCCCTGGAGAAGCTCGGCGCCTGGGACGGCGTGAAGGGCAACGTGGCCCAGGCCGAGAATGTGCGCGCCGCGCTGCTGCTTGTCGCGCGCGGCGAGGCACCGGTCGGGATCGTCTATGCGACCGACGCCGCGGCCGAGCCCAATGTCCGCATCCTCTCGGCCTTCCCCGAGGACTCGCATCCGCCGATCGTCTATCCGGCGGCCGAGCTCAAGGACTCCAAGAGAGCCGACGCCAAGACCTTCCTCGATCATCTGAAGAGCAGCAAGGCGCGGCCCGCCTTCGAGAAGCAGGGCTTCACTGTGCTGGTGAAGTCCGCCACGGCGACATGACGCCTGAGGAATGGACGGCGGTACGGCTCAGCCTCCTCGTCTCCGTCACCGCGATGGTCGCGAGCCTGCCGCTCGGCATCGCGGTGGCCTGGCTGCTGGCGCGCGGCCGCTTCTGGGGCAAGAGCCTGCTCGACACGATCGTCCATCTGCCGCTGATCCTGCCGCCGGTGGTGACAGGCTACCTGCTGCTGATCCTGTTCGGGCGGCAGGGGACGATCGGCAAGTTCCTCGACCAGACCTTCGGCATCGTGCTGTCCTTCCGCTGGACCGGCGCGGCGCTCGCCTGCGCGGTCATGGGCTTCCCGCTGATGGTGCGCGCCATCCGCCTCTCCATCGAAGCCGTCGACACCAGGCTCGAGAGCGCGGCCGCCACGCTCGGCGCCAATCCGCTGTGGGTGTTCGCCACCATCACCCTGCCGCTCTGCCTGCCGGGCGTGATCGCCGGCGCCATCCTGGGCTTCGCCAAGTCGATGGGCGAGTTCGGCGCCACCATCACCTTCGTGTCGAACATCCCCGGCGAGACGCAGACGCTGCCATCGGCCATCTACACCTTCACCCAGGTTCCCGGCGGCGATGCCGGTGCGATGCGCCTCACGCTGGTGTCGGTGGCAATCTCGATGGCGGCCCTGCTCGGCTCCGAGCTGCTGGCCCGCCGCGTCGGCGCGCGCCGGGTCGCGACATGAGCCTCGACATCGACATAGAGCACGCGCGCGAGTCATTTCGGCTCCAGGCACGCTTCGCCTCGCAACCCGGCATCACGGCATTGTTCGGTCGCTCGGGCTCGGGCAAGACGACCCTCGTCGATATCGTCGGCGGCCTCATCAAGCCCGATCGCGGCCGCGTCGCGGTCGACGGCCAGACTCTCGTCGATACCGAGCGCGGTATCTTCGTTCCGAAGCACCGTCGCCGCGTCGGTTACGTCTTCCAGGACAGCCGGCTGTTTCCCCATCTCAGCGTGCGCCAGAACCTGCTCTATGGTCGCTGGTTTGCCCGCGGCCCTGGCGGCGCGGCGGGAGATCTCGGCTCGGTCGTCGACCTGCTGGGCATCGGCCAGCTCCTCGACAGACGTCCCGACTCTTTGTCCGGTGGCGAGAAGCAGCGTGTCGCCATCGGCCGCGCCCTGCTCGCCCGGCCGCTGCTGCTGCTGATGGACGAGCCGCTGGCCTCCCTCGACGAGGCACGGCGCGGCGAGATCATGCCTTATATCGAACGGCTGCGGGACGAGGCGGGCGTGCCCATCCTCTATGTCAGCCACTCCGTCGCCGAGGTGGCGCGGCTGGCCACCACGGTGGTGATCCTGAGCGAGGGCAAGGTCGCGGCGGTGGGGCCGGTGCGGGACGTGCTGCCGCTGGCCGATGCCGGTGACGGCGGCGCCGTGCTCGACGCCGTGGTGGCGCGGCACGACACCGACTTTGGCCTCAGCATCCTCACCTCCCCCGCGGGCGAGCTGCAGGTCCCGCTGCTCGCCACCGCCGTCGGGTCGTCCGTTCGCGCCTATATCCGCTCGCGTGACGTCATGCTGTCGCTCAAGCCGCCGGAAGGCATCAGCGCCCTGAATGTGCTGGCCGGCCGGATCGTCGAGATCGCACCCAGCGGCGCGCAGGCCGACGCCCGGCTCGACTGCAACGGCGCCATGCTCGTGGCGCGCCTCACCACCAAGTCGGTGCAGCGGCTTGGGCTCGCGCCCGGCCTGCCGGTCTATGCCGTCGTCAAAAGCGTATCGTTCGAGCGCAGCTAGGAGTCCCCAATGCCGCACCTCAGCATCCGTATCGATTTCGACGACGAAGGCAGGCTCGGCCCCGGCAAGGTGATGCTGCTGGAGCGCATCGCGCGCGAGGGCTCGATCTCGGCCGCCGGGCGGTCGATGAAGATGTCCTATAAGCGCGCCTGGGAGCTGGTGTCGGAGATCAACGGCAGCTTCGCCGAGCCGCTCGTCTCGGCGCAGACCGGTGGAAAATCCGGCGGCGGCGCGGTCCTGACCGAGCGCGGCGAGGAGCTCATCCGTCATTATCGCGCCATCGAGCGCAAGGCGCTGTCCGCGACCGCCCCGCACCTCAAAGCCCTCCAGGCCATTTCCCGGAGCCGACGGCGGGCCTAGGCGTTATCCTCCCTTCCAAAGGGAGGCGCGCATGGCAAGGATCAAGCTCCGCAAGGGCATGCCGAGTGTCGCGCTCACCAAGGCCGAGTTCACGCGTCGCGCCCGCGAGCGCTTCTTCGATCCCGCCTTCGCGCACCTGAAGGGCGAGATCGACAAGATCATCGAGACGGCGTGGGATGGATATCGCGAGGGCCGCAAGGCGCCGCTGACCAAGCCCGCCGGTCCGCGCTACGCCGATCCGGACTATGCGCTTTCCGTCGACTGGTCGAAGGCGCGCGACTCGATCGCGCAGGCGGAGCGGCGGCACAAATCGCGCGGTGACAAGTCGCGCATCCTGCTGATCAACGGTTCTTCGCGCAGCGACCAGACCTGCCCGGGCGAGATGTCCAAGACCTTTCGCCTCGTCGAGATGGCGCAACGCGTGATCGAGCACGAACGCGGCTTCGAGACCGAGCTGCTCGACCTCAGCCTGCTCACCTCGCAATACGGCCGGCAGATCCTGCCCTGCAAATCCTGCGTCTCCACAGCCATGCCGCTCTGCCACTGGCCCTGCTCCTGCTACCCGAACCATTCGCTGGGCCAGGTCAATGACTGGATGAACGAGATCTATCCGATGTGGGCCGCCGCGCACGGCGTGATGATCGTGACGCCGGTGAACTGGTACCAGGCGCCCTCGGGACTGAAGTCGATGATCGACCGCCTGGTCTGCGCCGACGGCGGCAACCCCGACCCGACCTCGACCGGCGGCAAGGACCCGGCCAAAGCCAAGGCGCTGGAGATGAAGGGCTGGGACTATCCCCGCCATCTCGCCGGCCGCGCCTTCGCCGTGGTCGTGCATGGCGACACCGCCGGCACCGAAGTGCTGCGCCGCATCCTGTCCGACTGGCTCACCGACATGGGCCTGATCGGCGCTGGCCACGCCGCCGAACTCGACCGCTATGTCGGCTACTACGGACCCTACGCGACGAGTCACGACGCCCTCGACGCCGACACGCCGTTCCAGGAAGAAGTGCGCAACGCCGCACGCGCGCTGGTCGCAGCAGTGAAACTGCAACAAAAAGGCAGGATGGTCGCGGCCGACGCCGGATTGCGCGACCCGCGTCCGAAGTGACACAAAAGGGCATGACCCTCCTTCCGCTGCCGCTGAAACCGCGCTTCATCACCTGGACCCTCTCCGCCACCGCGATGCTGGGCTTCGGCCTCGCCTGGATCTTGGTCCTGCACTCCGGCTGGCTGCTGCTGGGGCTGGGGATCGCGGCCTTCCTCACCCTCGTCGGCTTCGTGGATTTCTTCCAGCAGAAGCACGCGGTGCTGCGGATGTATCCGATCGCCGCGCACCTGCGCTTCATCCTCGAGTCGATCCGTCCGGAGATGCGGCAGTATTTCTTCGAGGACGAGACCAACGGCCTGCCCTTCAGCCGCGGCACCCGCTCCGTCGTCTACCAGCGCGCCAAGAACGAGCTCGACGTCCAGCCTTTCGGGACCAACCACGACGTCTATCTCGAAGGCTACGAATGGATGAGCCATTCGATCGCCCCGACGCCACTCAGCCACGAGCCCTTCCGCATCACCATCGGCGGACCCGACTGCACGCAGCCCTATTCGTCGTCGGTGTTCAACATCTCGGCCATGAGCTTCGGATCGCTCAGCGCCAATGCCATCCGGGCGCTGAACGGCGGCGCGAAGCGCGGCGGCTTCGCCCACGACACCGGCGAAGGCGGCTACAGCCCGCATCACCGCGAGAATGGCGGCGACATCATCTGGGAGATCGGCTCGGGCTATTTCGGTTGCCGCAATCCCGACGGCACCTTCTCGCGGGAGAAGTTCGCCGCGGCCGCCGCCAACCCGCAGATCAAGATGGTCGAGCTGAAGCTCAGCCAGGGCGCCAAGCCCGGCCATGGCGGCGTGCTGCCGGCGCCCAAGGTGAGCGCGGAGATCTCGCTGACCCGCGGCGTGCCGCAAGGCCACGACTGTATCTCGCCGTCGCGCCACTCGGCCTTCTCGACGCCCGTGGAGATGATGAAGTTCATCGCCGAGATGCGCCACCTGTCGGGCGGCAAGCCCGCCGGCTTCAAGCTCTGCATCGGCCACGAATGGGAGTTCCTCGCCATCTGCAAGGCGATGCTGGCGACCGGCATCTATCCCGACTTCATCGTCGTCGACGGCAAGGAGGGCGGCACGGGCGCCGCGCCGCTCGAGTTCATCGATCATATCGGCAAGCCGATGCGCGAGGGCCTGTCCTTCGTGCACAACGCTTTGGTCGGCATCGGCGCGCGCCAGCGCATCAAGCTCGGCGCCTCGGGCAAGATCGTCACCGCCTTCGACATCGTGCGCGCCATGGCACTGGGCGCCGACTGGTGCAACTCGGCGCGCGGCTTCATGTTCGCGCTGGGCTGCATCCAGTCGCAGTCCTGCCATACCGACCGCTGCCCTACCGGCGTCGCGACGCAGGATCCCGGCCGACAGCGCGCGCTGGTCGTGCCCGACAAGATCGACCGCGTGGCGAGCTTCCACGGCGCCACCATCGAATCGCTGGCCGAGCTCACGGCGGCGGCCGGCCTCGACCATCCGCAGGAGTTCACCCTGGCGCATCTCTCGCGCCGCATATCGCCCAGCGAGGTCGCGAGCTTCGCCGATCTCTATCCGTCGCTCCCCGAAGGCGCGCTGGTCACCGGCACCGCCAACCCGCGCTGGCGCAAGCCGTGGGACATGGCGAGCGCTTCGACGTTCCGCGCCGTGGCCTGATTGGCTACACTCGTCCCTCAAGCAAAGAAGCACGAGGGAAACGCCATGACCGCACCGTTCGACGTCGCACCGCTGCTCGCGCCCAACAATCCGGCGCCGGCCGCGAAGTGGAACGGCTTCCCCAAGTACAATTTCATCGGCGGCCACAACGACGCCAAGCACGTGCCGATCGACGCGCTGATCGAGGCGGCGACCTCGGTGCTGAAGCGCGAGGGCGCGTCGCTGTCGACCTATGGCCTCAACAGCGGACCGCAGGGCTACCGGCCGCTGCGCGAGTTCCTGTCGAAGAAGCTCAAGGGCCATGCCGGCATCGACTGCACCGCCGACGAGATCCTGATGATCTCGGGCTCGACGCAGGCGCTCGACCTCATCAACGCCCTGCTGCTGAGCAAAGGCGACACGGTGCTGATCGAGCAGGAGACCTACGGCAGCGCCATCAACCGGCTGGTGCGGATGGGCGTCAACGTCATTGGCATCCCGCTCGACGACGAGGGGCTGCGGATCGACGTGGTGAAGGAGAAGCTCGCCGAGCTCAAGGCCCGCGGCATCACGGCCAAGTACATCTACACCATCCCGACGGTGCAGAACCCGACCGGCGGAATCATGGGCGAGACGCGCCGCGCCGAGCTGCTGGCGCTGGCACGCGAGCACGGCACGATGATCTTCGAGGACGAGTGCTATTCCGACCTCATCTGGAGCGGCGAGCGCCCGCCGTCGCTCTACGCCATGGCCAAGGGCGAGGGCGTGATCCACATCGGCTCCTTCTCCAAGTCGATCGCGCCGGCGCTGCGTGTCGGCTACATCGTCGCCAAGTGGGAGATCCTCTCCCGCATCCTCGGGCTGAAGCTCGACGCCGGCTCGGGCGCGCTCGAGCAGATGGTGCTGGCCGAATTCTGCACCAAGCACTTCGCCGACCACGTGCCCAAGCTCAACAAGGCGCTGCACGCCAAGCTGCAAACGCTGCGCGAGGCGCTGGCGGAGCAGTTCGGCACGGCGGCCGAGTTCGGCGACCCGCCGGGCGGCATCTATCTCTGGATCAAGCTGCCCGAGGTCGTCGACACCCAGAAGCTCGCGCAGGCCGCGCTCGCCGCCGGCGTGTCGATCAATCCCGGCCCGGAATGGTCGACCAACAAGCCCTACGCCCGCAACCGCCTCCGGCTCTGCTTCGCCAATCCCGAGCCCGAGACGATCAAGGAAGGCGTCGCGGTGCTGGCCGAGGTCTGCCGCCGCGAGTTCGGCGTGCCGCTGCGCAGCGCCAATGTGGAGAAGGCATAGAGCGCGAGGACCGGCCATGCGCCTACCATAGGCGCGCGTCGAACGAGGGCCTATTTCGGTCGCTACTCATCGCTGGGAGCGCGCTACTCCAGTAGCGCGCTCCCCGCAAAAACTCAGCCCGGCTTCTTCGCAGCGAGCACCATCCAGGAGACGCCGAGCTTGTCGGCGACCATGCCGAAGCGGGTGGCGAAGAAGGTCTCGGTCAACGGCATCTGAACCTGGCCGCCCTTACCCAATGCAGCGAACAGCTTCTCGGCCTCGGCATCGCTGTCGGCATTGATGGTGAGGGTGATGCCCTGGAACTGCAGCGGCCCGCCCTTGCAGTGGCCGTCGGACAGGAACACCGGCGTATCGCCCACCTTGATGCAGGCGTGCATGATCTTGTCGCCCATGCCGGGCGCGATCTGCGATTGCATCTCGGCCGGCGCGTCCCTGAAATGCATGACCATCTCGACCGTGGCGCCGACGGCGCTCTTGTAGAGGTCGATCGCTTCCTGGCTGCGGCCGTCGAAATAGAGATAGGGCTGTACGTTCATTGCACTCTCCTCCGTGTCAGTGATGAAAGCGGTCGGGCCGCGCACGCCGGGTCATGGCTCCCTCTCGAATTCCACATCGACCACGATCTGCATCGCGTCGCCCAGCAGCGGCATCATCCCATAGTCCTGCGGATTGAAGCTGCCGCGCGCCTGCACACCCAGACGCGGCTTGCCGAAGAAGCCCTTGCCGGCGCCGACCAGCTCGACATCGAGGGTGAGCGGCTTCGTCCGGCCCATCAGGGTGAACTGCCCCTCGACCTTGCCGTGCATGGCGTCGGTCTGGCGGAAGGACGTCGAGACGAAGGTCGCCTCGGGATAGGTCCCCGACTTCAGGAACTGGTCCCCCGCCAGGTCGGCGGCGAAGCCAGCGACGTTGGAGGTGATCGACTTGGTCTTCACCGTCACCGACAGCGTGGACTTGTCGGGCGTCGCCTGATCCCAGACGAGCTTGCCCGCGACCTCGTCGAAGCGGAACACGCTCCAGGAATAGCCGATATGGGAGACGCGGACGACGACCGCGGCATGCGCCGGATCGACCGCATAGGTGCCGGCCGTGGCGTCGGCGAGGCTCCTGCCGCCGGCGAAGACGCCGGGCGGCAGATCCTGCGCACCGACGTTCGAAACTGCCAGCGACAGGGCGAAGGCGAGGGCAGGAAAGCGCATGCTACTTCTCGGCGAGGGCTTTCAGGTTCGCGAGACCGGCCGCGAAATCGGTGCCGATCATCTTGTCCATGTCCATGACTGTCCCAATCACCTTCGAGAGATAGGGGCTGGGTCCGTACATCGCCCAGGTGACGGTCGTGGTGTCGCCTTGGGGCACCAGCGTGAACTCCGCGGTGTTGTGAGCCTCGAAGGGCGAGAAGAAATCGAGCTTGATGACGACCTTGGCCGGCGGCGTCGACTCCAGGACCTCCATGCGGCCCTTGCCGACATTCTTGTTGCCGTCCCATTCATAGATCGCGCCCTTGCCGGACGGCGCACCGGCGAAGCTGCGCTTCATGGCCGGGTCCTTCTTCTCGTAGGGCGACCAAGCGGCCCAGCCATGCAGGTCGGAGATCATCGCGAAGAGCTTCTCCGGCGTCGCCTTGATGGCGAGCGCGCGCTGGACGCGGAAGTCGTTGGGCTTGGTCGCGGCATAGATCAGGATGCCGGCGACGACGACCACGAGCACCACGCCCACGATGGCGAGAATCTTCAGCATGCTGCGGCTCCGATTGAAATACTTAACCTATGAGTTAACAGTTAGGAGGTCGATCGTGCGCTGTCAACCAGGGCCAAATCGACCTAAGAAGTTTTCATGACCGACATACTGACGGGCCGCCCCGCGACTCTTGCCCCCAATGGCATGGTGACCTCCCCGCACTCGCTGGCTTCGGCTGCCGGTGTCGATGTGCTGCGGGCAGGCGGCAGCGCGGTCGACGCGGCGGTGGCCACGAGTGCCGCCCTCTCCGTGCTCTATCCGCACATGACCGGCGTCGGCGGCGACGCCTTCTGGCTGATCCACGACGCGAAGACGAACGCCGTTCGCTATCTCGACGGCGGCGGCCGCGCGACCCGGCTGGGCACGCTCGAGGCCTTCGCCCGGCGCGGCATGAGCGAGGTACCCTATCGCGGCGCCCTGCCGGGAACGCTCACCGTGCCCGGCGCTGTTGCGAGCTGGATCGAGGCGCACACGGCCTACGGATGCCTGCCGCTCGCCCGCTGCCTCGAAAGCGCGATCGGCTATGCGCGCGATGGATTTCCGGTGACGGCCCGGCTGGCCTACTGGCGCGAGCTTGCACGCACGGAGCTCGCCAAGAGTCCCGAGGCATCGGCGATCTTCCTCAAGGAAGGCGCGGTGCTGCGCAACCTCGACCTCGCCCGCACGCTGCAGGCCATCGCCCTCGACGGGCGGAGCGGCTTCTACGAAGGCGACGTGGCGCGCGAGCTGCTGCGCTACTCGGAGACCAACGACGGCTTCTTCACCGCACAGGATCTCGCGGCACAGACCGCGCGCTGGGGCGAGCCGCTGGTGAGCAGCTACCGTGGCGTCACGATCTACGAGACGCCGGCACCGACGCAGGGTTTCGCCGTGCTCGAGATGCTGAACCTGCTCGAGCCGCTCGACATGGCCGGGAGGCAATTCCTCGGGCCGGACTATGTGCATCTGATGATCCAGGCCAAGCAGCTCGCCTATCACGACCGCGACCGCCATCTCGCCGACCCGCGCTTCGCCGATGTGCCGATGGATCGGCTGATCTCCAAAGCCTACGCCGACGAGCGCCGCGCGCTGATGGACCCGAAGCGCGCCCTGCCGTGGGACAAGATTCCCTCCTACGGCAGCCTGGCCGGCGACACGGTCTATATCGCCGTCGTCGACAGCGAGGGCAACGCGGTGTCGCTGATCCATTCCCTCTATGGCGGCTTCGGCGCGGCGGTGGTCGCCGGCACCACCGGTGTGGTGCTGCAGAACCGCTCGGCCTATTTCTCGCTCGATCCCACGAACCCCAACCATGTCGAGCCGGGCAAGACTCCCTTGCACACGCTGATCGCCTCGCTCGCCTTCCGCGACGACAGGTTCTGGGCGGCGGTGGGCTGCATGGGCGCCGACGGCCAGCCGCAGATCCACATGCAGACCTACCTCGCCATGATCGACCATGGCCGCGACATCCAGCAGGCGCTGGAGACGCCGCGCTTCCTCTCGGGCCGCTTCGCCATCGGCGAGGCGCGCGACACGCTGCATATCGAGGCGCGCTTCCCGGCCGCCACCATCGCCGAGCTGGAGCGGCGCGGCCATCCGGTCAACCGCTGGGGCGACTGGAATGAGCTGGCGGGCCACGCGCACGGCATCACGGTCGATCCCGACAGCGGCCTCAGGATCGGCGGCGCCGATCCCCGCAGTGACGGGGCCGCGATCGGCTATTGAAGGCTTCGCCGTTAAAATAACATGAAATAAAGCGTCACTTTTCGTAACCAGATGAGGCATCGACCATCATAAGCGAGGCGAGCCTCCTGCGACGAATACGGGCGCTACTCATGATCGGCGGGACTGCGCATGTCCCTCAGCAGCTTTCCTCCCCCGTCGTCGGAGGAGGTGCCCTCGTCATACGAGGGCGGAGGGGTCAAAGGCTCCATTTGGCGCTCCTGACCCCTCCGTCAGCGTAAGATGCTGACACCTCCGCATTTGAATGGGGAGGAAAGCGTTCTGAGCGAGAGAGGAGCTACTTGAGCGCGAAGCCCTCGTAGCCGCCCTGCACCACGGCCTCGCAGCGTTCGAGGTAGGCGGGCAGGCCGCCGATGTAGGGCATGAACACGCGCGGCTTGCCCGGGATGTTGGCGCCGACGTACCAGGAGCTGCAGGTCGAGCGCAGCGTGATGTTGGCAAAGTCGCCCACCTGGCCGACCCATTCTTCCTGCGCCTTCTCGACCGGCTCGATCACCTTGACTCCGCGCTCGCGCAACGCGACCAGGCAGTCGGCGATCCAGTCGACGTGCAGCTCGATCGACGGCAGCATGTTCGTCAGCACCGACGGGCTGCCCGGCCCCGTGATCATGAACAGGTTGGGGAAACCCACCACCGTCATGCCGAGATAGGTCTTCGGCCCCTCGTTCCAGCGCTCGCGCAATGCCACGCCCTCGCGGCCACGGATATCGACCTTGAGCAGCGCGCCGGTCATGGCATCGAAGCCGGTGGCCAGCACCAGGCAATCGAAGGTGTAATCCTCGCCCTTCGCGCGCAGGCCATGGGCGGTGATGCGCTCGATCGGCTCGTCGCGGATATCGACCAGCGTGACGTTTGGCCGGTTGAAGGTCTCCCAATAGCCGGAGTCCACGCAGAGCCGCTTGCAGCCGATGATGTTCCGGGGCGTCAGCACCTCGGCGAGCTTCGGATCCTTCACCACCTCGTGGATCTTGGCGCGCACGAAGTCGGCCGCCGTCTTGTTGGAATCGTCGTTCAGCAGCAGGTCCGAGAAAGAGGCCATGAAGCCCAGGCCGCCATAGGTCCAGCGCTCCTCGTAGCGACGGCGGCGCTCCTCCTCCGGCGTCTCGATCGCCGAGGCGGGATTGATGACGAAGTCGATGCCGGCCGGCTTGGTCTTGGCGCGCCGGCGCATCTCCGGGTAATGCGCCTTCACATCGCGCACATAGGCGGGATCGAGCGGCTGGTTGTGCGCCGGGACGGTGTAGTTGGCGGTGCGCTGGAACACGGTGAGGTGCCTGGCCTGCCGCGCCATGATCGGGATCGACTGGATGGCCGACGAGCCGGTGCCGATCACGCCCACGGTCTTGCCGGTGAAGTCGACGCCCTCGTGCGGCCAGTTGCCGGTGTGATAGGTCGGGCCCTCGAAGTCGGCGAGGCCCGGGATCTTCGGCGTGTTGGGCGAGGACAGGCAGCCCATGGCGGTGATGACGAAACGCGCGGTGAGCCGCTCGCCTTTGTCGGTCTCCACGATCCAGCACTCGTTCGTTTCGTCGAACGTTGCCTTGGCGACACGGGTCTCGAACCGAATGTCGCGGCGCAAGTCGAAACGGTCGCAGACATGGTTGGCGTAACGCAGCAGCTCGGGCTGGGTGGCGTAGCGCTCGCTCCATTCCCATTCCTGCTCCAGCTCGCGCGAGAACTGGTAGGAATACTGGACACTCTCGACATCGCAGCGCGCGCCTGGGTAGCGGTTCCAGTACCAGGTGCCGCCGACACCTTTCCCTGCCTCCAGCACACGGGCGGAAAATCCCTTCCCGCGCAGGCGATGGAGCATGTACATGCCGGCAAAGCCGGCGCCCACGATCACGGCATCGAAGTCTGGGGTCATGTCGACTTGGATAATGAGGGGCTGAGAGCTGCGCAACCGTCGGATTGGAGCCGTTCCTCCCTGCGCGTAGCGCGGGGAGGTGCCCCGTAGGGGCGGAGGGGTCAGAGGTGCGATTTGGCTCATGACCCCTCCGCCCTCGTAAGGCAAGGGCACCTCCCCTTCGCGGACTCCGCGAAGGGGAGGAAAGGCTTGATCCCCTTGCCGCCGGCCCTCCCGCCACGCGAGACTGCCGCATGATCAAATCGACCATCGGCGATTCGCCCAAGCGCCGCGAAGATGCGCGTTTCGTCACCGGCAGCGGCGCCTATCTCGACGACCTGAAATTCGAGGGGCTGACCCGCGCCGCCTTCGTGCGCTCGCCGCATGCGCATGCACTCGTGAAGTCGGTCGACACTGCGGCGGCAGCTCGGGCGCCGGGCGTGCTGGCGGTGCTGACGGCAGCCGATGTTCGGGCCGATGGTCTGAAATCGTTGCGCCCCTACGCCGAGACGAATGTACAGACCGGCGAGCGCTTCATCTTTGACGAGCAGCCGCTGCTCGCGGCCGACAAGGTCCGCTTCGTGGGCGAGACCGTGGCGATGGTCGTGGCGGAGACGCTGGCGCAGGCGCTCGACGCCGCGGAGCTGGTCGAGGTCGAGTACGACTCGTTGCCAGCGGTCACCACCGCCGAATCAGCGGTCGCGTCCGGTGCGCCGCTGCTCTCGCCCGAGGTGCCGGGCAATATCTGCATGGATTGGCGGACAGGCGATGCGGCCGGAGCGGACGCTGCCTTCGCGAGCGCCACGCACGTCGTCACGCTGGCGCTCGACAACCATCGCGTCACCACCAACCCGATCGAGCCGCGCGGCTCGGTGGGACAGTTCGATCCGGCGACCCAGCGCTACACGCTCCATGTCTCGAGCCAGAACATCCATGGCAATCGCAACCACGCCGCCCGCGCGCTGGGCGTCGAGCCGAAGGACCTGCGCTTCATCGCCCCCGATGTGGGCGGCGGCTTCGGCGCCAAGAACTTCATCTATGTCGAGCATGTGCTGGTGGCCTGGGCGGCGCGCCGGGTCGGCCGGCCGGTGAAATGGGTCGCCACCCGCAGCGAGGTCTTCCTGGCCGATCATCCCAGCCGCGACATGCAGGCCACGGCGTCGCTGGCGCTCGATCGCTCGGGCAAGTTCCTGGCATTGCGGGCCGACAGCCTCGCCAATGTCGGCGCCTACCTGGCGGGGGTCGGCGGCGGCGTGCCGACCTATCAGTACGTGCATCTCCAGGGCACGGTCTATCGCCTGCCCTCGATCGCGCTGCATGTGCAGGTCGTGCTCACCAACACCACGCCGATCGGGGTGATGCGCGGGCCGGGCTTCGCCGAGACGGTGAACATCCTCGAACGGTTGATCGATGCCGCCGCGTTGAAGTGCGGCTTCGATCGCGCCGAGCTGCGTCGCCGCAACATGGTGCCGGCCGACGAGATGCCGATGACGAATTCCTTCGGCTTCCAGGTCGACAGCGGCGCCTTCGCCCAGACGCTCGACAAGGCGCTCGATCGCGCCGACGTGGCGGGCTTCGCGGCGCGACGCCGGCAGAGCGAGGCGCGCGGCCTGCTGCGCGGGCTCGGATACGCCTATCACATCAAGGGCACCGGCGGCTCGCCGGAGGAGAATGTCGACATCCGCTTCGAGCGCGACGGCAGCGTGTCGCTGATCACCGGCACCCAGCATATCGGCCAGGGGCACGAGACGACATTCCCGCAGATCGTCGCCCATCGGCTGGGTGTGCCCAACGAGCTGATCCATCTGAAGCAGGGCGACACCGACCTGATCCCGACCGGCGGCGGCCACGGCAGCTCGCGCGCGACCTACATGGCGGGCACCGCGATCTGGCGGGCAAGCGACGAGATCATCGCCAAGGGCACGGCGCTCGCCGCCGATGCGCTGGAAGCGAGCGAGGCCGATATCCGTTTCGAGGACGGGCGCTTCGTGGTCTCCGGCACCGACCGTGCCATCGGCCTGCTCGAGGTTGCCGCGCTCGGCCGCGAGAAGGACAGGCCGCTCGACACCTATCACTTCTGGAAGCGCGAGCACCTCACCTTCCCCAACGGCACGCATGTCGTGGAGGTCGAGATCGACCGCGAGACCGGGCGCGTGACGCTCGACCGCTACAGTGGCGTCGACGACTACGGCGTGCTGGTCAATCCCATGGTCGTCGCCGGCCAGGCGCATGGCGCGATGGCGCAGGGGATCGGCCAGGCGCTGCTGGAGCACACGACATATGACCCGCGGTCGGGACAGATGATCGCCGGCTCCTTCATGGATTACGCGATGCCGCGCGCCGACGACCTGCCGTCGTTCGATCTCGGCTTCAACCCGACGCGCTGCACGACCAATCCGCTGGGCGTAAAGGGCTGCGGCGAGGCCGGCGCCATCGCGGCCTTTCCGGCGATCGCCAACGCCATCCTCGATGCTCTGGCGCCGCTCGGCGTCACGGAATTCAGCGGGCCAGCGAGCCCGGGCCACATCTGGGAAGCGATCGAGTCGGCGCGCTAGAATTTTAGTTTTGCTCCCCTTGGCGGAATTCGCGAAGGGGAGGAAAGATATGATCGACTACTGAGCCGCCTTGAGCATTTGATCCTCGGGCGGGGAGAGCAGCTTGTCGCCCTCGGTGCCGGCCTGGCGCTTGCACTGGCCATCCAGCTGGGCACCAGCCTCTATTGCAAGCACGTCGTGCAGGATGTCGCCCTGGACCTTGGCGGAGGCAGACAGGGTCACCGAGCCGGCACGGATAGAGCCGCGCAACGCGCCGGAGATGCCGACCGCCTTGGCGATGATGTCGCCCTCGACCACGCCGCCGTCGGCCACGACGAGATGTCCAACCTCGATGCGGCCAAACACCTTGCCTTCGATCTGAAGGTCGCCGGCGCCGATGAGATCGCCGCGGATCGTCATGTCCCCGCTGATGATCGACGGCACCTTCGAGATGTGCCGCGCATCAGTGGTGATTGAAGCCGCTGAATTGACTGGACGGGGTTGTGGCTTTTTCTGAAACATTTCGATGCGCCTTGAGAAAGTTGACCGGGTTGCGGGCCTGTCCGTCGACTCGGATCTCGTAGTGAAGATGGGCGCCCGTCGCGCGGCCCGTCGCCCCGATCAGGCCGAGCTTCTGATGCAGCGTCACGGGATCGCCCGTCTTCACGAGAATGGAGCTGAGATGGGCATAGCGGCTGACCAGGCCGGAACCGTGGTTGATCTCGACCAGGTTGCCGTAGTCGCTCTTCCAGCCGGCGAAGGCGACGGTGCCCGCGGCGGTGGCGTGGATCTCGGTGTTGCGGTTGCCGCGCAAGTCGAGGCCTTCATGCATCGCCGCGAGGCCGGTGAAGGGATCGACGCGGAAGCCGAAGCCGTTGGAGATCTCGAGCTGGGCCAGCGGCGTGGCCAGCGGCACGCGCGCCAGCGTGTCGCGCAAGGCCTTCAGTCTTTCGAGGCTGGAGGCCACGCCATGGATGCGCCGGGCCTCGACCGGATTGTCGGCCACCACCTGCTGCTTCCACGGAACGAAGGGGCCACCGCGCGGGCCCGTGCGCTCGTCCGTCGGCGGCGCCGGCGCCTTGTTGACCACGCGGGCGAGATCGAGGCCGGTGGCGGAGATGATGCCTTCGACCTGGGCGATCGTGCTTTGGGTCTGGGCGTCGAGATGACGCAGCACCTCGCGATTGGCGGTCAGGGCGGCGTCGCGCTCCGACAACGCCTTGTCGCGCTCGGAAAGCGCCTTGTCGCGCTCCACGGCAATACGGCTGCGTTCGGCGACGGCATTCTCGACGGCCGTCTTGCGCTGGGCGACGGCGTGCTCCACCGCGGCCTCGCGCTCCGCGCTCGCCTGCTCGACGACGGCCTCGCGCTCGGCTCGCGCATGGTCGATCGAGACCTCACGTTCGGCGATCAGGCGGGCGATGGTGATCCTCTGCTCGGCCATCGTCTTGCCGCCGGCGTAGGCAGCCGACGCGGCACGATCGCGCTCGGCGAAGCAGCGCGACAGATCGAGGCCGAGCCTGCGGACGAATTCGCGGTCCTCGGCGGCACGTTGGGTCTCCAGACGCGCAGTGCTGCGCAGATGCTCCATCTCGTGCGCCATCTGGTCGGCGGTGCGATGTCCCCAGGCGGCCGCGACGATGGTGGCGACGACACCGACAAAACCGAACACGCCCATCGCGACGACGGCAATCTGCATGCCCGGCGCGAACGACACGACGGATGTCCGTCCTGCCGTGCGGATCAGGAACTGGCGCGGCGGGAACCAGCGATCGACGCGCCGCACAGGCTGAGGCGCGAGGCCTCGGCGGAGCACATCGAATTCGGAGAAAGGCTGCTTCTCGCGACGCCCCCAATGGGCGACGCGGGCGAAGAAGCTCTCGTGGCGTGCGCTCGTGTCAGTAATCGGTAGTGTCTTCAATATCGAAGTCCTAACAATGCTAGGTGGCAGCACCGCCAATTAGCCTTTTATTTGGCCGAGAGTCGAAGAAATTTCGGCACAAGCGGCGAAGGTTCGATGCAGCACCTTCAAGGCTCTTCTTAACAAACCCCGGAGCTTGTCGCGTTAGGCTACTGATCTAATTGAGAGATGTAGACAAGCATAGTGAGTGCGACCGATTCGACGCTGCAATAATGATGGCGTCCCCGAGAGGATTCGAACCTCCGACCTCCGGTTTAGGAAACCGCTGCTCTATCCGGCTGAGCTACGGGGACGTGGGAATTTTC
>CANIRG010000020.1 GCA_947469635.1 Rhodospirillales bacterium | reverse complement strand
GGCGCCAAGGTCTACGCCGACCTATGCTCCATCGTCGCCACCGGCCGCCTCGCGGGCCGCACCGCACTCGCCGCCATCCAACACGCCATCGCAGCCCACACACACCGCCAAACCGACGCTTGGTCTCCTGGATAGGGGTGAGTAATTACTCGCAGACAGACTTTGACGCCCGAGGGTTGGACGGCGGATCAAACCCATAATCTCCCGGCCGAAGCTTGTGATGCGAGCTGCCTTCGTACCGAACTCGCGTCGTCAGCTGTCCCAAGAGATCTTCCGAGAAGGACCCCGCCGCCTGGATGCGCCTGTCTGGCCGATTTCCTTGCCGCTTTGGCATCGATGCTTCCAGAACGTCGAGACCATAAATGTAGACATCGGAGTGTCCGGAGGAAAGCTGGATTCCCGGCGAAGTTGTCGGCTCAGTCGGCTACCCCACCACGAACCTTGTCCTTGCCTCGTCCCACACCGCCTTGAGCTCGCCGGGGACGCCGATCGCCGAATGGTAGCGGCTCTTGACGATGCGGATGGCAGTGGTGGGGTCGCTCATCAGGTCGGCGCGGTGAACGACGATGCCGACGTCGGCCTTGTTGCTCCAGTGCGCCGAGTCGGAGATGTCGTAGAGGCCGGGCACGGGATATTTGCCGTCGCGGCCGCGCAGCATCTTGGCGGGATGGGCGACCACGATCAGGTGGACGTTGTACTTGCGCGCGAGCTTGCGGAACTGGCGGATGGCGAAGCCGACGTACTCGGTCATGGTCATGTCGGCGGGCCTGCTATGGTCCATCTCGTTCCACGGGTCGATCACGACGATGCCGGCCTCGTAGCGCAGGATGGCGGCGGCGAGCTTCTCCAGCACCCAGGAAAGTGTCACCTCGTCGTCCTCGCCCGCGACCACGAAGGCGAAATGATCGTCGATCCAGCGATCGGCCGAGGCGCGATCGGCGTCGTCCATGTCCTTCTCCAGGCGGCCCGCATGGAACGAGCGCAGCGCGCGGCGGTGGTCGATCTGCGGCGTCTGCTCGAAGCTCGCGAACACCGTGCGCCAGCCGTGCGTCGCGGCCATGCGGCACGCGACCTCGTTCACCAGGCTGGTCTTGCCGTGGCCCGGCAGGCCGGTGACGACGCAGAAGTCGCCGCGGCGGATGCGGTAGTGGCGCTCGAGCCCGGCGATGCCGGTCTCGAAGGCCGGCGGCGGCGCGGCGGGCGGCAGCTCCGACAGGAGATAGACGCCCTCGACGCGGCACCATTGCGCGTCGCTGACCAGGTCGCGCACCGCCGTCTCGCCGTGGTCGCGCAGCACGTCGTTCAGGTCCTTGGCGCCGTCGGGATAGCGCAGCCACTTGCAGCGGTGGCGGCCCAGCCGAACGGCGAGGTCGTGCAGCAGGTTGCTGCCCGGCGCGTCGGCATCGACCGCGAGGATGATCTCGCGACAGTCGCGCAGGAAGGGCCAGGCGTCGTCGAGGAAGGCGTAGCGCTTGCCGCCCTCGTCCGACCTCGTGGCCGGCGCGCCGCCCGGCACCGAGACGGTGCGCGGGAAGCCCGACTGGATCGCGGCGATGGCGTCGAGCTCGCCCTCGGTGACGATCAGCGGCTCGCCCGCCAGCGTGTCGTCGGCGAGGCAGTCGACGTTCCACAGGATCTGCCGGCCGCCCGCTTCCTGGGTGAAGCGCTTGTCGGCACCCAGCGTGCGATGTTTCATCGCCACGCACACGCCGCGCTCGAGGTAGGGGATCGCGATGCCGTCAGAAAGCCGATCGGACGCGCCGACGCCAAGCCTCACCATCAGCTCGGGGTCGAGGCCGCGGGCCTGCAGCAGGTCCATGTGACGTTCCGCCAACGGCGCCCCGCCATCCGCAATGATGGCAGAGCCAGACGGCATGGGGTCGGGCGCCGCCGCCGTCCACGGTGAGGGAGAGGCAGCGATCCTTGCGGTGTTTGCGGTCATGCGAGCATCTCGGGCAAAGCGTCTTCTGGGTTCCGGCGATGGCGCGGCACGCGATGCCGAGCCGGCCGAGCTCGATCCAAACCTCCATCAGTTCCATCCCTGCGGTTGCGGCGGATCGTGATGGGCCTTGTGCGCGGCGATCGCCTTCTCGATCCAGCCGACGGGATCGATCGCACCCTCGCGCTGCGCCCGGCCGAGCAGCGCGATCAGCGCCTCGTCGCCCACCGACCCGCGCCACTTGCCGAGCAGCGAGCGGCAGTGCTTGGCCGAGCGGTCGCTCGCCTGCTGCAGCCAGCCCAACCCCTGCCGGAAGACGATGGAGGCTGTATCGGGCGAGGTCTCGGGTTCGGGCGGCGGTGGCTGTGAGGCCGGCTCGCGGGACTCCGCCTTGCGTTCGCGGTCGGCCGCCTTCAGCCGCTGCTTGGCGCGCTTGCGGCCCCAGGCGTCGAGCACCTTCTCGGTGACGATCGGGTGATAGAGCCTGCCGTCGGCGTGCTCGACGAAGCCCGCCAGCACCGCGTCGCGGATGCGTGGCCAGTCGGCATGGGCGCCGGAATGGTCGGCCAGCCATTCGTCGTCGTTGTCGAGCGAGCCGGCCGGACGCTGGTGCCAGGCCACGAACCACAGCAGCATCGTGGCGCGGAAGATCGCGGGGTCGCCCAGCGGCAGGCGGCCGTCGCGGATCGACAGCACGTCGAGCGGCATGAAGCGGAAATCCCGCAGATCGACGTCGGCGGGAACGGGCGGCGGCGCGAGGCCGGCGGTGGAGGACTCAACCATGCCGATCACCATAGGCGCGAGTCCGCCGACTCGACGAATACGGTCCCTACTGCGGCGCTCGCAACGATCGCGCCTGCAAGGCGCGTTTGCGAGAGCGCCAGCGGGCGGCAGCGCTTGTCACCAAGCGCGAGAGCCCGCCCGGTCCAGAAAAGACAGAACTGCTGCCACCCACCCGCTTCGGATTCATGCGCCGGGGGAACCCCGAGGCGCCGCCAGGCCGAAGAGCTTCAGCTCTTCGGAATGATGTAGTGTCCGATATTGTCTTTTCGTGAACCCTTTCCGCCGGAATTCCAACGGACATGCCCCAGCCTTCCCTGCCGCCCATCGCCGACATCCAGGCCCTCACCGACGCGCTGCATCGCGCGGGCGCGCTCACGGCAGGTCGCGTGGCCTCGGTCACTGTGGAGGCGTCCTATCCGACGGTGCTCTCGCACATCTTCAGGCTGCGGCCGGCCTACGACGGTGCGGCAAGCGATGCGCCGGCGACGCTGATCCTCAAGGCCGGCCTGCTCGACCGGCCCGGCGGCCCGTGGTTCGCGGGACGGATGGAGGTCGCCTTCTACGCCGAGGTCGGCGCAGCGACGCCGGCCGGCCTCACGCCGCGCTGCTTCGATGCGCACTGGGACCAGGCCACCGGCGCCTGGCACCTGCTGCTCGAGGACCTCACCGACAGCCACCAGATCGCCACGGCCTGGCCGGTGCCGCCCTCGATCGCCGACAGCGAGCGCATCGTGCGCACGCGGGCGCGCTTCCAGGCGGCGTGGTGGGACGATCCTCGGCTCGGCACCACGGTCGGCACCTGGCCGGACGCGGCGGCGGCGGCGCAGGGGATGCGGCGTCTCGCCGGCCAATACGCCGCCTTCGCCGATGCGCTGGGCGACCGGCTCTCGGCCGAGCGGCGCCAGCTCTACGAGCGCGTGTTCGAGCAGGCGGAACGGCTGGGCGCGCGGGCGCGCGCGCGGCGCCACATGACGATCATCCAGGGCGATTCGCACGTCTGGAACTGCTTCCTGACCAGGAGCGGCGCGCTGGACGATGCACGGCTGTTCGACTGGGATGCCTGGCGCATCGACGTCGGCAGCGACGACCTCGCCTACATGATGGCGCTGCACTGGTACCCCGACCTGCGGCAGCGCGCCGAGACCCGCCTGCTCCACGCTTTCCACGACGAGCTGCTCGCGCGCGGCGTGCAGGGCTACGATCGCCGCGCCCTGCAGGACGACTATCGCCTCTCGACGCTGTGGCAGATCATGACCCCGGTCTGGCACCACGCCGTCGGCATCCCGCCGGTCATCTGGTGGAACAACCTCGAACGCATCCACCTGGCCGCGGGCGACCTCGGCTGCCGCGAGCTGCTGGCGGCGTCTTAGGCTTGCTCGGGAAACAGGCCGGGCATCCAGCGCGACGCGAGCGCTGCCGGGAACGCCAGGCGCAGCGGCGCCGCCGGTCCCTCGGAAACAAGCACACCTCTCTCGGTCAGCGCCGAGACGATGCGCCGGGCCTGCCGATCGGTGGTACCGACGATGTCGGCGATATCGGCACGGGGCAGCTCGCCGCGAACCATCGCGCCTCGAAGATCGGCCGCGCCCTCGGCGACAGCCTCCCGAGCCGCACCTCGTCCCCGGCCCACTCCAGGATGCGCTTTCGAAGCTGCGCCGGCTGCGCGAGCCTCTCCATGAACTCGACCTGATCGATGCAGGTCTCGAGGAAGTATGCGGTGAACCGCGCCAGGGCCTCCTCGCTGAGATTGCCCCTTCCGTCGAGAACGTTGCGGTGCGGCTGGTCGCAATTCGCGAGATGCACCTTGTAGTCGCCAACGCTGCGCGCCAGGCCTCTGGCCACCGACCAGATCGCGCCGCTGTCGAGCGTCTCCAGCAGCGTGGCGTGCGACATCAGCCGGGCGACCCGACCGTTGCCATCGACGAAGGGATGGATCCAGGCCAGTCGACGGTGGGCGGCGGCGGCGGCGAGAATGCCGTCGGCCTTGCCCAGGCGGCCGTAGACTTCGGAAAACCGCGCCATGAATCGCGGGACGGCGCCGGGGCTGATCGCCACATGCCGACCGACCTGGACTCATGCCGGCGCAGCTCACCGGGAACCATGCGCACGCGCTCCCCGGTCGCGGGATGCTCGACCCATGGCAACTCGTCGGGAAGCCGCTGGCAAAAGCTGCGGTGAAGCTCGCGAATGCTTTCAGCGTTCGTCGCCGGGCCTGCCAAGCCGCCGGTATCGATCCACTCCTGGACCGCGATATGCGCCACCGCCTCCCGTTGAAGATCGCGCTTCCTGCTGTCTGCACTGTAGTCGTTGCGCAGCGCCCGCTCGATATCGACCGGATGGGTGTCGTGCCCTTCGATCAAGTTGCTGCAGTAGCAGCTCATCGCCCGGACGAGCTTCGCCAAGGGTTCGACGAAACCTGAAGGCAGGCTGCGCCGGAAGCCGGCGGACTTCTGGGCGAGATCGAGGGCAAGGTCAGCCAAAGGACCCCGCTGACGGTCCCCCACCAGCATGGGCTCCATCTTGAAGATATCTTCGCGGCGATCTTCGATACCTACGATGTCCGCCGCTATGTCCGCTGCCCGTCCAGCCACACGCGGGCCGCGGCCACGGCCCTGAAGATCTTCATCGGCCGCCTGGCGGCGCCCAGGTTGATGAAGCGCCGGATATAGTCCCCAGCCTCGGGTCCGGTCACCACGAAGGCGATGGGGCCGGCGGCGAAGGTCAGGGCATAGGCCTGCACGCGGGCGCCGAGCTGCATCATGTCGTCGTCGGAGGCGCCGGGCTCCATGGCGGTGGCATCGAACAGCTTGCCGTAGGTCATGGCGCCGGCAACGACGATGGCGTCGAGATAGCGTTCGACGTCCTTCAGCCCCACGGGCCCGGTCGCGGCGACTTCCACCAGCCTGTCCGCATGCGAGATCGTCCATTGGATCGGCATCGCCCACCCAGTATGGCCCCGCCGCGACCACCGACAAGCCACAAGGCGGCCAAATTGCAGTGCGACTAACGCATGGCCGGTTATCCTCCGATGGGGGTGTTTTATTCATCGGCAGTGCGATATATATCGCCTGTAGTTTCGAGGTGACGTCATGATCAAGCTGGTTCGCCGGGCTCCCGCCCTTGTCGCTGCATCGCTCCTTCTCGCCGCCGGCGCCGCGGTGGCGCAACAGGCCGGCGAGCGCGAGCAGCCGTTGCAGGGTGCAAATCCGACCGTTCCCGGCCCGTTGCAGGGTGCGGGTCCGTTGCAGGGCGATGGTCCGCAGCAGGGTGCCGGCCCGCTCCAGGGCAGTGGCCCGTTGCAGGGTGCTGGTCCGCTCCAGGGATCGGGTCCCTTGCAGGGCGCCGGTCCGCTTCTCGGCGCAGGCCCCCTGATGGGTGCCGGCCCCTTGATGGGCGCGGGCCCGTTGCAGGGTGCCGGTCCGCTGATCGGCGCCGGCCCGTTGCAGGGCGCCGCGCCGTTGCTCGCCGGCGGCCCCGCTGCCGTGTCCGGCCCGGTGATGACCGTCGCCTCGGCCCCCGCCACGGGCTCGCCGCTGATGATGGCTTCGCTGCCGACGGCGACCGTTCTCAACGCGCCGACGGTGGCTCCTGCCGTCGCGCCGATCACCGTGGCCAGCCTGCCGCCGGCCTCGACGCCGCCGGCTGCTCCGCCGTCCATCGTGACGCCGCCGCCGGTCGTGCTGACCACCTTGCCGACGACGGAGACGCCGCCGGTGGTTACGCAGCCGACGCCGACCCCTGTCCCGCCGGTCGTGAGCTACGTCAACGTCAGGACCGCCAGCGGCACCTGAGCCGGCTCAGACCCTCAAGCTGGCTCACACCGGGCGCCGCTGCTCGTCCAGCCATTTGCGCGCTGGGAGCAGGGCTTCGAAAATCCTCGCCGGCCGTTCGCCGCCGGCGAGGTTGAGATAGCGCCTGATATAATCGGTGGCCTCGCCACCATCGGTCACGAAGGCGACCGGCCCGCCCTTGAAGTCGGCGCGGGCATAGGCCTGCAACCGCGCCCCGATCTGCATCACATCACCTTCGAACGCCGTGAACGCCACGCCGCGCGCGTCGAACAGCTTGGCATAGGCGAAGGCGTTGCCGACCACGATGGCGTCGAGGCAGTCCTCGATGTCGCGCAGCACCACCCCGCCCTCGGCGCGCACGACCATCAGCTGCTCCTCGGACAAGATCTTCCAGGTCACGGGCATCGTCGTCTCCGCACGGAACGTCACTCCACCTTGACGCCGGCCACCTGCACGATGGTGCGCCAGCGCACGATCTCGGAGGCGATGAAGTCCGAGTAGCCGCCGCGGCTTTCGCCGGCCGGCACGAAGTAGAGGGTCTTCAGCCTGTCGACCATCGCGGGCTCCGCCAGCATCCGCTGCACCTCGGCGGCGAGGCGGTCGAGGATCGGCGCGGGCGTGCCGGCGGGCGCGCCGAGGCCGATCGAGCCCACGGCGATCACGTAGGGATAGCCCTGCTCGGCCACGGTCGGCACGTCGGGCAGATAGGCCGAGCGCTTGTGGTCGCAGATGCCGATCGCCGTCACCCGGCCGGCGCGGATCGGGCCCACGATCGCCGGCACCGCATCGGCCATGAGCTGGATGTCGCCGCTCTGCAGCGCCATCTGGGCGTCGGCATTGCCCTTGAAGGGCACGTGCGTCATGCGGATGCCGGCGGCGTAGAGCATCAGCTCGACCGCGAGGTGGGCGGCCGACCCGTTGCCTGACGAGCCGAAGTTGAGATCGCCCCCGCGCGCCTTCTCGATCAGCTCCTTCACCGATCCGATGCCGCTTTTGGGACTCGTGATCAGCGTCTGCGGCGTCTGCGCCACGTTGGCGATCGCGGCGAAGTCCTTCACCGGATCGTAGGGCAGCTTCGGATAGACCGCCGGCGCGATGATGTGGGTGGAGATGGTGATGATCACCAGCGTGTAGCCGTCCGGCGCCGCCTTGGCCGCGACGTCGACGCCGATGGTGCCGCCCGCGCCCGGCTTGTTCTCGACGATGACCTGCTGGCCCAGCGCCTTGGTGAGCTGCTCCGCCATGACGCGGCCCAGGATGTCGGCCGACTGGCCGGCCGGATAAGGCACGATGATCCGCACCGGCCGCGATGGCCAAGCCTGCGCCCGCGCCGGCAGCGCGAGGATGGTGGGCGAGGCGAGGAGCAGGCGGCGGTGGAGCATGCCTTCAGCTTAACGCCATCCCCGGGCCTTCTGCACTATAGTCTGGACGTTGCAGCCAGACTCAACACAGCTTTCCTCCCGACGCGCAGCGTGGGGAGGTGGCGCCGTCCTACGGCGTCGGAGGGGTCAAAGGCTCCATTTGGCGCTCATGACCCCTCCGTCGGGGTATGACGCCGACACCTCTGAGCGGGGCATGAGAAACCGGTAGAGGCTGAACAGGGGGAGAAAGAAAGTCATGCGTATCTGTGTATTCGGAGCGGGCGCCATCGGCGGCAATTACGCAGCCCGCCTTGCCGATTCAGGCAACGAGGTTTCCGTCGTGGCCCGCGGCGCGCATCTCGAGGCCATCCGGTCCAAGGGCCTCACGTTGATCTCGGGCGACAAGAGGATCGTGGCCAAGGTGCGGGCGAGCGACCGGCCGGCCGATCTCGGGCCGCAGGACGTCGTGATCTCGACCCTGAAGGCGACCGGCCTCGCAGCTCTTGCGGAGGGTGTTGGCCCCCTGCTCGGACCGGAGACCGCGGTGGTGTTCGCGCAGAACGGATTGCCCTGGTGGTACGGCCACGGTCTCGGCGCCTCGCGCCCGCCGGCGCCCGACCTGTCGCGCCTCGATCCCGGCGGTGCGCTTGCCAAGGCGGTGGGCTATGCGCGCACCTTGGGCGGCGCGATCACCTCGCCCAACCACATGGTCGAGCCCGGCGTGATCGTCCACGAGCAGCCCGACCGCAACACGCTGTGGGTAGGCGAGATCGACGACCGGCAGACGCCGCGCGTCGAGGCGCTGCGCAAGGCCCTGATCGAAGCCGGCATCGGCTCGCCCGCGACGCGCGATATCCGCTACGACATCTGGCACAAGCTGATGGCCAACCTCACCGGCTCGTCGATCTGCCTCGTGCTGGGCCAGCCCGCCACCATCCAGAGGACGCCGATCGTCAACCGGATGGCCCGCCGCGCGCATGCCGAGGCGCTGGCGGTGGCCGCCGCCCACGGCGTCGTGCTCGACGACAGTCCGGACGTGCGCTACGGGCCCAAGCGGGTCTATTTCGACCATCGCCCCTCGATCCTGCAGGACTACGACCTCGGCCGGCCGATGGAGATCGAGGCCATCGTGCGCGCCCCGCTGGCCTTCGCCCGCAGCGCCGGCGTGCCGACGCCCACCCTCGACGCCATCGAGGCCCTCGCCGTCAGCATGGCGACGTCGAAGGGTCTTTACGTTCCCTAGGTCCCTGGAGAGCCACCTCATCAGTCGCTGACCTCGGCCGGACTGGCGCACACGCCTGGGCGGTCATGGCCCGCAGGTCGGCGAACGGGATCGGCCCGACCAGGGCGGGCGGGACGAAGCCGCCGTCGCGCGTCCACGAAGTCGTCGGGGTCAGCGCCGGTCTGCGCTCAATGCGTGATCGCACGATCGAGGAAGCCTGCGCCAGCGCTCACGGCCTGCAGGAAGGTCGGTACGCTGAGGTCGTAGAGGGAGGTCGCCATCGACTTTCGCTTGCTTGCTCGTTCAGTCTCACTCGACCTTGATGCCGGCCGCCGCGACGAGGGCGGGCCAGCGCTTGCCCTCGCTTTCGATGAACGCCGCGAACGCTTCGGGCGTGCCGCCGCCGACCTCGTTGCCGGGACCGACGATCTTGTCGCGCATGTCGGGCTGGGCCAGCGCCTTGTTGTAGGCCTCGTTGAGCCTGCGGACGACGGCCGGCGACGTGCCCTTCGGCGCGATGAGCCCGAGCCAGTTGGAGACCGTGGCCTGCGGGTAGCCGAGCTCCGCCATGGTCGGGACGTCCGGCAGGCTCGGCAGACGCTTCTCGCTGGTCACCGCGAGCGCCCGCGTCTTGCCCGCCGCGACCGACGGCAACGCCGCGTAGGTCTGCTCGAACATCATGTCGATCTCGCCGGCGAGCAGCGCGGTCGCGGCCGGCCCGCCGCCCTTGTAGGGAACGTCGATCATCCCGATCCCCGCCGCCTGCTGGAAGGCCTTGCTGGCGAGATGGTGCGCGCCGCCCGATCCAGCGTTGCCGATCGTCAACGCCCCCGGCTTCGCCTTGGCGGCGGCGATGACGTCCTCGAAAGACTTGTACGGCTTGTCGACGCCAGTCACGAGCACGAGAGGGGCACGCTCGATGAGAACGATCGGCACGAAGTCCTTGGGCGCGAATCCCACATTGGGGAATAGGGCGGGGTTGACCGCCAGGGGGCCCATCGCGCCGATGCCGATCGTGTAGCCGTCCGGCGCCGCACGCGCGACGATGGCATGGCCGATGTTGCCGCTTGCACCGGGGCGATTGTCGGTGAGGACGGGCTTGCCGAGCTCGGCGGATACCGGCACCGCCAGTTGGCGGGCCCGCAGGTCGTTGTTGCCGCCCGCGGAATAGGAAACGACGACCGTGATCGGTTTGGCCGGATAGTCCTGTGCGAACGCCGGTATCGTCAGGGCGGCAATTGCCGTCGCCACAAGCGCCGGGCGCTTCATCCCTTTCATGTGTCGACTCTCCCCATGCTCCGCTATGTGTTCGCCGCCGCTTCTTCTTATATGCCGGCCGCGGCGGGTCTGCTCGCCCAGCGAGACTTCCGCCTTCCAGCGCCCCTGGATGTGTGGAAAGCTCGGGATCGCATCAGAAACGAGGCGGGACGGACCATGCACGACATCGTCATCCGGGGCGGCACCATCGTCGACGGCACGGGAGCGCCTGCTTTCGTAGGGGACGTCGCCATCGACGGCGACAGGATCGTGCAGGTCGGTGGCAAGGCAGGACCGGGCAAGCGCGAGGTCGAGGCCGACGGGCGGCTCGTCACGCCGGGCTGGGTCGATGTGCACACGCATTATGACGGCCAGGCCACCTGGGATCCCGTGCTCGCGCCCTCGTCCTGGCACGGCGCCACGACCATCGTGTTCGGCAATTGCGGCGTGGGCTTCGCTCCCGTCCGCCGCCAGCACCACCGGGCGCTGATCGACCTGATGGAAGGCGTCGAGGACATTCCCGGCATCACCCTGACCGAAGGGCTGAAGTGGGACTGGGAGAGCTTCCCCGATTATCTCGATGCGCTGTCGCGGCTGCCGCGCACCATCGATATCGCGGCCCAGCTCGCCCATCATCCGTTGCGCGTCTACGTCATGGGCGATCGCGCCATCGCCCGCGAGCAGGCCACGGCCGATGACATCGACGCCATGGGCCGGCTGACGGAGGAGGCGTTGAGGGCCGGCGCCGTCGGCTTCACCACCAGCCGCACCGACCAGCACAAGACACTGGCCGGCGATCTCGTACCCGGCCGCTATGCCGAGCATGAGGAACTGCTGGCCATCGGCAAGGCCATGGGCCGCGCCGGCCGCGGCACCTTCGGCATGCTCTCCGACTTCGAGGACGAGGCCGCCGAGTTCGGCTGGATGCGCCAGGTGGCCAAGGACAGCGGCCGGCCCGTGTGGTTCCTGCTCACCGACCGCAGCTACGATCCCGAGCGCTGGCGCCGCCTGATGAACGGCGTCCGCGCCGCCCGCGCCGACGACCTGCCGCTCTCCGCCCAGGTCGCGGGCCGCCCCGTGGGGCTGACGCTGGGCCTCGGCACCTCGCTCAATCCCTTCGGCCTGCGCGACGCCTATATCGAGGTGGCCAAGCTGCCGCCGGCCGAGATGCTGGCCAGGCTGCGCACGCCCGAGCTGCGCCGGCTGATCCTGTCGCAGGAGGCCTCGCCCCAGGCGCTCGAGGTGCTGCCGCCGCTGTCGCGCCAGATCGCGACGCGCTGGGACCGCATGTATCCGCTGGGCGAGCAGCCCGACTACGAGCCGCCGCCGGAACGCAGCATCGCGGCTCTCGCGGCGGTCGAGGGCGTGACCCCGGCCGAATATTGCTACGACTATCTGGTCGGCGGCGACGGCGGGCGGATGGTGTATTTCCCCGTCACCAATTACGTGCATGGCGACCTCGAGGTGGTGCGCGAGATGATCGAGGACCCGCACACGCTGCTGGGCCTGTCCGACGGCGGCGCGCATTGCGGCGTGATCTGCGATGCCTCGCTCAACACGACGATGCTGGCCCATTGGGTCCGCGACCGCACGCGCGGGCCGCGAATGGCCCTGGAATATGTCGTGAAGCAGATGACGAGCGAGACCGCGGCCTTCTTCGGCTTCCGCGATCGCGGCCGGCTGCAGCCGGGCCTGAAGGCCGACGTGAACATCATCGACTTCGAGGGGCTCAACCTGCATGCCCCGAAGATGATCTTCGACCTGCCGGCCGGCGGCCGACGCCTGGTCCAGTCTGTCGACGGCTACGACATGACGATCTGCTCGGGCCTGCCGATCTTCGAGAAGGGCCAGGAGACCGGAGCCCGGCCCGGCAAGCTGGTGCGCTCGGCGGGCTGATCGGCATCGTCGCCGTCAGGACGTCTTGACGGGCCCGGGGAGGTCGAGCCCGACGCCTGTGAGGCGTCCGAACAGCGCGTGAAGCCGCTCGATGACCGGCGGCGGCAGCGGGGACCGCAGGATCGAATCGACGTTCTCCTGGACGTGCGCCTTGTTGCCGGTGCCGAACAGGACGACATCGACGCCCTGCTCGTGACGCGCATAGCGATAGGCCGCGTCGGTGATGCTGGCCGCGACTCCATCGGCGACGAGGAAGCCGAGCGGATCGCCGTCGGACAGGATCGACGCGTCGAGCTGGCCCTGCTCGACCAGCTTCGCGAAGACGTCGCGCCGGTAGGAGGCGTTGCTGAAGATGTTGCGCACGACGAACATCAGGAGCGTGCCGACTCCTCGACGTTGGCTCACGGGAAAGATCGCGCGACGCGCGCCCTGGTTCATGAGGCTGTAGGCGAGCATCGCGACTTCCCACGGATCTTCCTGGATCGCCCGGGCCAGCATCTTCTGCTCCGGATCGCGCGGGCCCGTCTCCGTGATGCCGATATGGCGGACCTTGCCCTGCTCCTTCAGCCGCGCGAGGGCAGGCGCCAGCACATCGCGATGGTATTCGTAGGCGTTGGGATGGACGGCGTGGAAATGGAAGACGTCGACATAGTCGAGGCCGAGCCGCTTCAGCGCCGCCTCCACGCGGCGGGTCACCGTCTCGCTCGTGTCGGCATCGGCCTTGAAGATCGCCTTGGTCGAGATCACCAGCCTGTCGCGGTCGTAGCTCCGGACGGCGGCACCCACGATCTCCTCGGTGCCATAGGCCTCGGCGGTGTCGAGGAAATTGACGCCGAGATCGACGGCCGTGCGCACGACGGCCACGCAGTCGTCGAAGCTCGCGCCACGCCCGAGGCCCAGCCGGCTGTTACCGCCGCAGCCGAGCCCGGCCACGCTCACCTTCAGGCCGGTGTTTCCGAGAGACCGATACTCCATCACGCGCTCCTTCGCTCAACTCGATACTCCGAAGGTCGCATGGTTCGCGGCCTGCCTTGCTGTCAGCATACCCACAATGAATGGATTGGGTGAGGAAACAGATGAGCATGCTCTCGTGGCGCTGGTGGCCGCGCAAAAAGACCAGGTCCCCGCACACCCCAGAACAGCTTGAAGGCAGGGATCGGCGTCATCTGCTCCAGGCCCTGTCGGCGATGGCCGGCGGCGGTGCCCTGGCTGCGATGTCCCGACCCGCCGAGGCGAAGGACCTGAGCGACCTGCCGCCGCCCAAGCGGGTGGTGACGGGCCGCGACGCCGCCGGCAAATCGGTGTTCAAGTCGGTCGACGTCACCTCCAAGGTGGTCGAGATCGACTCCAATCCCGGACTGACCTTCTACGAGACGTACATCACCGAGGGCGTGCCGCAGCTCACCGGCCTGGAACCCGACCCGATGCTCAAGGGAACGGTGGCCTTTCCCGGCCCCGGCGGCACGATGTTCCGCCTCATCTCCTATCCGCCTCGCCGTCCCGAAGGCTGGAAGCCGCCGCCCGGCGTCACCTTCGAGAGCGCGCTGGGGGAGATGTCGGAGAAGGTCCCCCGCATGGGCGACCATTTCGACCGCAGCGCGCCCGGCATGCACACGACCGACACCGTCGACTATTGCGTCGTGGTCCGGGGCGAGATGACGCTGGAGCTCGACGACGGGCAGAAGGTCCAACTGCGCCAGGGTGACTGCGTCGTCCAGAACGGCACCCGCCATCGCTGGCGCAACCCGCTGACCGAGCCCTGCCTCATGGCCTTCATCTCGCTCGGCGGAAAGCGCGCCTGAGCTAGCGCGCCATGCCCGGCGAGCCGTCCGGGACATCGTAGAACGCGAGCGTCATCGCGACGCTGGTGTAGTGGCCCATCAGGGTGATGACGTCGGTGATGGCGACATGGCCCAGCGCCTTGACGGCGCGGGCGTGCAGGCCGCGCGACACCCAGCGCGCGCTGGAGAGGACGATCGCCATTTCATAAACGATCTGCTCCCGTTCGTCGTCGAACGAGGTCGGCATGCCGCCCACCATCGCCTCGACCTTGTCGGCCGGCAGCCCGACCTGCTTGCCGATCCGCTCGTGCGCCGACGTCGGATAGGCCGAGTGCCAGTGGCTGGTGATGACGCACACCGCGATCTCGCGTTCACGCTCGGTCAACGAGTAGCCGCCGGGCTGGAAATGCGCGCCGAACGGGCCGATGACCTTCGCGAGCTTGGGATTGTGCACCCAGATCTTGTTGGGGCCCGGCAGGCCGCCGCGCGCCGCCATCATCGTCTTGTAGCCCTCCTGCTGCTCGGGGCTCATCTGGTCGAACGGGATCTCGGCATAGCGGCCGAAGGTCGGGGTCTCGGACATTGCGTTCCTCCTTTTCAGTCGTTGCTTTCTCGTGGCGGTATTTCGGCCTTCGCCCTGCCCGCCAAGCGACTAAGCTGCCGCCATAACATCCGGGCAGCAACAACGGATAAGTCGGAGGAAACCAAGATGAAGACCGATCGCCGGGCAGCCGGCCGAGGGCGCGCGTGACCGCCGCGGCAACGTGAGCTCACCCCCCTTCATCGGATGACCCAAGTCGCCGCGACGGGCGGCCTGTTCACGATCAGCGGACGGCAGTGGCTGATCCTGCTGATGGTGCAGCTCGCCAACCTGCTGTTCGGTATGACCATCACGCTGGCCAACCTGGTGCTGCCGCAGATGCGCGGCAACCTGTCGGCGACGCAGGAGGAGATCTCCTGGGTGATCACGCTCAACCTGGTCGCCACCGCCGTCGCAACGCCGATGACCGGCTGGGCCGCGAGCCGGCTGGGCTGGCGCAACCTGATGTTCTTCACCGTGCTGGGCTTCACCGTCACGTCGCTGCTGTGCGGGCTCGCCAACAGCCTGGAGGCGCTGATCTTCGCGCGCGTGGCGCAGGGCATGTTCGGGGCGCCGATCATGCCGCTGGGCCAGGCCATCCTGCTCGCGACCTTCCCCAAGCACCTGCAGCCGATCGCCCTGGTGATGTGGGGCGTCGGTGCGGTGTTCGGTCCCGTGCTCGGCCCCATCGTCGGCAGCATCGCGACCGAAGCCTACGACTGGCGCGCCGCCTTCTTCCTGATCGTCCCGCCCGGGATCTGCGCCCTGATCTGCATCTGGTTCGCGCTGCGCGGCTACAACACGCGCACCGCAGTCCGGTTCGACTGGCTGGGCTTCTTCGCACTCTCCGTCGCGATCACGGCCGCGCAGCTCGTCTTCGACCGTGGCCATCGCGAGGACTGGTTCGACTCGACGCAGATCGTGCTGTTCACCTTCACCGGCGCGCTGGCCGCCTGGGTGTTCGTCGTGCACTGCCTGACCGTGCGCCAGCCGTTCCTCAACCCGCGCCTGCTGCTCGACCGCAACTTCTGCATCGGCGTGCTGCTGGCCTTCGCGATGGGGATGCTGAACTTCACCAGCATCGTGCTCTATCCGACCCTGCTGCACGACCTGCGCGGCTATCCCGACAATGCCATCGCCGAGCTGATCGCCGCGCGCGGCATCGGCAACTGGTCGGCCTTCCTGTTCATCGCCCAGCTCACCCGCATCGCGCCGCGCCTGGCCATCGTCTGCGGCATGGCCCTCCAGGCGGCGGCCGGCTTCTGGATGGCGGGGTTCGACATCAACATGACCGACTCACACATCTTCTGGAGCAACCTGCTGATGGGCTTGGGCCAGTCGATCGCCTTCACGCCGATGACGGTGATGGCCTTCTCCACGCTGCCACCACATCAGGTCACGGAAGGCTCGGCCGTCTTCACGCTGATGCGCAACTTCGGCTCGAGCCTGTTCATCTCCATCGTCGTCATGGTGGTCAGCCGGTCGACCGCCTCCAACTATTCGCGCCTGTCGGAGGCCGTCACGCCCTACAACAAGGCCCTGGCGCCGGGCCTGCCGCCGCAGTGGAGCCTCGACAGCACCAGCGGCCTGCTCACCCTGTCGAACGAGATCCTGCGACAGGCGGCCATGATCGGCTACCTGAACGCCTTCTACCTCATGGCCTTCGCAGCCCTCGCCGCGATGCCGCTGGCGATCTTCATGCGTGGGGTGAAGCGCGAGTGATTGTCATGTGGATCGCGGGCCTCCAGGCCCGCTCATGCTTGCCGCACTCTTCGATATGAGGCGGGCCTGGAGGCCCGCGGTCCGCATGAGGTTCTAGCGCGGACGCGGCCGCACCGTCGTCGGCGGGTCCTTGGGCGTGCGCGTCGAGGACGGATCGCGCAGCGTCTCGCCGCAGACCGAGCGCAGCGCCGCCCACTCGGCCTCGGTGAAGGCCGGACGTCCGGTCGATGGCCGCTTCGTCGCCAGGATGCGCTCGGCGGTCGGCGGATGGCTCGACCACATGCCCAGCATCTTGGCCGCGTCGCTGGTCTCCTTGCCCATGAGCTGCTCGAAGAAGCTCGCCACGCCGTCGGCGCGCACGCCCAGCTTCTCCAGCAGCTCGACACCGGTGGCATCGGCCTCGCGCTCGAAGGCGCGGCCGTTGCGCAGCGCCAGCAGCAGCCCGCCACCCGAGGTCAGCGTGCCGATATCGGAGAAGCCGCCGGTCAGCGAGTGCAGCAGCACGTCGACGCCGAACTGGCGGGTCAGGCCCTTGATCGGGTGATAGTGCACGGCATGGCCGATCTCGTGCGCCAGCACGCCCGCCACCTGCGAGCTGTCCTTGGCCTGCGTGATCAGGTCGGAATAGAACACCAGTATGTCGCCGGGTAGCGTGAAGGCATTGACCGGCCCGCCCTTCACGACGTTCACCGTGATCTTGTGCGGATGGCCAGCGGCCTTACCGAGATCGTTGGCCAGGCGGTTGATTGCCACGAGCCCGGCATTGCCCAGGCACATCTCCTTGCCGTCGACCAGCTCGTCGCGCACCGCTTCGCCGAGCTTGGCCTGCAGCACATGCGGCACCAGCGGCGCCACCGCCTCGCTGCCGTACTCAACCCCGCCCCAGAACAGCCCGATGACGATCACCAGCGCCGAGCCGAACAGCGCGATGCGCCCGCCCGCCGAAGGCCGCGGCCGGGCGAGCCGCTCCAGCGCCGGCACCGTCTGGGCAAGCTGGCGCCGCTGCTCGGGATCCTCGATCACCAGCCTGGCATCGGACCCTCGCGGCGCCACCGCCGGCACCGCCTCGTGCTCGGTGTCGCCCAGCACGATGAGATCGGTCACCGGCCAGCGCGCCACGACCGTCGAATTGTCGGCCCTCGATATGGTGAGGTCGATCGTGCTCGCCCGCACGCGCACGTCGAGCGCCTCGGCCGTCACGCCGTCGTAGTAGCGCGTCCGCATCGGGACCTGGATGGGAGAGGGGGCGGGATTGGCGTTGGTGGGCAGGACGGCCATGGTCAGAACCCGGTGACGTCGAACATGTCGAGCAGCCCCTCGCCGTAGCCCGGCCCGTGGTCGGCCGGCTGCTGGATCGAGGCGCCGTTGGGCGCGCCGTAGATCCACAGCTCCTGCGCCACCAGGCGCAGCGTGCGGTGCATCACCAGCGGCCATCCCAGCCCCAGGGTCAGCACCACGATCAGGTAGTTCAGAACCAGGAAGCCCCACATCTGCCAGGTCGAGATCGCCGAGGCGAACAGCACGTTGCCGGCCCGGGTGCGCGACACGAGATAGCGGAAGAGATAGGCCTGCCACCAGCAGCGCACGGGCAGGATCAGCAGGCCGAACAGCAGGTAGGCGGCAAAGCCGATCGCCGCCGCCAGCACGAGAGTGCGCAGGCTGGGCTCGGAAAAGAGCTTGGTGAATTCCTCGCTCTTGGTGTCGAGGTCGCTGAAGGTGCCGCCGATCGCGACCGCCACCACCGCGATCGCCACGACCCACATCAGTATGTTGAGGAAGTAGTAGCCGATGTAGCGGCCGTAGATGTCGCCGGCCCGTCCGGCGAAGTCGAAATGCAGCGTGCCCACGCGGGCGTTGGCGATGCGTGGCCGCGCCAGCCCGACGCTCACCAGCGGCAGCATGAGCTGCCCGGTCATGGCATTGATGAAGGTGAGGAACGTCGCCCGCATGCCGTAGCCCCAGGCCGAGCCGTCGAGGCCGGCCCGGATGCCGCGCCAGCGCGTGCGCGTGAGCTTGTAGCGCAGCCCGGCATATTGCCCGACGAAGGCCAGCGGCAGGCCGAGCAGCGCCAGCGACACCGAGAACATATTGGTCACGCTGAGGCCCGGCACCGGATGCTCGCGCAGCCGGAAATACCACAGCGCCCAGATCAGCCCGAACCACAGTGCCAGCAGCACCAGCACGAACAGGAAGCCGAACAGCAGCTCGCGCCCGCGCCCGCGATACTCGAACCGGTCGCCCAGGATGGAGAGATGGCTCCACAGATAGCGCCGCAGCCGCGTGCGGCCCCAGAAGCGCGACCAGCCCAGCGTCAGCACCATCAGCGCGAGGTGGCGCAGGTAGATGCCGTACAATTCGCCCAGGCTGCCGTCATAGACCGGCCGGCTGGGGGTGAGGTCGGGGGCGGGAGCGGCGGAAACGTCAGTCACACAGCCTCTTGGGGCCCACGGCCGTTCGTTGCTGCAATGCAGCATAATTTCGTGTAAGGGAGTTTAGCATGAGCCCCGCCCCTCGCGACCCATCCAAAAAAGATCGGCCTTGGCTGATACGAACCTATTCGGGCCATTCCACGGCAGCGAAGTCCAACGAGCTCTATCGAACAAATCTCGGGCGCGGCCAGACCGGCCTCAGCGTCGCCTTCGATCTGCCGACCCAGACCGGCTACGACAGCGACCATCCGCTGGCGCGCGGCGAGGTCGGCAAGGTCGGCGTGCCCATAAGCCATCTCGGCGACATGCGGACACTGTTCGACGGCATTCCGCTCGACCGCATGAACACCTCGATGACCATCAACGCCCCGGCGGCGTGGCTGCTCTCCTTATATATAGCGGCGGCCGAGGCCCAGGGCGTCGAGCGCACGAAGCTGCAGGGCACGACGCAGAACGACATCATCAAGGAATATCTCAGCCGCGGGACCTACGTCTTCCCGCCCGAGCCGTCTCTGCGTCTCACCGCCGACACGATCGGCTTCACCTATCGCGAGGTTCCCAAGTGGAACCCGATGAACGTCTGCAGCTATCACCTGCAGGAGGCCGGTGCGACGCCGGTGCAGGAGCTGGCCTTCGCCCTGGTCAACGCCATCGCCGTGCTCGACGCGGTCCGCGCGCGCGGCCAGGTACCGGAGGAAGACTTTTCGCAGGTCGTCGGCCGCATCTCCTTCTTCGTCAATGCCGGCATCCGCTTCGTCACCGAGATCTGCAAGATGCGCGCCTTCGCCGAGCTGTGGGACGAGGTCACGCGCACGCGCTACGGCGTGGCCGACGCCAAGCAGCGGCTGTTCCGCTACGGCGTGCAGGTTAATTCGCTCGGCCTCACCGAGCAGCAGCCGGAGAACAACGTCTACCGCATCCTGCTCGAGATGCTGGCCGTGGTGATGAGCAAGAACGCCCGCGCCCGCTCGGTCCAGCTCCCGGCCTGGAACGAGGCGCTCGGCCTGCCGCGCCCGTGGGACCAGCAATGGTCGCTGCGCCTGCAGCAGATCGTGGCCTACGAGACCGATCTCCTGGAATACGCCGACATCTTCGACGGCTCGACCGAGATCGCGCGCAAGGTGGAGTCTCTCAAGGCCGAGGCTACGGCGGAGATGCAGCGCATCGCCGAGATGGGCGGCGCGGTGGCGGCCATCGACTCTGCCTACATGAAGCAGCGGCTTGTGGAATCGAACCTCACCCGCATCGCTGCCATCGAGGCCGGCGAGCAGACGGTGGTCGGGGTCAACGCCTTCACCGAGGGCGAGCCCTCGCCGCTGTCGGGCAGCGACGGCTCGATCCTCACCGTCGATCCCCAGGTCGAGCAGGAGCAGATCGGGAAGCTCGCCCTGTGGCGCGCCCAGCGCGACGGCAACGAGGTGTCGAAGGCGCTGATCGAGCTGATGAGCGCGGCCAAGGAAGACCGCAATATCATGCCCGCCTCCATCGCCTGCGCGCGCGCCGGCGTCACGACCGGCGAGTGGACCCAGACGCTGCGCGAGGTGTTCGGCGAGTACCGCGCCCCCACCGGCGTCGCCCGCGCCGTGGGCGTAAGCGACGGACGGCTGGAGACGGTGCGCGGCGAGGTCGAGGCCGTCTCGCGCCGCCTCGGACGCCGCATCAAGATCCTCGTCGGCAAGCCCGGCCTCGACGGCCATTCCAACGGCGCGGAGCAGATCGCCGTGCGTGCCCGCGACTGCGGCATGGAGGTCGTCTACGAAGGCATCCGCCTTACCCCCCAGCGCATCGTCAATGCCGCGCTCGAGGAGAGCGTGCATGTCGTCGGTCTCTCGATCCTCTCGGGCGGCCATGTCGCGCTGGTGGCCGACGTGCTGGCCGGCATGCGCGAGGTCGGCATCGGCGACATCCCCGTCGTGGTCGGCGGCATCATCCCGCCCGCCGACGCCTCGGCCCTCCTCGCCTCCGGTGTCGCCCGCGTCTACACGCCCAAGGATTTCGAGCTGACGCAAATCATGCGCGACATCGTGGCCGTCGTCGACGGCGCCACGAAGGAAGCAGCTTAGGCCGTCACGGTCGCCGTGGCGTGCAGCACCGGCTCGATGACGGCGTGGCTGAACAGCCAGGCTTCGGCGTGGACGGTGCCGCGGTCGCGCCGCAGGACGCGCGAAAGCGAGATCACATCGGCTTGCTGGGCGGGGCGCAGCATCGTGACGTTCAGCGTGACCACGCTTGCCTCGACGCCCGCCGCGGCACGCAAGGCGATCTCCGTCAGGGCCAGCAGCGTGGCCGTCGTACAGCGCTCGGGCGAGAAGCGCAGCCGCACGTCCTGGTCGCCACTCTCCTCGACGAACAGCCCATGGCGCTCGCTTTCGGGCAGCGAGTCGTCGAGACGCTTTTGAAGCTCGTCTTCGGTCATCCCGCCACTGTCGCACAGTGTCGCTTCACCGTCATTGGACCGCGGGCCTCCAAGCCTGCCTCATGAGCCTGAGCGGGCTCGCGGTCCACATGAGATGACACGGTGCGGCTTGCGAGCTATCTCCACCGCATGTCCTTCCTCGACCATATCGCACGTTGCAACAACGCCGACCTCCGCCAGTTCGAGCCGTGGTTCGTCGGCACCGAGCGCGCCGGCTACATCCACCGCGACTTCGCGCCCGCGCTCGCGGCCAAGCCCGACCTGTTCAGTCACCGCGATGCCGCCTGGCATCTCGATGCTACGCTCGACACGCCGCAGAAGCGCACCGACGCGATGCGCGCCTTCGCCCTGGAACTGCGCGCCGAGGGACGCTTCGGCCGGCTGTGGCGAGAGGAGGCCTATCCCGTCACCTGGGAGTTCACGCGCCCGCCGCTGCTGCTGCTCGAACGCGCCGCCGTGCCGTGGTTCGGCGTGCGTGCCTACGGGCCGCACATGACGGGCTTCGTCCGCAAGCGCGACGGGCTGCACGTCTGGGTGCCACGCCGCTCCTACGACAAGCCGACCTTCCCGGGCGAGCTCGACAACACCGTGGCCGGCGGCCAGCCCGCCGCGCTCGGGCTGCACGAGAACCTGATCAAGGAATGCGAAGAGGAAGCCTCGATCCCCTACGCGCTCGCCGTGCAGGCCAAGGCCGTGAGCTTCGTCACCTACTGGAACCAGTCGGGCCCGCAGCTCAAGCCCGACGTCATGACCTGCTTCGATCTCGAGTTGCCGGAGGATTTCACACCGGCTGCCAACGACGGCGAGGTCCACGGGTTCGAGCTGTGGCCGGTGCAGCGCGTGTTCGAGACCGTGCGCGACACCACCGAGTTCAAATACAACTGCAATCTTGTGTTGATCGACTTCTTCCTCCGCCACGGTCTGCTGTCGGCCGACGACCCTGACTTCATCACCATCGGCGAGGGACTGCGAAGATCGCAACCGTAAGAAAGATGACGCGTTGAGGGGGACGAGGAGCCACCCCCATGCGCCTCTCATTCATGACCTTTGGGGCCGTGATCCTGCTGACCGCGCGAGCCTTCGCACAAGATGGTCACTGGAACCACGGCCACGCCGAAAATCACGACTGGTACGAAAAGCTCAAGCAGCCGGGCACTGACTATTCCTGCTGCAACGGCACCAAGGACGGCGTCGAAGGCGACTGCCGCCCGACCCGCGCCTACCTCCACGAGGACGGCACCTGGCGCGCCATGATCAACGGCCGCTGGATCCCCGTGCCGAAGCGCGTCGTGCTGCAGAGCCTCGCCCCCGACGGCAACAGCCATGTCTGCGCCAGCAAGGGCGGCTACATCTTCTGCTTCATCGGTGGCTCGCCCAAGAGCTGACGAGGGCGTACCATCGCAGGCGATGCAACGCCTCCTTGTTGCCCTCGCCTTCCTGCTGATCGCCGCCGCTGCTGCGGCACAGAGCGGCCATCACAACGACGGCCATGCCCAGCAGCACGACTGGTACCAGGAGCTGAAGCAGCCCGGCACCGGCTACTCGTGCTGCAACGGCACGATCAACGGCATCCTGGGCAACTGCCGCCCGACGCGCGCCTACCAGGACGACGACGGCGCCTGGCATGCGCTGCTCGACGGCAAGTGGGTGAAGATCCCGCCGCGCGTCCTCCTCCCGCAAGCCACCCTCTCCCCCGACGGCCGCAGCCACATCTGCGCGTCGCGCGGCGGCATGATCTTCTGCTTCCTCGGCGGGAGTCCCCGGAGCTAGACGAAAACCTCATCCTGAGGAGCCGCGCGGAGCGTGGCGTCTCGAAGGATGGCAACACCAAGACTGGTCACCCGCCTTTGAGACGCCGTCCTGCGGACCGCTCCTCAGGGCGAGGTCGTCGGGCCTACACGACGCGCTGATACTTCCTTGAGATCCGCTTCGGCTTCCGCGAACTCATTCAGTCGCGCTTCACTGTAGATCTCGATCGGCAAACTCCGCAGCGCCGTTTCGACGACCGCTTGGCCTGGTGAAGTGGAAGGATTCTTCGTCAATGGACCGCGGGCCTCCAAGCCTGCTCATGGGAACGTGCAAACTCCTATTGCGTCAAGCTCTTGAGCTGAAGCGCGGAGCGAGCCTGGAGGCTCGCGGTCCGGATGAGTCACCCCGGCGGCGGGATGTTCGAGTCCTTGATGACCTGGCGCCACTTGGCGATCTCGGTCCGCACGACGGTGGCGTAGCCCTCGGGCGGGCCGCCGACCGGGATGAAGCCGAGGTCGAGCATCTTCTGGCGAATCGCCGGATCGGCCAGCGCCTCGTTGAAGGCCGCATTCAGCCGCGCGATCGCCGGGGCGGGTGTGCCGGCCGGCACCGAGACCCCGAAGGGGATGGTGCACTCCATGCCGGGCAGGCCCGCCTCGGCCATGGTCGGCACGTCGGGCAGCAGCGGCACGCGCTCCTTGGTCGCCACCGCGAGCCCACGCAGCTTGCCGGCGCGGATCGAGGTCGCGGTCGGCACCAGCACGTCGGAGAACAGCGGCACATGGCCCGCGACCACGTCCTTCAGGGCATCGGCGCTGCCCTTGTAGCCGACGTGCTCCAGCGGCATGCCGGTGCGCGCCTTGAGATACTCGCCCCACAGATGCGTGAGCGCCCCGACGCCCGAGGAGGCATAGGCGATGGTGCGGCCAGGGTTGGCCTTGGCATAGGCCACCAGCTCGGCGACCGTCTTGAACGGCGCATCGTTGCTGGCGGCGAGCAGGATCGGCAGGTCGACGAAGCCCGTCACCGGCGCCAGGTCCTTGTCGATATCGTAGGGCACCTTGGTGCCGAAGGCGGCATTGGCGATCAGCGCCGCCGGCGACAGCAGCATCGTGTAGCCGTCGGGCTTGGCGCGCGCCACGATCTCGGTGCCGATGATCGTGCCGCCGCCGGCCTTGTTGTCGACCACGACGGTCTGGCCGAGGAGCTGGCTCAATTTCTCCGAGACGATCCGCGCGCTCGTATCGGTCGAGCCGCCCGGCACATAGGGCACGACGAAGCGTAGCGCATGGTCGGGAAAGGTCTGCGCCCGAACCAATCCTGGACCGATCGACGATGCGGCCGATGCAGCCGCGGCGAGCACGAAACGGCGTTTCATTTTTCCCTCCCGATCTTTTGCCCAACCTGCCACGGCATGCGAAGCTCCCGCAACGACGGGGGACGGATTGGCACGCGACGGACAGGGCCTCGAAGTCAGCAACGCCGACACCAATGCAATCGCGGCGCTCGATTTCCTGCGCGAGGAATGGCTGGTGTTCGGCAACCGGCTGGCCGAGTTCGTCTCCTCCGCCGACAAGGAAGAACACTGCGCCCTGCTGCCGCTGATGGCGGCCAACCTCGTGCTGTCGATGAACTCGCCCGACGGCCATGCGCTGGGCCTTCGATATCTCGCCCGTGCCCGCACCCTGGCCGGCACCACGGCCAACGCCCGCGAGCGTGCCTGGCTCGCCGCCACCGAGGCCTGGGCGGCCGGCGACACCGACCGCAGCCTGGCGATCCACGAGCAGATGGCCGCCGAGTTCCCGCGCGACCTGCTGGGCATCAAGCTGGGCCAGCTTCACGCCTTCAACCGCGGCGATGCCGAGACGCTGCTGCGCATCGGCGAGCATGCCTTCGCGGCCAACCGTGAGAACCACTACGCCTGGGCGATGTATGCCTTCGGCCTGGAGGAGTGCAATCGCATCGACGAGGCCGAGGCCCACGCCCGCAAGGCGATCGAGATGGAGCGGCGCGATCCCTGGGCCCACCACGCCGTCGCCCATTGCCTCGAAGCGCGCGGCCGCATGGTCGAGGGCGTGGCCTTCCTGCGCGAGATGTCCGACACCTGGTCGGGCTGCAACTCCTTCATGTACACCCACAACTGGTGGCACCTGGCGCTGTTCCTGATCGACCTCGACCGCACCGACGAGGCGCTGGCGCTCTACGACCGGCGCGTCTGGGGCGTGTGGAAGGAATTCTCCGAGGACCAGATCAACGCCGTCTCGCTGCTGGTGCGGCTGGAGCTGCGCGGCGTCGATGTCGGCGCGCGCTGGGCCGACCTCGCGATCTATCTCAAGCCGCGCCTGCACGAGCACTTCTCGCCCTTCCTCGACCTGCAATATCTCTACGGCCTCGCCCGTGCCGGCGAGCTGCGCGCCGTCACGGAAATGCTGGCCAGCATCGAGGACCGCGCCGAGCGGGCCAAGCCGCACGAGCGCGAAGCCTGGGCCGACTGCGCCGTGCCCGCCGCGCACGGCCTCGCGGCCCACGCCAAGGGCGATCACGCCACGGCCGCCCGCCTGCTGGGCCAGGCCATGCCGCATCTCCAGCCGATCGGCGGCAGCATCGCCCAGCGCGCGCTGTTCGGGGCACTGCATCTCGACGCCCTGATCCGCTCCGACTGGAACGATGCCGCGCTGAAGATCCTGCAGGCCGACGATCGTGAGCGGCCGACGGTGCCCTCGACCAAGCGTGCGCTGGCCGGCCTGCTGCGCAAGCTCGGCCGCGTCGAGCAGGCGATGGCCGCGGAATACGAGGCGGGACAGCTCGCCCGCCAATACGGCGCCAACAAAGAGGTAGCGGCATGACCGACGAGCTGACCCAGAAGAGCGCCGCCGATCTCGGCCGCCTCTACCGCCGCGGCAAGCTTTCCCCGGTGGAGACCATGAAGGCGGTGCTGAAGCGCGCCGAGCGGATCAATCCACGGCTCAACGCGCTCTGCCGCATCGATGCAGACGAATCGCTGGTGGCCGCCCGCGCCTCGGAGAAGCGCTGGAAGAAGGGCAAGCCGCTGTCTCCGCTCGACGGCGTGCCCGTGTCGATCAAGGAGCTGGTGCGGGTGAAGGGCTGGCCGGCCTCGATGGGCAGCAAGCTCACCGACAAGACCCCATCGGACGCGGATGCGCCGGCCGTGGCGCGCCTGCGCGAGGCCGGCGCCATCGTCTTCGCGCAGAGCACCAGCTCGGAGTTCGGCCACAAGGGCGTGACCGACACGCCGCTGAACGGCATCACGCGCAACCCGTGGAACCTCGAACGCACGCCGGGCGGCTCCTCGGGCGGCGCCGGAGCTGCCGTCGCGGCCGGACTGGGACCGATCGCCATCGGCACCGACGGCGGCGGCTCGGTGCGCATCCCGTCTTCCTTCAATGGATTGGTCGGGCTGAAGGCCACCTACGGCCGCGTGCCCAACTGGCCGCCGACCATGAACGGCGACCTGTCGAACACCGGCCCGATGGCCCGCACCGCGCTCGACTGCGCGCTGATGATGAACGCGATCTCAGGGCCTGACCGGCGCGATCCCTACCAGCTGCCCGAACACGATATCGACTTCACGAAGAAGCTCGGGGCCAAGCTGAAGAAGCCCCGCGTCGCCTTCATCCTGCGCATGGGCGACCATCCGCTCGACATCGAGGTCGCGGCGACCGTCACCAAGGCGGTGCGCCGCTTCGAGGCGATGGGCTGCTCGGTCGAGGAGGTCGAACCGCCCTTCTCCTACGCCCAGGCCAGCACGGCCTTCGTGGCCCACTGGCTCAGCAATGCCTCGCGCCTGCTGGAGATGTTTCCCGAGGAACGCCATGGCGAGTTCGATCCCGGCCTGCTCGCCGGCGCCAAGGCCGGGCGGGACTATTCGCTGCAGGATGTGGTGACGGCGCAGGCGACGCGCCGCGACATGGCGGTGGCGTGGAACCTGTTCTTCGACAAGTACGATTTCCTGCTGACGCCCACGGTCGCGGTGAAACCATTCGAGGCCGGCCAGGACTGGCCCACCGGCCCGGACGGCAAGCCCAACCGGCAATGGTCGCCCTACACCGCGACCTTCAACATGACGCGCCATCCCGCGGGCTCGGTGCCATGCGGCCTGGGCAGCGAGGGCCTGCCGATCGGCCTGCATATCGTGGCCGGCCACTTCAAGGACGCCACGGTTCTACGTGCCGCCGCCCGCTACGCCGAACTCCATCCCCTGAAATTCCCGATGCTCCCGGAGAAAGCCAAATGACCGCCGATCTCGCGATGATGCCAGCCTGGCAACTGGTGAAGCTCTTCAAGGCGCGCAAGGCCTCCCCCGTCGAGGCCGTCCGCGCCGCCATCGCACGCATCGACGCCTTCAACGGCCAGCTCAACGCCTTCCAGCATCTCGATCCCGACGGCGCCTTGCGAGCCGCGCGCGCCTCGGAGAAGCGCTGGAAGAAGGGCGGCACGCGGCTCTCCGACATCGACGGCGTGCCGATCACCATCAAGGACATGGTGCTGACCAAGGGCCTGCCCACGCGCATGGGCAGCCTGGCCACCGACGCCGACGGCCCGTGGCCCGTGGATGCGCCGGTGGCGCAGCGCCTGCGCGAGGCCGGCACGGTGCTGCTCGGCAAGACGACCTCGCCGGAATATGGCTGGAAGGGCGTGACCGATTCGGCGCTGTACGGCGCCACGCACAATCCGTGGAAGATCGGCCGCACGCCGGGCGGCTCGTCGGGCGGCGGCTGTGCAGCCGAAGCGGTGGGCATGGGCACGCTGGCGGTCGGCACCGACGGCGCGGGCTCCGTGCGCATCCCCTGCGCCTTCTCCGGCCTGTTCGGGCTGAAGCCGACGCAGGGCCGCGTGCCGCTGTTCCCGATGTCGGCGCAGGGCACGCTCTCCCACATCGGGCCGATGACCCGCACGGTGCGCGATGCCGCCATGATGATGAATGTGATGGCCCGTCCCGACCCGCGCGATCCCTACGGCCGTCCCGACGATGCGGAGGATTACCTCAAGGGCTTCGACAAAGGCGTGAAGGGCCTGCGCATCGCCTATTCGCCGACGCTGGGCTTCGTCGAGAAGGACAAGATCGACCGCGACGTGGCCGTCGCCGTCGAATCGGCGGCCAAGGTGTTCAAGACGCTGGGCGCCAAGGTGGTCGAGGACCAGCCCGACTTCATGGGCCTCGATCCGCGCCGCATCCTCAATGCCCACTGGCAATCCAATGTCGCGATCCTGGCCAAGAGCTTCAGCGAGGAGAAGCGCGCCCTGATGGACCCGGGCCTTTTGAAGGCGGCCGAGGTCGGCGCCAATCTCGGCCAGGAGGTCGTGGTGACGGCGATCCACCAGCGCCAGCAGGTGAGCGCGATCATGAATCAGTTCATGGCCAAGTACGACCTGCTGCTGACGCCCACCATGCCGATGACAGCCTTCGAGGTGAACCACAACGCGGCCTGGGGCGGCGACGGCGTCGACATCGGCTGGACGCCCTTCACGCTCACCTTCAACCTCACGCGCCAGCCGGCCGCAACCATCCCCTGCGGCCTCGACCGCGAGGGCCTGCCGATCGGCCTGCAGATCGTCTCGGGCCATGCCCGCGATGCGCTGGTGCTGCGCGCGGCGGCTGCCTACGAGCGCGTCCGCCCCATCCCCGCGCCGCCGATGGCGCACCAGATCTGAGGCCGCTCGTCCTCACCCCTTCGGGCAGGCCATCTTGTAGTTCCACAGCGTGCCCTGGCCGGCGCCGGTGACGATCACGTCGACCGAATAGTCGCCGTCGACGGGCTGCCAGTTGAAGCCCACGCCGCCGCGGCCGGCGCGCGGACCGTTGGTCGTGGCGATCACCTGGCCGCGATACCTCACTTCCAGCGAGTCGGGCTGCTGGTACATCTCGTAGGCAATCGACACGAAGCCCGGCTTGTTTCCCAGGAAGTGCTTGTGGCGCGTGACTCCCTGGCCACCTGAGCTGCCCGCCCAGTTGCACGGCAGTGCATTGGGGGGAGGCTTGGGCGGCTCCGGCGGAGGAGGGGGTGGTGGCGGGGGCGGCGGTGGCTTAGGTGGCGGCGGAGGGGGTGGTGGCGGAGGCGGAGGAG
>CANIRG010000019.1 GCA_947469635.1 Rhodospirillales bacterium | reverse complement strand
GAATGGTGGCGGCCGCGCTCGAACGGCCGCCATGCGCCGGCCAACAGCGTCCCCCTGGTGCGCGACTATTACCGCGTCGAGGACGACGACGGCGGCCGCTTCTGGCTGTTCCGCGACGGCCCGCACAATGCCTCGGCCGGCGGCGGCACGACCCGCTGGTTCCTGCACGGGTTTTGCGCGTGATGATAAAATGTCGACAGGCGCTCACATTCCGGAGCCGACGATGGGTACAGTCACTGTCCGCAATCTCGACGACAAGGTCATCAAACGTTTCAAGGCGCGCGCCAAGGCTCGTCGGCGCTCGCTCGCAGCGGAGTTGCGCGACTTGCTGAGCCAAGCCTCGCAGCAACCCTTGATCGTCGATGCCCTGGCCGAGGCCGACCGCATCGCCGCCATGACACCCAAAGGCGTGACGCAAACCGACAGCGTCATGCTTCTGCGGGAGGATCGCAGGCCATGATCGTGGCGATCGATATTACCTGGAAGAAGGCGGTTCACGGCGGCGCCATGCAGGGCGTCTCGCTCGTGGATGCCCACAACCTCCAGTAGCCCGACATGCGTTACGCCGAGCTGCAGGTCACGACCAACTACAGCTTCCTGCGTGGCGGCTCGCATCCCAAGGAGCTGGTCGAGCGGGCGATCGAGCTCGGCCATGACGCCATCGGCATCGCCGACCGCAACACGCTGGCCGGCGTGGTGCGCGCCTACTCGGCGATCAAGGAATATTATGAGGATTTCGATCCTCCGCCGCCGAAGGAGACGTGGATCAAGCTGCTGGTCGGCGCGCGGCTGGAAACACGCGACGGCTATTCGCTGCTCGCCTATCCGATGGATATCGAGGGCTACAAGCGGCTGTCGCGCCTGCTGACCGTCGGCAACGGCCGGGCCGCGAAGGGCGAGTGCGACCTCACCTTCGACGATCTCGCGCAATATGCCGAAGGCCTGATCGCCATCGTCCTGCCGCCACGCAATCTCGACGATCCGGCCTTCCATGAACGGCTGGGCAGGCTCGCCCGCCTGTTCGGCGACCGCTGCTACCTCGCGGGCAACATGCTGTTCCGCGGCGACGATGCGCGGCGGCTTGCCGCCCTCGACGATCTCGCCGCCCGGATGAAGGTGCGCTTCGTCGCCACCAACGACGTGCACTATCACGTCCCCGACCGGCGCGCGCTGCACGACGTCGTCACCGCCATCCGCCTCAACTGCATGGTGGAGGAGCTGGGCTTCCACCGCTTCGCCTCGGCCGAGCGGCACCTCAAGGAGCCGCGGGAGATGGCGCGGCTCTTCCACAGGTATCCGCAGGCCATCACGTGCATCCAGGAGATCGTCGGGCGCTGCACCTTCGGCCTCGAGGATCTCAAGTATCAGTATCCCGTCGAGTACGAAGGCGGCGAGACGCCGATGCAGAAGCTCGACCGGCTGACCTGGAAGGGCGCGGCGTGGCGCTATCCCGAAGGCGTGCCGGCCCCGGTGGCGAAGACGATCCGGCACGAGTTCGCCCTGATCGAGAAGAAGGGGATCGCGCAGTATTTCCTCACGGTGCACGAGATCGTGAAGCAGGCGCGCGAGATGGGCATCCTCTGCCAGGGCCGCGGCTCGGCCGCCAACTCGGCGGTCTGCTTCTGCCTCGGCATCACCGAGGTCAACCCCACCGAGACCAAGCTCCTGTTCGAGCGCTTCCTCTCCAACGCGCGCGACGAGCCGCCCGACATCGACGTCGATTTCGAGCACGAGCGGCGCGAGGAGGTGATCCAGTGGATCTACGGCAAGTGGAGCCGCGACCGCGCGGCGCTGGCCGCCACGGTGATCTCCTACAGAAGCCGCAGCGCCATCCGCGATGTCGGCAAGGCGCTCGGCCTCTCGTCCGACACGCTGGGCGTGATGGCCGATACGGTCTGGGGAATCGGCTCGGGCGGCGTGGACGTGAGGCACGTGCGGGAAGCCGGCCTCGATCCGCAGGATCCGCGCCTCTCCCTGGCGCTCGAGCTGGCGGCGACGCTGTGCAGCTTCCCGCGCCACCTCTCGCAGCATGTCGGCGGCTTCGTCCTCACCGAGGGCCGCCTGGATGAATTGATCCCCATCCAGAACGCCGCGATGAAGGATCGCACCGTCGTCGAATGGGACAAGGACGATCTCGATGCCCTGGGCATCTACAAGATCGACGTTCTGGCGCTCGGCATGCTGACGGCCTTGCGCAAGAGCTTCGCGCTGATCGAGCAGCACTATGGCAAGCGACCGACGCTCGACATGCCGCCGGACGACCCCGCCGTCTACGAGATGCTGTGCAAGGCCGATTCGGTGGGCGTTTTCCAGGTCGAGAGCCGCGCGCAGATGTCGATGTTGCCGCGCCTCAAGCCCCGCGATTACTACGACCTCGTGGTCGAGGTGGCGATCGTGCGGCCAGGCCCCATCCAGGGCGGCATGGTGCATCCCTATCTCAAGAATCGTGCACTCGATAAAGAAGAGATCCCCTATCCCAGCGACAAGCTCAGGAACATCCTCGAAAGAACGCGCGGCGTGCCGCTGTTCCAGGAGCAGGCGATGCAGATCGCCATCGACGGTGCGAGCTTCAGCCCGGCCAAGGCCGACAAGCTGCGCCGTGCCATGGCGACGTTCCGGCGCTCCGGCACGATCCACAAGCTCAAGGACGATTTCATCAACGGCATGATCGCCAACGAGTACGAGCGCGACTTCGCCGAGCGCTGCTTCAAGCAGATCGAGGGCTTCGGCGAGTACGGTTTCCCCGAGAGCCATGCCGCGAGCTTCGCGATCCTGGTCTACGTCTCGTCCTGGGTGAAATGGTACTTCCCCGAGGTCTTCGCCGCGGCCCTGCTCAACGCCCAGCCGATGGGCTTCTACGCCCCGGCCCAGCTCGTGCGCGACGCCCGCGAGCACGAGGTCGAGGTGCGGCCGCCCGACATCAATGCCAGCGACTGGGATTGCACGCTGGAGCCCTCTTCCCCTCCCCCGTCTGCGGGGGAGGTGTCCGCGTCTTCGCGGACGGAGGGGGGCGGAAGCATCACGCATGCCCCCCTCCGTCACCGTATGACGGCGACACCTCCCCCGAAGACGGGGGAGGAAAAGAGAAGATGCGCGCTGCGCCTGGGTTTCCGCCAGGTCGCGGGGCTTTCCGAGAAGACCATGAAGCTGATGGTCGAGCGCCGCACCACGCCCTATCGCGATCCGGCCGATCTGTGGCGCCGGGGCGGCCTCACCAAGCGGCAGATCCTGGCGCTGGCGCGGGCCGACGCCTTCGCCTCGCTCGGCCTGTCGCGCCGCGACGTGCTGTGGGCGGTGCGCGCCTTCTCCGATGCGCCGCTGCCGCTGCTCGACCACCAGCCGCGCCCGCGCGACCTCGAACCCGCCGTCACCCTGCCCTCGCTCACGCTGGGTGAGCAGGTGGTGGACGACTACGCCACCATCGCCATGTCGCTGCGCTCCCATCCGCTGGCCCTGCTGCGGCCGATGCTGTCGGAGAGGCGCGTGTCGCGCACCGACGCGCTGCTCGATTCGCGCAACGGCGACCGCTTCGTCCTGGCCGGGCTGGTGCTGGTGCGACAGCGGCCGGGCACCGCCTCGGGCGTGGTCTTCGTCACCATCGAGGACGAATGCGGCATCGCCAATCTCGTGGTCTGGCCCAAGGTGTTCGAAGCGCACCGCCGCATCGTCATGGGCGCGCGCCTGCTGGGCGTCAGTGGTCGCGTGCAGCGCGAGGGGCTGGTGATCCATCTCGTGGCCGAGGCGCTGTGGGACTGGTCCGCCGAGCTCGACCGCATCTCCGACCTCGACGAGCTCAAGGTGCCGCACAGCCCCGGCGACCAGGTGCGCACCGATCCCGGCGGCCGTCTCCAGGTCCCCGAGGCCAACGCCACGCGCCACCGCGCCGGCAAGGGCCCGCCGCCGCAGAAGCCGCCCTATGACCGCGGCCAGATCATCTTCGACCGGCCGCAGATCAAGATCCATAGTCGGGACTTCCACTGAGGTCGCCGCCCCTCTTGCGCACGCATTCATTCCTTGTCGCCGCCCTGCTTCTCCTGCCCGCGCCGGCCGGCGCCCAGGCGCTGGAGGATTGCCCGCGCTATGTGCCCAGCACGCTCGAAGGCTGGATCGCCTCGCCCGAGCCGCGCCTCGCCGCCTACGGCTACACCTGCCGCATGATCAACATCGACGTCACGCTCGACCGGGCGCTGCGCGAGGGTGTGCAGACGGACGACAAAGCGACCTGGACGGAAACCTACCGCCGCACGCTGGAGCGCGTGCGCGACGCCGCCGCCGTCAATCGCCGCTGGGCGGGTGCGGACGCTATCCGCAATCTCGCGGTTCTCGCCCGTCTCGAAGTGAAATACCGCCGCCTCGCCGAACGTTGATCTCGCCGATCGAGTGACGTTCGAGTTGCAGCCGTAGAAGCGACCGTAATAGGCGCTCCCACCGGGCACGCCTATGGTGGGTCGCTTGTCCGTAGAGCAATCAATGTCTCAGTCATGCCCCATCCCACCGTTTCCGGCGGTTTCAGCCACGGTTTCCATCCCGATTTTCGGCCGGTTTCCCGACGCGGGTTTCGTGGCGAATCAAAGGGTTGGCGACAACCCTCCGCCCGACCGTATTAAAACCGGGAAAACGGCGAGCGACCGACCGTCAGAGCCCGGCATAGACCGCGCGTTCGAACTCCTCGAACGCCGCCACGGCGCGGGCATCGTAGAAGGGCAGGAGTTGCGTCGCCCACACGCCGGTCACCTTCCGCAGCGGGTCGATCCAGTAATAGGAATTGGCGAGGCCGCCCCAGGCGAGGCTGCCGGCGGAGCGACGGCCGGGGAAGGCCGTGGGGTTGATCATGAAGGTGAGGCCCCACTTCATGCCGTCGACGAAATCCATGTCGGTGCTGCGGTTGGGCAGCTGGGTCTTGAGCGGCCGGCACGAGACGTCGCCCATGGAATTGAGCGACATCAGCGCCACCGTCTCGGGCTTCAGCACCTGCACGCCGTCCAGCGCGCCGTTGCCCAGGATCATCTGCAGGAAGCGCAGATAGTCGCCGACCGTCGAATAAAGAGCCCCGCCACCCATGAAGACTTCCGGCTCCTGGTTGAGCTCATGGTCGGTGGCGGTGAAGCCGCCCTCCTTGGCCCTGACATGGACGCTGGCCTTGCGCGGCCGCATCGCCGGTCCGATCCGAAAGCCGGTGTCGGGCATGCCGAGCGGCCCGAACAGATTCTCCTTCAAGACTCGGTCGAGCCTCATGCCGCTGGCCGCCTCGACCATCAGCCCGGCCCAGTCGATCGAGATGCTGTATTCCCAATGCTCGCCGGGATCGAACAGCAGCGGCGTCGCCAGCACCTCGCGCGAGGCGGGCTTGGGCACACCCTTGGTCTGGACATAGCGCGCGATGTCGGCGTTCCAGGTGTCGTACCCCATGCCCGAGGTGTGGGTGAGCAGATGGCGCAGCGTGATCGGCCGCCTGGCCGGCCGCGTCCTCACGGTGCCGTCGGCCTCGATGCCGACAAGCACCTCTTTGGTCGCGATCTCCGGCACGATATCGGCCGCAGGGGCGTCGAGCGAAAGCTTGCCGCGCTCGACCATCTGCATGGCGGCGGCGCCCGTGATCGCCTTGGTCATCGAGGCGATCCAGATCACGCTGTCGACGGCCAGGTCGCCTGCCGCGCCCTCGAAGATCTTGCCGTCGGCAGTCGCGGCCGCTGCAGCCGCGCCAGGCACGTCGCCGGCAACGACGGCGTCCTTCAAGGTCTGCGCGATATCCATCGTCCCCTCCGCCCGTTTACCTATCGCATTCGCACATCTCGCTCGGAATTCCTCCCTGCGCGCAGCGCGGGGAGGTGGCAGCGTCTTACGCTGACGGAGGGGTCGGAGGCTCCATTTGGCGCTCATGACCCCGCCGCCCTCGCAAGACGAGGGCACCTCCCCTTCGCGGACTCCGCGAAGGGGAGGCTTCCGAGATGGGCGAATCCGTTCGCGCGGAGACTACGTCAGCCGCGTCGCTTCTTCGATCAATTCCTGCGCGGCGATATCGAGCAGCTCGTCGTCGGCCGTGCCGTCGAGCACGCGCTCCTTGCCGATCTCCAGCAGCACCGGCACGGCAAGCGGCGAGATGCGGTCGAGCCGGCGATAGTCGATGCGGCCCTTGGCGCGGCGCAGCAGGTCGCCCAGCCGCTTGAGGTCGGCGAGCTGATGGGCCGCGTCCTGCCGCGTGGCGCGCAGCAGGATGTGGTCGGGCTCGTGCTTGCGCAGCGCGTCGTAGATCAGGTCGGAGCTGAAGGTGACCTGGCGGCGCGACTTCTCCTCGCCGGGAAAGCGCCGCTCGATCAGGCCGGCGATCACCGCGACGTTGCGGAAGGACCGCCGCAGCATGGTCGATTCATCCATCCAGGATTCCAGATCGTCGCCCAGCATGTCCTCGTCGAACAGCTCGTCGAGCTGCGCCTTGGTCGGCGGCCGCAGGCCCCACAGGCCCAGCACATAGTCGGTGGCGACGAAGCCGAGAGGCTTCAGCCCCATGAGCTCCATGCGCCGGGTCAGCAGCATGCCCAGCGTCTGGTGGGCGTTCCTGCCCTCGAAGCAGTAGGCCACGATGAACTGCCTGGACCCGCGCGGAAAACCCTCGACCAAAAGCCGGTCGGCCTGCGGCAGGCCCGAGCGCCAGCGCTGGATGTTCAGCCATTCCCGCACCTCGCCAGGCAGCTTGGGATGCTTCGACGGGTCCTGCAGGATGCCGCGCACCCGCTCCGCCAGGAAAGTCGAGAGCGGCAGGCGGCCGCCGCCATAGGCCGGCACCTTGGGATCGCCGGACGTGGCCAGCGAGCATTGCGCCACCAGCTCGCGCACGCCCTCGAAACGCAGCATGCGGCCGGCGAAGACGAAGGTGTCGCCCGCCACCAGCCCCTGGATGAAGGACTCCTCGACCTCGCCCAGGATCGGCCCGCGCCGCAGCTTCACCTTGAGCAGGGGCAGCTCGACGATGGTGCCGACATTCATGCGGAACTGCTTCGCCACGAGGGGCGAGGCCAGCATCCAGCGCCCGTCGGGAAGCTGCTTCAGCCGATGCCATTTGTCGTAGGCCGCCAGGGCGTAGCCGCCGGTCGCCACGAAATCGAACGTGTCGTCGAAATCCTTGCGCGGCAGGTCGCGGTAGGGCTGGGCGCGGCGCACCTCGTGGAAGAAGGACTCGCGGTCGATCGGCTGGGCGCAGGCGGTGCCCACGATATGCTGCGCCAGCACGTCGAGGCAGGCCGGGCGCGGCGGGTCGCCGTCGAGCTCGCGCGCCTCGATCGCTTCCAGCGCGGCCAGCGACTCCAGCACCTCGAAGCGATTGGCCGGAGCGATCATGGCGCGGCTGGGCTCGTCGAGCCGATGGTTGGCGCGGCCGATGCGCTGCATCAGGCGGCTCACGCCCTTGGGGGCGCCCATCTGGATCACGAGATCGACGTTGCCCCAGTCGATACCGAGGTCGAGCGACGAGGTCGCCACCACGGCGCGCAGCCTGCCCGCCGACATCGCCGCCTCGACCTTGCGGCGCTGCTCGACGGCGAGCGAGCCGTGATGCAGGCCGATCGCCAGATTCTCCTCGTTGAGGCGCCACAGCCCGTCGAAGGTGAGCTCGGCCTGGGCGCGGGTGTTCACGAACACGATCGAGGTCTTGTGCTGCCGGATGATGTTGTAGACTTCCGGCACCGCGTGCTGGGCCATGTGGCCACCCCACGGAATGCGGTCCTGCGCATCGATGATCGTGACCTTGGGCGGCGCGCCGGGCTCGCCCACGACGATCTCGACCGGCTGGTCGCGCAGGCTGAGGTAGTTTGCCAGCTCGGGCGGGTTGGCCACAGTGGCCGACAGGCCGACGAAGCGGGTCTGCGGCGACAGCGCCGCGAGCCGCGCCAGGCAGAGCGCCAGGTGATGGCCGCGCTTGGAGGTGGCGAAGGAATGCAGCTCGTCGATGATGACGCAGCGCAGGTTCGCGAAGAATTTTTCCGTATCGGGATAGGACAGCAGCAGCGCCAGCGATTCGGGCGTGGTCAGCAAGAGGTCGGGCGGTCGCTCGCGCTGGCGGACGCGGCGGCTCTGCGGCGTGTCGCCGGTCCGGCTCTCGGCCCGCACCGGCAACCGCATCTCGGCGATCGGCACTTCGAGGTTGCGGCGGATGTCGGTCGCCAGCGCCTTCAGCGGCGAGATGTAGAGCGTATGGAGCTCACCCTTGCCCTTGGCGTGGGCGAGGTCGTTGCCGGCAAGGCGACGCTGGGTGAGCTCGACCAATGACGGCAGGAAGCCCGCCAATGTCTTGCCGCCGCCGGTGGGCGCGATCAGCAGCGCGCTCCGCCCTTCGGCGGCCAATTTGGCCAGCTCGAGCTGATGCCGTCGGGGAGCCCAGCCGCGACTCTCGAACCAGCGTGAAAACAGGTCGGGAAGACCCATATCTGCCGGATAGGATGGATCGCGCTCAATGACATCAGACACGCTGAACCCTCGTTCGTGGCTCTACCCCACCCCGCGCGGCCTCTATTGTGAGCCTGGGGATTTCTATGTCGACCCCGCCGTGGCGGTGAGCCGCGCCGTGATCACGCATGGCCACGGCGACCATGCCCGACCTGGCCACCGCGCTGCCCTCGCCACGCCGGAAACGCTGGCCATCATGCGCGCCCGCTTCCAGGAGATGCCCGACACCGCACAACAGCCGCTGAAATACGGCGAAAGCGTGAGGATGGGCAGCGTCGATGTCAGCCTCGTGCCCGCCGGGCACATCTTGGGATCCGCACAGGCGGTGCTGGAACACAAAGGGCAGCGGATCGTCGTCTCGGGCGACTACAAGCGCCGGCCGGACGCCACCTGCCCGCCCTTCGAGCCGGGGCCCTGCGACGTCTTCATCACCGAAGCCACCTTTGCCCTGCCAGTCTTCCATCATCCCCCGGATGCGGTCGAGATCGGCAAGCTGCTGCGCTCGCTCGACACCTTTCCCGAACGCACCCATCTGGTGGGCGTCTATGCACTGGGCAAGTGCCAGCGCGTGATCGCGATGCTGCGCGCCGCCGGCTACGACAAGCGCATCTGGCTGCATGGCGGGCTGGCGTCGCTATGCAAGCTCTACCAGGAGCATGGCGTCGATCTCGGCGATATCGCGCTCGTCTCCGACGCGATCCTCGAAACCTTCAAGGGCGCGATCGTGCTCTGCCCGCCCTCGGCCATCGCCGACCGCTGGTCGCGGCGCTTCTTCGATCCCATCCCCGCGATGGCCTCGGGCTGGATGGGCGTGCGTGCCCGTGCCCGCCAGCGCGGCGCCGAGCTGCCGCTGATCATCTCCGACCATGCCGACTGGGCCGAGCTGACCCAGACGCTGAAGGACGTCGGCGCGCCCAAGGTCTGGGTGACCCACGGGCGCGAGGAGGCGCTGGTCGCCTACGCGCGCTCCATCGGCATCGATGCCGAGGCGCTGCACCTCGCCGGCCGCGAGGAAGAGGACGAGGCATGAGCATGCTCAAGCCGTCGCAAACTAATCACCTCATCCTGAGGAGCACGCCGCAGGCGTGCGTCTCGAAGGATGGGCCCACGCAAGGTGCTCGCTCCCACCCTTCGAGACGGCCGCTTCGCGGCCTCCTCAGGGTGAGGTGATGCTCTGATGCAGGCCTTCGCCCAGCTCCTCGATGCGCTCTCCTTCCAGCCCGCGCGCAATGCCAAGCTCAGGCTGATCGAGGCTTATCTGCGCGTGACGCCCGATCCCGATCGCGGCTGGGCGCTGGCGGCGCTGACGGGCGGGCTCGACTTTCCGGCGGCCAAGCCCGCCCTGCTGCGCAGCTTCGGCGAGGACAGGATCGGCGCCGAGCTGTTCCATCTCTCCTATGACTATGTCGGCGATCTCGCCGAGACGCTGGCGCTGATCTGGGAGATCGATCCCGCCGCGGGCCCACCACCGACGCTGGGCGAGGTCGTGGAGACCCTGCAACGCGCGACCAGGATCCAGACACCGGCGATCCTGAAGCACTGGCTCGATGCGCTCGATTCGACCGGCCGCTGGGCGCTGCTGAAGCTGCTGACAGGCGCGTTGCGCATCGGCGTCTCGGCGCGGCTGGCCAAGCAGGCCGCCGCCAATATCGGCGACAGACCGGTCAGCGAGATCGAGGATGTCTGGCACGGACTCTCCGCCCCCTACCGGCCGCTGTTCGACTGGCTGGCCGGTCAAGGGCCGCGCCCTCAAAGCAACATGGGTGGCGCCTACGTCCCGGCGATGCTCGCCAATGCCATCGACCGAGCCGAGCTGGACACGCTCGATCCCGCGCACTTCCGCGCCGAATGGAAATGGGACGGCATCCGCGTGCAGGTGGCTTCCTCGGGCGGCGTGAAGCGGCTCTACAGCCGCGCCGGCGAGGACGTGTCGAACGCCTTCCCCGACATCATCGAGGCGATCGACTTCGACGGCGTGCTCGACGGCGAACTGCTGGTGCGCCGCGAGGAGGCGGTCGCCCCCTTCAACGACCTGCAACAGCGGCTCAACCGCAAGAGCGTGACGCCCAAGATGCTGAAGGAGCATCCGGCGCATGTCAGGCTCTACGACGCGCTGTGGCTGGAGGGTGAGGATCTGCGCGGCCTTTCCTTCGACGAGCGCCGCGCGCGGCTCGAAGCCTGGATGACGATGCATCCCCGGCAGCGTTTCGACCTTTCGCCGCTGGTGCGTTTCACCGACTGGGCGCATCTCGCCGGCCTGCGCGAGGAGATGCGCCAGGACGGCATCGAGGGGCTGATGCTGAAGCGCGGCGACAGCCCCTATGTCGCCGGCCGCCCCAAGGGACCGTGGTTCAAGTGGAAGCGCGATCCGATGCTGGCCGACTGCGTGCTGATGTATGCCCAGCGCGGCCACGGCAAGCGCAGCTCCTTCTATTCGGACTTCACCTTCGGCTGCTGGCGCCCATCGGCTGAGGGCAGGCGCGAGCTGGCGCCGGTGGGCAAGGCCTATTTCGGCTTCACCGACGAGGAGCTGCGCTGGCTCGACAAGTGGGTGCGCGACCACACCACCAACCGCTTCGGGCCGGTGCGCGAGGTCGAGCACAAGCTCGTGCTGGAGATCGCCTTCGACGGCATCGGCCGGTCGACGCGCCACAAGTCCGGCGTGGCGATGCGCTTTCCCCGCATCAACCGCATCAGGACCGACAAGCCGGCCGACGAAGCCGATACGGTCGACAATCTGTTGCGGTTCGTGCCATGAGCCGGAGATGACGGGCTTGCCTCCCCAGACCCATACCCTGCCCCTGGCGGAGCGCGTCGCCCGCGGCCAGGCCCTGCGCAAGCAATGCGCGCGCAAGAGCCAGGCCGAGTGGAAGGCGCCAACCAGCCGTCGCGACCCGATCGACATCCTGATCGAGCAGGGCAAGACGCGCCTGCGGCACCTCCTGCCCATCCGCTACGCCCGCATGCAGGCCTCGCCCTTCGCCTTCTTCCGTGGCTCGGCCGCCGTGATGGCCGCCGACCTCGCGGCCATGCCGGCGTCCGGCCTCGCGGTCCAGGCCGCGGGCGACTGCCATTGCCTCAACTTCGGCGGCTTCGCCACGCCCGAGCGGCGACTGGTCTTCGACATCAACGATTTCGACGAGACGGCGGTGGCGCCCTGGGAGTGGGACCTGAAGCGCCTGGCGACCAGCTTCGTCGTGGCCACGCTGGGCGGGGTCGACCGGCAGGTCGGCCTCGATCTCGCCCAGACGGTGGCCCGAGCCTATCGCGAGACGATGGCCCTACTGGCTGGCGTGCCGGTACTCGATGCGTGGTATCGCGCGCGGACGCTCGAAAGCGAGGAGGCCGCGCAAGCCATCGGCATCGACGAGCGTTCGGTCAAGAAGGCGAGCGATGCGCTCAATCACGCCCCGGTCCTGATCGCCATCAAGCACAGCGACGGCTCGGTGCCTCGCATCAAGGACGAGCCGCCGCTGGTGTATCACCCGCCCGCCGACGCTGCGGCGGAGTTCCGGGCGTCCGTCGACACCATGCTGGCGGACTACGCGACCTCTTTGACGCCCGAACGCCGCACCTTGCTGGAGCGCTATCGTCTGGCCGATGCTGCCTACAAGGTCGTGGGCGTGGGCGCCGTCGGCACGATGTGCGGCGTGCTGCTCATGGTGTCGGGCGAGAGCGAGACCCTCAATCTCCAGTTCAAGGAGGCCACCCGGTCGGTGCTCGAACCCTATGCCGGGCCGAGCCCTTACGCCCATTCCGGCGAACGGGTGGTGCGCGGGCAGCGCCTGCTGCAGGCGGCGGGCGATATCCTGCTGGGCTACGCCACCGGCCCCACCGGCCGGCAGATCTACATGCGCCAGCTGCGCGACGCCAAGATCAAGCCCCGGCTGGAAACCATGTCGCCCGGCAGCTTCCGCCGCTATGCCGCTGCCTGCGGCGAGGTGCTGGCGCGTGCCCATGCCCGGACGGCGGATGCGGCCGTCCTGTCGGCCTATCTGGGCAAGGCTACCCTGTTCGACGAGGCAATCCGCGACTTTGCAGCGGCCTATGCCAGGCAGACCGAGCAGGACCATGCCTCCCTCCTGCAGGCGATCAAGACCGGGCGCTTGCCGTGTGCCCCTGAAAAGGCCTAATGCCACGGGCCCTTAGGGGTCGAAATCCGGGGCAATCCACCCTAAGTTACGTGAAATGATCGATCCCTTCGGCCGCCATATCAGCTACCTGCGAGTCTCCGTGACGGACCGCTGCGACTTCCGCTGCGTGTACTGCATGGCCGAGGACATGACCTTCCTGCCCAAGGCGGAGGTCCTGTCGCTCGAGGAGCTCGAGCGCCTGTGCAGCGCCTTCGTGCGCCGCGGCGTCAAGAAGCTGCGTCTCACGGGCGGCGAGCCGCTGGTGCGCAAGAACGTGATGTCGCTGTTCCGCGGCCTGGGCAGACACCTCGACAGCGGCGCGCTGGAGGAGCTGACGCTCACCACCAACGGCAGCCAGCTCGCCAAGCATGCGCGCGAGCTCGCCGACATCGGCGTGCGCCGCGTGAACGTGTCGATGGACACGCTCGATCCCGCCAAGTTCCGCGAGCTGACGCGCTGGGGCGATCTCGACCAGGTGATGCGCGGCCTCGACGCCGCCCAGAACGCCGGGCTGCACATCAAGATCAATGCCGTGGCGCTGCGCGGCGTCAACGACATGGAATTCGAGGAGCTGATCCGCTTCAGCCACGGCCGCGGCATGGACCTGGTGCTGATCGAGGTCATGCCGATGGGCGAGATCGGCGCCGACGCGCGGCTCGACCAGTACCTGCCGCTGTCGCTGGCGCGCACCAACATCGCGCGCCACTTCACCCTCACGGACACCGACTACAACACCGGCGGCCCGGCACGCTATTTCAAGGTCGAGGAGACCGGCGGACGGCTGGGCTTCATCACGCCGCTCACCCACAATTTCTGCGAAAGCTGCAATCGCGTGCGGCTCACCTGCACCGGCACGCTCTATATGTGCCTGGGCCAGGAGGACGCCGCCGACCTGCGTGGGCCGCTGCGCGCCTCGGAGAGCGACGAGGTCCTCGACAAGGCGATCACCGACGCCATCGCCCGCAAGCCCAAGGGCCACGATTTCATCATCGACCGCCGCCACACCGGCCCCGCCGTGCCCCGCCACATGAGCGTGACCGGCGGCTGACCGGCTGGCTGATCAGCTCGCCGGGCCTGCCGGTCCGACCGCGCTCTTGATCCTGGCGCGCCGCACCGCCTCGCGGTGGGAGATGTACATGGCGCTGGCGAAGATCACCGCGGCGCCGACGAAGGTCCAGATGTCGGGCTGCTGGCTGAACAGGAAGAAGCCGAGCAGCGCGTTCCACAGCAGCGACAGGAAGCCAATGGGCTGCAGCAAGGTGATGTCGGCCAGCTGATAGCCGTTCTGCTGGCTGAGATGGCCCAACGTGCCGCAGAGGCCGGCGGCGAGGAACCACAGAACGTCGGTCCAGCTCGGCGTCTGCCAGAACCAGAAGGCCACCGGCGCGGCGCAGATCACGATCACGATGTTCTGCCAGATCACGATGGTATGCGCCGAATCGGTGCGCGCCAGGGCCTTGGAGATGAGGTTGGAGGCGGAGAAAATCGGCGTGCTCGCGAGCACGCAGAGCGCGCCGATGCCGAGATCGCCGACGCCCGGCCGCACGATGATCATGGCGCCGGCAAAGCCCACCAGCACGGCCGCCCAGCGGCGCAGGCGAACGACCTCGCCCAGGAACAGGGCCGCGCCGATGGTGATGAAGATCGGGCCGGTGAAGCCCAGCGCCGTGATGCTGGCGAGCGTCGTGAGCGGCAGGCCCACGAACCACAGCATCATGCCGGAGGTGTGGATGGCGCCACGGAAGACATGCAGCCCGACCCGCCGCGTGTGCAGCGAGCGATAGAGGCCGAGCTGCATCACGACGGGGATCAGGAACAGCGAGCCGAAGAAATAACGCAGGAACGCCATCACGTAGGAGTTGAGGTGCTGCGCCGGGATCAGCGTGAAGACGTTGAGCAGCGAGAACAGCACGCCCGACAGGGCGACCCACAGGATGCCGCGGAGGTTTGGCGGCATCGCTCTCCAGCGATCGACGAGCATCGGCACGGGCCGCTATGCCCCGAACGCGAGACTATTGGGCGGCACCGAGGGGATCGTGGCCTCGCCGCGCAGCAGGGCGACACGCTCCACCAGCCCTTCGACGTAGGGATCGTGGATGTCGAGGGCCCGCGCATGGGCGGCGGTGTTGGCAAGGTAGTCACGGCAGGCGCCCCGCCTGCCCTCGGCGAAGGCGATATGGTGCGCCACGCGATCAATCGGCAGATCGCCGCAATATTGGCAATGCTTGTTGTCGACCACGAAGGTGACGGCGGTCACGGTGCGACCGTCGCGCAGCAGCGTCGGCACCCAGCGGGCCTGGTAGACGCCCGAGAGCATCTCCCGGTTCCACAGGATCGCCAGCTCGCTCCGCACCTGCTCGGGGGCCAGTCGGTAGGCAATGCCTTCGCAGCCGTCGCCGCGTTCGAGCCCCAGCATCAGGCCCGGCAGCTCGGGCGTGCCGCGGCCAAGCGGGGTCCAGAAGCAGAAGGAGCGGCGCCAACCCTCGACCCGGCAAGGCGAAGCCTCGGCGAACTCGATGGCGGGGTTCCACATCAGCGAACCGTAGGCGAACACCCAGGCGTCCTCGCCGGGAGCATAATGCGCGAGGGCCTCCGCGAGGCTGGCCTCGCGCTCCTCCCGGCTCAGGAAGAAGTCGTAGCCGGCCTTGCGGGCGTCGGCGACGAGCTGGTCGATCCGGTCGGAGCTCAGCTCCTCACGCTTGAGCAAACGCTGCGCTCCTTGAGATCTCAGGTGCCGTAGACGATCGACATGGTCTCGGCGACGCAGGCCGGACGCTCCTGGCCCTCGATCTCGATGGTCATCTCGTTGGTGAGGCGCACACCGCCGCCCTTCATCGGGTCGGCCGCGATCAGCTTGGCGCGGGCGCGCACGCGGGAGCCCGCCGGCACCGGGCTGGTGAAGCGCACCTTGTTGCAGCCGTAGTTGATGCCGTTGCGCACGTTGTTGATGTGCGAGATCTGGTGGTTGAGCATCGGGATCAGCGACAGGGTGAGGAAGCCGTGGGCGATGGTCTTGCCGCCCGGCATGTCCTTCTTGGCCCTCTCGACGTCGACGTGGATCCACTGGTGGTCGCCCGTGGCCTCCGCGAACTGGTCGATCCGCGCCTGCGAGACCTCGACCCAGTCGCTGACGCCGATCTCCTCGCCGACATGCTTGGGCATTTCGCTGGGGTGGCTGAATTCCCTCTTGGCCATTTCCTACCTCTGCGGTGTTTTTTGGTTCGCCTGCAAGGATATCACGAAATCGCCGGCCGGTAGTTTGAATCGGGCCGTCGTTCCGCCGATGATGCGGAAAGCAAAAGCGGAGGAAACAACAATGGCCTACGAGACCGTCCTGTACGACGTCGCCGATCATGTCTGCACCGTCACGCTCAACCGGCCGGAGCGGCTGAACGCCTGGACGAAGCAGATGCACGTCGACCTCAAGGATGCGATGCACACGGCCGGCGCCGACGCCGAGGTCCGCGCCATCATCCTCACAGGCGCGGGGCGCGGCTTCTGCGCCGGCGCCGACATGGGCGGGCTGCAGGCGATCAGCGCGGGCGGCGGCACTGCCGACCGCAGCACCGCCGTACAGGACACGCTGCCGGGCGGCAGCACGCTGGCCGAGTTCCGCATGAACTACTCCTACTTCCCGGCGATCCCGAAATTCATCATCGCCGCGATCAACGGTCCGGCCGCGGGCCTGGGCTTCGTCATCCCGCTCTACGCCGACCTGCGCTTCGCCGCCGAATCGGCGGTCTTCACCACCTCCTTCGCCCAGCGCGGCCTGATCGCCGAGCACGGCGTGAGCTGGCTGTTGCCGCGGCTCGTCGGCCTGCCCAACGCGCTCGACCTTCTGTGCTCGGCCCGCAAGTTCCGCGCGCCCGAAGCGCTGTCGCTCGGCCTGGTCAACCGCGTCGTCGCCGACGACAAGCTGATGGCCGAGACGCGTGCCTATGCGACGCTGCTCGCCAACACCGTCTCGCCGCGCTCGGTTGCTGTGATGAAACGCCAGCTCTGGGAATCCTCGTTCCAGACGCTCGGCGAAGCCACGACCCAGGCCAACCACGAGATGGCCCTGTCCTTCGCCACCGCCGACTTCAAGGAGGGCCTCGCCCACTACCTCGAGAAGCGCGCCGCGCGCTTCACGGGCAAGTAATTGGCGCTTTAGAGGATGATGAGGAGTTGTCGAGTCGCTCATTGGAGCGCGCCACTCCAGTGGCGCTCATGTCTTCCGGACCGCGGGCCTCCAGGCCCGCCTCAAGAGCATGAGCGGGCCTCGAGGCCCGCGGTCCGGATGAGCTGAACTTCATGCCATCACGCACTAGACCCGTTCGGTCTCGCTCGCACGGGGTTGCCAGGTCATGAGGCGGCGCTCCACTACGCCGACGCCGGTGTCGAGCAGCAGGGCGAAGCCGGTCAGGACCAGGATGCCGGCGAAGACCGTGTTGATGTCGAAGGTGCCCTCGGCCTGCAGGATGAGGTAGCCGACACCGCGCGAGGAGCCGAGATACTCGCCGACGACGGCGCCGACGAAGGCGAGGCCGACGGCATTGTGCAGGCTGGCGAACACCCAGCTCATCGCCGACGGCAGGTAGATCGCGCGCAGGAGCTGGTGGCGCGTCGCGCCCAGCATGCGGGCGTTGGCGATCAGGTTGGGACTGACCTCGCGCACGCCCTGGTAGACGTTGAAGAAGACGACGAAGAAGACGAGCGTCACGCCCAGCGCCACCTTCGACCAGATGCCGAGGCCGAACCAGACCGCGAAGATCGGCGCCAGCACGACGCGCGGCATCGAGTTGAAGCCCTTGATGTAGGGATCCATCACCGCCGAGGCGGTGGGCGAGAGCGCCAGCCACAGGCCGATGCCGAGCCCGAAGGCCGAACCGATGACGAAGCCCAGCGCCGTCTCCAGCAGCGTGATGCCGAGATGACCGAAGATCTCGCCGCTCCAGAACCAGTCGACCACGACACCGAACACCTTGACCGGCTCGCCGAAGAAGAAGGCGGCGCGGTTGTCCTGCTCGAAATAGAACGGCGGGACGATCCCGGGCGTGGTCATCAGGTGCCAGACCAGGATCAGCAGGGCGAAGATCGAGAACTGGAGGATGCGCAGCTTCACGTCATGCCGCCTTCTGCGCCGCATAGGCCTTGAGCACTTCTTCCTTCATCGCCGCCCAGATCTCGCGGTGGAGCCTGGCGAAGTCGGGCGTCATGCGGATCTCCGACACGTCGCGGGGTCGGTCGAGGTCGACCTTAAAGTCGCCGATCGGCCGCGTCGCCGGGCCGGCCGACAGCACCACCACGCGGTCGGACAGCGCGATCGCCTCCTCGAGATCGTGGGTGATGAACAGCACCGATTTCCGGTCCTCGGCCCACAGCGCCAGTAGCTCGTTCTCCATGAGCTGGCGGGTCTGCACGTCGAGCGCCGAGAAGGGCTCGTCCATCAGCAGGATGTCGGGACTGAGGATCAGCGTCTGGGCGAGCGCCAGTCGCTTGCGCATGCCGCCCGACATCTGGTGCGGATAACGATCGCCGAAGCCGGCCAGCCCGACACGCCGCAGCCATGCCTCGCCCTGCGCCAGCGCCTCGTCCTCCTCCACCCCGCGAAACTCGAGTCCCGCGATCACGTTGCCGATGCCGGTGCGCCACGGCATCAGCGCATCGGCCTGGAACATGTAGCCCGCGCGCCGGTTCACGCCTTCTGATGCGACGAGCTTCTCGCCGAACACCTCGACCGTGCCGGACGACGGAGACAGCAGCCCGGCCGCGATGTTGAGCAAGGTCGACTTGCCGCAGCCGGTCGGACCGACCACCGACACGAACTCGCCTGCTTCAACGGTGAGCGAAGCGTTGGCCACCGCCGTGTAGGCCCCGCCGCCGTCGCGCGCGGCGAAGCGGCAGGTGATGTCCTTCAGCGCCAGCGCCGGAACGGCGCTCATCAGGCGCGCTTGCCGGCCTGCGCGGCGAACTCGTTGGTCCAGGTGGCCTCGAGCTTGATCGAGCCCATCGCCTCCTTGATCTTGGGATCGCCCTCGGCCAGGAATTTCAGGCAGTTGCCGGGACCGTCGGCCGGCATGAGCCCGTCGGGCGAGATCGTCTCACGCACGTTGGCGAAGGCCTTCTCGTAGATCTTCGCATCGCCCAGCAGGTAGCCCACCGGCACCGCCTTGGCGACGTCCGCCGGCGGGGCGGTCTGCAGCCACTGGTTGGCGCGCACGATCGCCGTGGCCAGCGCCTGGGCGACCTTCGGCGTCTTGGTGAGCAGCGCCGGCTGGGCATAGAGGCAGGCCGCCGGCATGGTACCGCCGAACAGATCCTGGTTGCCCTTCATGGTCCGCGTGTCGACCACGATCTTGATCAGGCCCTTCTCCTGCAGGATCGTCAGTGCAGGATCGGACTGCGCCACGCCCTCGACCGACTTGTTCTCGATCGCCGCCACCACCGAAGCGCCGGCACCGACCCCGACCGCGACGATGTCCGTTGCCTTTAGCCCGCCCTTGGCCGCCCAGTTGTTGGCCAGCATATGGGTCTGCGAGCCGGGCGCCGTGACACCGAACTTGAAGCCCTTGATGTCCGCCGGTCCCTTCACCTTGTCGGCGATGTCGTTGCGCAGGCCGATGGCGAGCTGCATGCCGCGGCCGATCAGGGCGAAGCCGATGATCGGCTGGCCGCGCTGCTGCATGCGGATCGTGTGCTCATAGGCGCCGGCCACAACGTCGGCGCTGCCGCCCATCAAGGCCTCGAGCGACTTGGCGCCGCCCTGGAAGTCGTTGATCTCGACGTCGAGGCCGGCCTGCTCGAAATAGCCCTTGGTCTCCGCCACGGTGACCGAGAGATAGTAGAGCGCCGACTTGCCGCCGACCGCCAGCACCACCTTCTTCCTCTCGGTCTTGCTGCGCAGCACGAAGGGAGCGGCGACCGCGCAAGCCGCCACGACCGCTCCAGAGAGCATGATGGTGCGTCGGCCCGACTTGGATATGGCCATGTTTCCCTCCTCGATTCATTCAGTCGTATGAGCTTGCCGCAAGCTCCGGCACGCATCAACCCGCCCGCGCCGCCATCTCCTCGTAGGCCGTGCAGGCCACGATCCGCCAGCGTCCGTCGGCGCGGTGCAGGTTGTAGCCGGTATGGAACGACCAGGCCGCCGCACCGGCCGTGCGCTCGATGGTCCAGAGCACATCGGCGACGGCATGCTTGGTCCCCTGCTCGACGAGGCGCTTCAGCACGCAGCTCGCCCGCTTGAAGCCATTGGCGCGATAGAAGGCCAGCAGCCGTTCCATGGCGGCGAGTACGTCGGCGTCGGTTGCCCAGACGGTCGTGGTCCGTTCGATCAGGAGGCCGGGTGCGGAGATGTGCCGAGCAATAGCGGTCGCGTCGCCGCCGTTGTAGGCAGCGACGTAGCTTTGGAAGAAGCTCTCGATATCGGCACGCACTATTTGAAGGTACGCTTCTGCCACCACGGGAAGTAGGACGGCATGCCGTCGCTCACCTTCATGGGGAATCTGGCCGGGCGCTTCTCGAGGAAGGCTGACACGCCCTCCTTCACGTCCTCCGACTTGCCCCTCGCATAGATGCCTTTGGAATCCACCTTGTGCGCTTCCATCGGATGGTCGGCGCCTAGCATCTTCCAGATCATCTGGCGATTGAGCGCCACCGATACCGGTGCTGTGTTGTCGGCGATCTCGCGCGCGATTGCGTAGGCCGCCGGCAGGAGCTCATCGGGCTTGTGGACCGAACGAACCAGCCTTCCCTTCAGCGCCTCGTCGGCGGAGAAGACGCGGCCGGTCATGACCCATTCCAGCGCCTGCTGCGGTCCCACGAGGCGCGGCAGGAACCAGCTCGAGCAGGCCTCCATGACGATGGCACGGCGGGTGAAGACGAAACCGTAGCGCGCCGATTCGGACGCCAGCCTTATATCCATGGGAAGCTGCATGGTGATGCCGACTCCGACCGCCGGGCCGTTGCAGGCGGCGATGGTCGGCTTCAGCACATCGTAGAGACGCAGCGTGAACAGCCCGCCGCCGTCGCGATGGCCGTCGAGGCCAGGGTCGACCGGGCCGCGGTTCTCGGCATTGAAGGTATTGGCGCCACCCGACAGGTCGGCACCGGCGCAGAAGCCGCGGCCGGCGCCGGTGAACACGATCGCGCGCACATCGTCGTCGCGGTCGGCGCGGTCCATGGCGTCGAGCAGCTCCGACAGCATCTTGCCGGTGAAGGCATTGAGCTTGTCCGGCCGGTTCAGCGTGACGGTGAGGATGCCGTCCTTGGTCTCGTACTTGATCTGCTCGTAGTCCATGGGCTCAGGCCTGGTTGATGAGGGCGACGCCGCCCACGATGAGGAGGATGCCGGCGACCTGCTTGAGGCCAAACGGCTCGCCGAACAGGAAATGCCCGGCCACCGCCACGATCGCATAGGAGAGCGACACGCTGGGGAAGGCGACCGACACCGGGATCTTGCGCAGCGCGATGATGTAGAGGAACGCCGCCGAGCCGTAGAGCGCCAGGCCCAGCAGGGTGGAGGGCCGCATCAGCTGGCTGACGAAATCGGGCGCATCGGCGCCTGCCTTCAGCAGTATCTGGCCGCCGATGCCGGCCAGGATGCCGACCGCCAGCGCGCCGTAATAGATCATCATCGATTTCGCTCCAGTTGACGGAAGGGCCGTCCCGCAGGCTCGGTGTCGGCCACCGGACGCTCGACCTTCAAGGCACCGTCGCCACCGCGAAAGATGTCACGCACCAGGTATTGCGGCTTGCGGTTGACCGCGAGGAACATGCGGCCGAGATACTCGCCGATCACGCCGATCACCACGAGCTGCACGCCCGCCAGCACCAGCACCGCCACCATCAGCGACGCCCAGCCCTGCGGCGGCTTGTCGGACACGATCGCCTCGGCAATGACGATGGCCGCCGCCACGGCCCCGAGGAAGCCGAAGCCCAGCCCGAGCAGGGTGGCGATCCGCAGCGGCATCACCGAGAAATTGAGGAACATCGACAGCCACAGCCGCAGCAGCCGGCTGAGCGTATAGTTCGACCGGCCCTCGATGCGCGGCAGATGCTCGACCTGCAGCCGGCCGACATTCTGCGTCACCTGGAAGACCAGCCCGTCGACATAGGGGTAGGGCCCGTCATAGCTCGCCACGATGCGCTCGCGCACGAACGCCGAGAGGCAGCGGAAGCTCGACAGGTAGAGCCCGCGCGGCTTGTCGATCAGCCGGTCGGCGCACCAGTTGGTGAAGCGGCTGCCGAGGTTGCGCCAGGCCGCATGCTGCTTGTCGGCGTAGAAGGTGTAGACCGCGTCATAGCCGCCATCTCGGGCATGCTCGAACAGACGCTTCACCTCGCCCGGCGGGTTCTGCAGGTCGTCGTCCATGGTGATGGCGTAGCTGCCACGCGCGCGAGCGAGGCCCGCCATCACCGCATTGTGCTCGCCGAAATTGCGGCTGAGGCTCAGCAGCACGATCGGCGCGCCGGGCTCGGCGGCCAGCTGCTTGCAGACGTCGAGGCTGTTGTCGGGGCTGCCGTCGACCACCAGGACGATCTCGAGCCCGCCGTCGATATCGAGGGCGCGCAGCGCGTGCACCAGCTCGCCGATCGTGGCGGCACCATTGTAGACCGGCACGACGACCGAGAGAGCGGGCGCCTCAACCATCGCGCGCCGCCACGAGGATCAACGAGCCGCCGAACGGCAGGCTGAGACCCGCCAGGATCACCGCCCGTTCGATCGACAAAGCCGTCGAGAACAGGGCATCGAGCCAGCGCGGATAGTCGCGCACGTCGCTTGCCGCATCCGCCCGCTCGGTGAGGCGATGCAGCAGCATCAGGGGAAACAGGAGCGTATTCCAGTAGCTCGATCTCACGACGCGAAACCCTTGTTCTGTGAGCAGGGCGCGCGCCTCGCCGCGGCTGAAGCGCCGGACATTGTGCACGCGCCTGTCGTGCGCCGACAACAGCCAGCCATAGGCCGGAAGATTGAAGACGGCGACGCCGCCGGCCGCCAGGCATCGATAGGCCTCGGCGACCGCGCGCGCAGGATCGACACCGCCATGGCACAGGACATCGAGCGAGACGTAGGCGCCGAGCGACCTCTCCGCCAGCGGCATTTCGTTGGCCGAGCCGGCGGCCACCGGCCGGCCTGCCTTGGCCGTGGCGAGCGCCGCGGCCACAATGTCGTATTCCAGACCCAGGGTCGGGCGACCGGCGACCGCCGGGCCGAGCCTTGCCAGCATGCCGCCTGTGCCACACCCGGCGTCGAGCACCGGGCCGGCAGCAGTCGAACGGGCCAAAGCACGACCCAGCAGGCCCGCGGTCAAGGTCCGCAGGCCGCGATACCACCACATGCGGTCCTCGACCGCATGCATGCGCTCGTACTCAGCCCGCTCCACGGTCCGTGCGTCCGACCATTTGCAGTCATCCCCCGATTACGTCGTTGGCCGCTTATGTCTGCCGCCGCTTATGATATCTTCGCCGGGCCTTGCCAACCGTCACGCCCAAACTGACCGTCCTGTCGCCGCGTCTCGAGCGGCTGCTGCCGGTCCTGTTGTTCGCCCTCCCGGTGCTGTGGCTCGCCGGATATTTCTTCCCGCCGATCAATCACGATGTCGGCGCCATCCTCGACGTTTCCGCACGGTGGGTCGCGGGCGAGAAGCTCTATGTCGACGTGATCGACGAGAACCTGCCGCTCACCTTCATCGTCCACGCCCTGCCGGTGCTGACCGCCAGGCTGCTGCCCGGCAACGTGCCCTTCTGGTTCACCGCCTGGGTGGTGGCAGGCATCGCCGCGTCGTTCATCGCCTGCCGCCGGCTGGTGCGCCGGGTTCCGTCGGCCGACCACGCGCTCACCGAGGCCCTGTTGCCGCCGGTCCTGCTGTTCCTGTTCACGGTGCTGCCCAACGAGCACTTCGGCCAGCGCGAGCACATCATGTTCGTGATGACGGCCCCCTATCTGATCGCGTCGATGGCCCGCGCCGAGGGCGTGAACCTGACCAGGGGCGTGTCGCTGGCCATCGGCCTGGTGGCCGGCATCGGGCTGGCGATGAAGCCCTACTACCTGGCAATTCCCGCGGCGGTGGAAGTCTACCTGCTGATCCGCCGCGGCTGGCGGCCGACATTCACCGACCTGATCCCCTGGGCGATCTTCGCCGTGGCGCTCGCGCACCTCGTGCTGATGTACACGGTCTTCGTCGAGTTCGGCCGCTTCGTGATGCCGTTGGCGGTGGAGTCGTATGCGCCGATCGGCGACGCGGGCTGGCGCCAGGTGCTGAGCAGCGACGTGATGGCGCCCACCCTGGTGGCGCTGCTGATCTTCGGAACCTTCGCGGTATTCTTCACGCGCACGATGGCCGCGCGCACCATGCTTGCCTACGGCGTCGGCGCGGCGCTGTCCGCCATCGCCCAGGCCAAGGGCTGGCCCTATCATGTCCTTCCAGCCCTTTCGGCCGCCATTCTGGTGGCCACCTTCACCCTGTCGCAGACCGTCGATCGCTACCTGCCGATCAGCCGCAGCGGCCATCGCCTGCCGGTGGCCGTGATCTCGGCGACGCTGATGGTGCTGCTCTACTTCCAGGCGGCGCTCTACACGCCGCCCTTCTACAAGCAGCGCCAGTACCAGGATTCGATCGGCGGCATCCTGCGTCACATCGTCGAGCAGAACGCGCCGCACCGCACGATCATGACCCTGTCGCCCGGCATCTACCCTTTCTGGCCGATGCTGAACTACATGAATGGCCGTATGACCATGCGCTTCCTCACCATGTGGGTGGTGCAGGGCATCTACTCCGACTGCGAGGAATTTCCGGCGCTCTACAACGCGCCGGAGACGATGTCGGACACCGAGAAATACATCTTCGAAACGGTGTCCGAGGATTTCGCCCGCGGCCAGCCCGACCTGCTGATCGCCGACCAGGTTCCCGGCATGCCGCGCTGCCAGGGCAAGGTGTTCGACTATCTCGAATATTTCCAGCAGAACCGCGTCTTCGCCGAATCCTTCGAGAACTACGAGCATCTCATGGATGTCGACCGCTACAAGATCTATCGCCGGAAGAAGCGTTAGACGTCGGTGCAGCCGCCGCAGCAAACGATGCTCGTTCGGGCCGGCCTGCTCGGCGGCGCGATCCTGCCCTTCGCGCTCTGGCTGGCGTGGCCGGCGCTCGGCTTCCCCTGGTACTATGACGACTTCCACCTGATCCGCGCCTTCTCGCGGTCGGAGCTTCACCAGGCCTTCACCGGACCGTGGGATGTCGACGACCTGGAGTTCCGCTCCTATCGACCCTTCATGACCTTGTTCAACCATCTGCGCGGCAGCTGGCTGGGCGAGGATGTATGGATGCACCGCGTGCTGGGCGTGGCGCTGTGCGCGCTCTGCGTCGCAGTCGCCTGCCTCCTCATGACGGAGCTCGGCCTCGGTATCGGCCCGGCGATCGGCGCGGGCCTGCTCACCGTCGCAGCTGCATCGAACACCGCGAACCTGATCTGGATCACCGATTCGGCCCATGCCCTGTCCGCCGCCTTCGTGCTGGCCGGAGGGTTGGTCGTGCTGGTGCCGAGGTTCCGCTGGTTCCACGGCCTCGTCCTCTACGCCACGGCGCTGGCCGGCATGCTGGTGCGCGAGGACATCGCCGTCCTCTTCTCCCTCGTGGCTCTCGCGGCGCTGACGACGGCCAACCGGATGACGCCCTTGTCGTCGCGCAACGACGGCGCTGCGTTGCCGTCCCTTCGGGCGCTTGCACTTTCGCGCCTGCTGGTCGTCATCGCCTGCCTCACTGCCGCGATCGTGACCTACTTTGCGTTGCAGCGAGCGATGGTGCCGCGCCAGGGAATGTCCGTCGAAGCCGCGGGCGGCCTCGTCCACCTCTACTGGACGCTGTTGCCCGGTGGCACGGACACGGCGCCCATCGTTCTCGGCCAGCTCGCCGTTTTCGTCGCCGCCCTGCTCGGCCTGCCGTTCATCCATCGGCGCAATCGCACTGCGTTCGTCGTCGTCATCCTGCTGTTCGCCGGCGTGCTTCTGGCCTGCCTCCCCGGCTTGCTGACGCAGCGGATGAACCTGCTGCTGGTGCCGACGCTGTTCTATGCCTTCTTCCTTGCCGCCTGCTGCCAGGTGCTGGGCGCTCGCGTCGCCGTGCGCTGGGGACTGGCCGTCGTCTGGGCAGGCTGGCTGGCGCTTTGCATCCACCAGTCGCGCATCGTCCAGGAAGCGGCCCATCCCCTCAGCCTCGACAACATCCAGCACACCGTCGAATTCATCCATGGCGAATACCGTGTCCGCGGGGCACGTATCCCCGCTGTCCGTCAGACCGAGGGCGAGAGGTATCTCGCACGGTTCGGCATCTCGTCGATGGCGGACTCCGCGCGCTTCGCCACCCTGCGCGACGAAGCTCTCCGGCAAGGGATACGGACCCCGGCGGCCGGCGTGCCGTTCGTGCCCCGCATGTCCTTCATCTACGGCTACTGCGATCCCGCGGCCGGCCAGCCGGGGCCGCCGGGGGACTTCCAGCTCGCCGCGCGCAAGCCCTGCTGGGCGTCATCCGAATGAGGTCGCGCCCTCTCAGGCGTCGCCCCACTTCTTCATCACCTGCCCGCGCATCGCCTCGGGGATCTTGCCGATATCCGGCACCTTGAAGACGCCGGACGCTACCAGCACGATCTCGCCGCCGCAGACCAGATCGCAGGTCGCGAAGCAGAAATTGACGGTGCGACGTGCAATGCGCGCCGTGCCCTCCAGCCACTGGCCGAGCCGGGCGCCGCGCACGAACTCGGTGCTGAGCGACACGGTGGGATGCGGCCAGCGGATGCCCGTGGCATGGCCCGAGCCCACGCCCATCACCATGTCGGCCACCGTGACCAGCAGGCCGCCATGCGCCCAGCCCATCGGGTTGCCGTGCCGCGCCTCGAGCGGCAGGCCGATGCGGATCGCCTGCTCGCTCTCGACCTTGAACCACAGCGGACCGATCAGGCCGACGAAGGCGTCGGGCATGACGAATTGGGTGAAACCTTCGGGAACGAGCGTGTCGGTCATGTCGGCAGTCCGTCGGCCGACGCGGCGAGGCGGTCGAGCGCCGCGCGCACGACGGGATCGAAGGGCGTGCTGCGATGCGTCTCCTCGTTGAGCGAGACCATGATGACCTTCTGCACCGCCGTGCAGTTGCCCTCGCCGTCGAACAGCCCCTGCCCGATCACGCATTTGCGGTCGTGCGCCTCGATGATGCGGGCGCAGGCGGTCGCGGTGCCGGGAAAGAACATCTGGCGCTTGAAGTCCGCCTCGATGCGCCCGATGACCAGGCGAAAACGCGGCAGGCCCGACCGCACGATCGTGCGCAGGTAGGAGACGCGCGCATTCTCCAGCAGCTCGATGAAGGAGCCGTTGTTGATGTGGCCGTTGGCGTCGAGATCGGCGAAGCGCAAATTCTCCGAGGTCGAAAAGCCGTAGATGCCGCGCTGGGCCAGATCGAGCGTCATTGCACGAATTCGATGGTGAGGTGCGCGGCCTCCGACGGCGGCACGAGCAGGCGGCCGGCATCGGGCTTCACGAGCGTCACGCCGTTGCTCTTCAGCAGCGCCTCGCAGGCGGCGAGGCTGTCGACGCGGATGCTCAGCAACGCCGGATGGTCGCCCGGCCGCACCGGCACGATGCCGGGGTAGCGCGCCGCATAGGCCTCGCGCGTGAGGTAGCGAACCGGCTGCGTGCCGGTGTTGACCACGAGCCCGTCGCCGTCGCGCACGGCCGAGCCGGCGCCGAAATATTTCTCCAGCTCGGGAATCCACTTGGCCGGCTGCTCCGCGATGACGGTGACGCCCGCGATGCCGCGCGCCCCGTTGGGATGGTCCGCCCATTCGCCGCGATAGACGAATTGCGGAGTCAGGTGCTCGCAGACGAAGAAGCCGACCACCGGCATGTTGGTCTTGGGAATGCGGATGGTGCGGAACTGGGCGTGCTCGACCTTGCCCGCCACCTCGACGGCACGGTCGAAGAAAAGCGGCGCATCGGGCGCGAGGCCGGCTGCCCTGAAGGCGTCGAAGGCGAGGTCGGCGCCGTCGGTGGCCAGCGCCACGTTGGCGAGCCCCCCGCCGCCCTTCAGCCACTCCCGCCGCTCTGAATTGAAGGGCGTGTCCTCGACGATGCCCAGGATCTCGAAATAGTCCGTGTCGAAGATCATGAGATGGTTGGCGGTGCCAAGCTTCTTGTGGAAGCCGCGCGGCTGCACCTGGAAGCCGAGCTTCCGGTAGGCCGCCTCCGCTGAATCGATGCCATCGACCATGACCACGACATGGTCGAGGCCCTTCACCGCACGCTTCATGCCGGCCTCCGCCTCACCATGTTGATCCCCTTGGCCGTCATCACCAGCTCGCCCTTCTGGTTGGTGGCGCTCCAGTTCTCATGGATGACACCGAGCTCCGGCTTGCTCCGCGACGGGATCTTGGCGGCGCATTCGACCCAGCCCGTGAGCGTATCGCCGGGGCGCACCGGCTTCAGCCAGCGCAGTCCGTCGAGGCCGGGCGAGCCCAGCGCCGTGCGATGGTCGACATAGTTGTCGACGAACAGCCGCATCAGCTTGGACGCGACGTGCCAGCCCGAGGCGATGAGGCCACCGAACAGCGACGCCTTGGCCGCCTCGCGGTCGACGTGGAAGCTCTGCGGATCGTAGAGCCGGGCGAAGTCGACGATCTCCTGCTCGGTGAAGCTCGTGGCCCCCAGCTCGAATCGCTGGCCCACCTCGTAGTCTTCCCAGTAGCGCGGTGCATTGTTTGTCATCGCTTCGTCTTTCGCATCGCCCGGCAAATGGTGCAAGCTCGCGGCTCGCGCAGGAATTTTTGGTCATGGAGTTTTCGCGAAACGTACAAGATCGTAACGCAACTCCCTGACCCGATTGCTCTTTTGCCAATGAGCCGAAGGCCTTTCGCGAATCTTCGCGAATTCGCGAATCGCCCGCTCCCTCGCGGGGAGACACATCGGCCGTGGGATGAGATCGCATTCATTACTTAAATATTGCGTATTACGCATCCTCTGTCAATGCGTAAAAAGCCATTCTTCTGGTTGGGGGGCGCGCCCCTCCAGTGGCGCGATCATCCGTTGCGTCAACAAAGACGCGCGACTGGAGTCGCGCGCCCCCAGTTCCATGACCCATGCTGAAGGGGTATCGGGTTGTGGGCTGCATTAGTAGCATCGCCCAGCGCTGCGCCTCGAAGGGTGCGAACGAGCATCCCGCGCGAGCCCATGCTTCGAGACGCCACGCTTCGCGTGGCTCCTCGGCACGAGGTTGGCTTTTCGCCACTGGCGGACAGTCTTCCAAATGGTGCAAGCTCGCGGCTTGCGGAGGGTTTCGTGTCACGAGACAAGCGCCTGCAGGACCGTTCGATCTATCCGCACTGGTGCACCGACACAGTGCGCTTCTCCGACCAGGATGCGGCCGGCCATATCAACAACGTGGCGCTCTGCGCCTATCTCGAAACCGCCCGCCTCACCTTCATCCGCGACATGGGCATGATGAAGCGCGGCGAGGATGGAGTGCGTGGCATCTCGGCCGGGATGAATGTGAGCTTCCTCGCCGAGTCGCACTGGCCGGGGCGGGTCGATCTCGGCACCGGCGTCATGAGAATCGGGACCAGCTCGATCACCGTCGGCTCCGCCGCCTTCAAGGACGATCTCTGCATCGTGGCGGCCGAGATGACCGTGGTCCGCCTCAAGGGCAAGACGCCCCACCCCATCGACGACGCCTTCCGGGCCGAGCTGGAAAAATACCGGCTGAAAGGCTTTTGAGTCCTCTTGACCGAGTTGCGAATGCCTCTTACCTTCGGGGTGGCTGCGAGTAAGTCGCAGCCGCGCAGTGAAACGCCGGGACGTTCATGTATCTCTGCATCTGTCGGGCCATTCGTGATCGCGATGTCGATGCTGCCGTCAGGGCAGGTGCACGCCGACCGGCGGATATATTCCGTGCTTGCGGCACCAACCCGCAATGCGGCGGCTGCGCCAGCGACCTGCGCCAGCGCATTTCCCAGACGATCGCCACCGAAACAGCGTGCCCGCAGCTAGCTGCCGCCGACTGAGTCGCCCATCTGGCTTTGCAGGTAATTCTGCAGGCCTACCCTCTCGACCAGACCGATCTCCGTCTCCAGGAAGTCGATGTGCGCCTCGGCATCCTCGAGGATCGACACAACGAGCTCGCGGCTGACGAAGTCCTGCGCGCTCTCGCAGATGGAGACGGCGGCAACCAGCGCCGTGCGCGCGCCGCTCTCCAGCTTCAGGTCGGCGTCGAGGCACTCCGGGACGGTCTCGCCGATCGAGAGCCTGCCCATGTCCTGAAGGTTGGGCAGGCCGTCGAGCATCAGGATGCGATGGATCAACCGGTCGGCATGCTTCATCTCGCCGATCGATTCCTCGTAGACCTTCTTACCGAGTCGCTCGAAGCCCCAGTGCCGCATCATGCGCGCGTGCAGGAAATATTGATTGATCGCGGTGAGCTCGTTTTTCAGGAGCTTGTTCAGCTCGGCGATGATCTGCGGATTGCCCTTCACGACAAACCTCCTGCGCAAGTGTTTTCGAATTCGTCCCTAGATACGCTT
>CANIRG010000018.1 GCA_947469635.1 Rhodospirillales bacterium | reverse complement strand
GCGGCCGGCGCTCGACGAGGTCGTGCAGATGATGGGCGGACTCGCCTACATGACGGGCCCGACCGGCAGGCCTCTGCGCGCGGGTACTTCGGTGGTCGACATCGTGGGCGGCATGTTCGGCGCCTTCGGGACGGTGCTGGCGCTGAAGCAGCGCGACAGGACCGGCAAGGGCGGGCTCGTCGAAAGCGCGCTGTTCGAATCGGTGGTGTTCCTGATGGGACAGCATCTGGCCATCACCGCCATCAACGGCGCCGCGCCGCCGCCGATGCCGGAGCGGGTGAGCTCCTGGGCGGTGTACGAGATCTTCAAGACCGCCGACGACCTCGAAGTCTTCATCGGCATCACCAGCGATGGCCAATGGAAGCGCTTCTGCGAGTTCTTCAAGCAGGCTGAGCTCGCAGCCGATCCCCGGCTCGCCACCAACAACCTGCGCATCGAGGCCAGGCCCTGGCTGGTGCCTAAGGTCGCCGCGGTCTTCAAGTCCTACGGCAAGGAGGCGCTCGAACGGATGTGCCTCGACGCCGATATCTCCTTCGCGCCGGTGGCGCGGCCGCAGGACCTGTTCGACAATCCGCATCTGCTGGCCAACGGCTCGCTCGCGCCGACCACGATCGCCGACGGCGTGAAGACGAGGCTGCCGCTTCTGCCGTTCCAGATGTTCGGCTGGCGGCCGCCGCTGGTGAGCGACCCACCCGCGATCGGCCAGCACAATGACGAGGTGCTGGGCGAGATCGGCTATGACGCTGCGAACATCGCAGCCCTCAAGGCCGGCGGCCTGCTCGGCCCGCGCTGAGCGGCGACACGGACGACACAAAACTCCGGTCCGGCAATACATCGAGGATACGCTGCGCCACTACACCGATTCCACCGGCTGCCTTGTGTGCCGGTATATCGATTGACGGAGAAGGTGATGTTCCTGTTGGTGGCCGCGGTTCTGGCGCTTGCCGCATTCATGTTCGTTGTCGCAGGCGTGCCGGCCGTCGGCGCTCTCTTTGCGATCGCCACCGTGCTCTGGGTCGTCCGCATCAATCCCAATCGCGATTCCAGGATGAGGCCGTTCGGCGGGCTCTGACCTTATCAGCCGCTCTCCGCCTGCGCCCGCTGCAGCTCGACGGCGAGCGGGCCCATTCCATCCTGGCATGAGGCGCGATCGCCGGCCTTGGCGGCGCGCTCCACGGTTGCCGCCGCCTCGCCGAGCGCATGGGCGCCGACGGCGAGCGCGCTGCCCTTGAGGCGGTGGGCGGCGGCGGCGAGGGCGGGAAGGTCGCCGGCGGCCATCGCCGTCTCGATATCGTGCCGCGATTCGGAGGTCGACATGCCGAACTTGCGCAGGAGGTTGCGCCGCGCCGCCTCGTCGTCCTCCAGCCAGGTATCGAGAGTCGCCCGGTCGATCGCCGGCGCGGGTGCCTGGGCGCCGTTCAGCCAGCGCTGAAGCGTGGCGCGCAGGCGGGCGAGGGTCACCGGCTTGGAGAGGTAGCCGTCCATGCCGGCGGCACGGCAGCGCTCGTCCTCGCCCGCCATGGCGTTGGCCGTGACAGCGACGATGGGCGTGCGCTTGCGACCTTCCAGGGTCTCGAGCCGGCGGATCTCGGCGGTCATCTCGAAGCCGTCGAGGATGGGCATATGCACGTCGGCGAAGACGATGGCGTAGCGGCCGGCCTGCCAGGCGCGCACGCCGCCCTGCCCATCGGAGGCGGAATCGGCATCGACGCCCAGCGCCAGGAGCTGGCGCACCAGCACCTCGCGGTTGATCGGATGGTCGTCGACCACCAGCACGCCGCGGCCGGCGGCGCCCGATGTCGAGGTCGCCGCGGGCAGGATGTCGCTCGTCTGCAGGCCCAGCAGCGGCGAATCGGCCGGCGCGCCGCGCAGCTCCAGCGTCACGGTGAAGGTCGAGCCGGTCCCCGGCGAGCTTTCGGCCGAGACGTCACCGCCCATGAGATTGGCCAGCCGCCGCACGATCGACAGGCCGAGGCCGGTGCCGCCGTAGCGCCGCGTCGTCGAGCTGTCGGCCTGCGAGAAGGGCTGGAACAGCCGCAGCCGCTGGACCTCGGTCATGCCGATGCCGGTGTCGCTCACCGAGAGGATCACCTTGGCGCGGCCGTCGCCCAGCGGCTCGGTGCGGGCGCGGACCATGGCGCCGCCGCGCTCGGTGAACTTGAGGGCGTTGCCCAGCAGGTTGAACAGGATCTGGCGAACGCGCGTCGGATCGCCGACCAGCGCGTCGGTCGAGCCCGGGGCCACGGCCGCCACCACGTTCAGCTTCTTGCGCTCGGCCTGGGGACGGAAGGTCGAGACCACGCCGTCGACGAGGCCGGTCAACGAGAACGAGGCCTCCTCGAGCTCGAGCGCGCCGGCCTCGATCTTGGAGAAGTCGAGCACGTCGTCGATGATGCGCTGCAGGGACTGCGCCGACTCGCGCATCGTCGACAGCCGCTTGGCCTGGCTCTCGCGCACGCCTTCGGCTTCCAGCACCTCCATCATGCCCAGCACGCCGTTCATGGGGGTGCGGATCTCGTGGCTCATGGTGGCGAGGAAGGTCGACTTGGCCTGGTTGGCGGCCTCGGCTTCCTCGCGCGACTTCTCGGCGGCGGCGAGCGCGCGTTCGAGCTCGCGCTGACGCCGGCGCTCCTCCGACACGTCGCTCACGATCAGCACGGCACGCTGGTCGGCCTCGTAGCGCATCGACACACGCGCCCATTTCTGCGGCCCGTAGGAGATCAGCGCCGGGCGGCCGGACTGCAGCATCGCGTGGTATTCCTCGGCCCACGCTTCCACGGACTTGCCGGGAGGCGCCGCGCCCGCCTTGGCGGCGTGCAGCATGGCATCCGGCAGCGCCACGCCCGGCGCCACGATCGCGGGCATGTGCTGCATGAAGCGCCGATAAGCTTCGTTGCACATGATCATCCGCTCGTCGCTGTCGAGGAAGGCGATGCCGTCGTCCATGGCCTCCATGGCGGCAATGAGCCGCCGATGCGCCTCCGCCGCCTCGTCGCGCGCCGCTTCCAGCTCGCCCTGGCGGGCCTTGACGTCGGTCAGGTCGGTGACGAGCGTCACCACGCCGCCTTCGCGGGTCGCATGCTTGGCGATGCGGATCCAGTGGCCGTCGTGGGTTTCGATTTCGCGCTCCGGCAAGGAGGCGCGGTGGCTGGCCGTCATCTCGGTGACCCATTCCTCGCCGCGAGCGACGTGCTCGGCGGCGACGAGACCGCGGCGGACCATCTGGCGCAGCATCGTCTCGTGGGTGATGCCGCGCTGGATCACGCCCGCGCCGCGGCCGCCGGCGTAGGTCTCGTAAGCCTCGTTCCAGACGATGAAGCGCGTGTCGGCATCGTGGATGGCGAAGCCCGAGGGCAGGGCGCGGATGGCGTCCTCGAAACGCTGGCGTTCGCGCGTAGCCTCGGCGCGCGCCTTCTCGAGGTCGGTGACGTCGCGGTAGGTCGCGAGCACACGGCCGTCGTCGAGGCGGTACGATACGATCTCCAGGGTGAGGCCGTTGCTGCCGGTGCGGAAGAACGCCTTGCCGTCGCCGCGCAGGATCAGCTCGGCGCGCTCCCTCAGCTCGGCGTCGATATCGGCCACCGGCCCGAAATCGCCGCGCGCGAGCCGGAAGCGCACGATGCCGCGCAAGGTGGGTTGGGCCGCGATCGTCGCCTCGTCGAGATCGAGCAGGCGGCGGAAGGCGGCGTTGTAGAAGAGAACTGTGCCGTCCGCGCCGTAGAGCGCCGCGCCGTCGCCCATGTTGTCGAGCACCGACTGCATGGTGGCGCGGGTCCGGTCGGATTCGGCCTGCGCCGCCGTCAGCTCGAGCTCCTGCTCGACGATGTCGGTGAGATCGCGATGGACGGTGAGCACACGGCCGCCGGGCAGCGGCCGGTAGGTCACCTCCACCGTGCGGCCGGAGATCGTGCGGCGGCGTTCCGCCGGCTGGTCGGCCATATGGAAGCGCGCGACGCGACTTGCGATCCAGCCGTCGAGGCCGCCCGGCAAGGCTTCCAGCGGGCCGTAGTCGCCGCGATTGGCGCGAAACCGGACGATGTCGGCAAAGGTCGGGAAATCCTTCAGCACCTCGTCGGGCATCTCGTGCAGGCGCGCCATGGCCTTGTTCTGGTAGACCCAGCGTCCGTCGCTCTCGTAGAGCATCGCGCCGTCGCTCATGTTGTCGAGCATGGTGCGCATCGTCTCCTCGGCGAAGGCGACGTCCTGATGCGCCTTGTCGAGATGCAGCGACAGGTCGGCGGCGGCGAGGTCGCGTGCGATCTGCTCGCGCGTGCGCTTGCGGTCGAAATAGGCGAACAGGTTGACGAGGACGATGAAGCCGAAAAGGATCTCGGCCAGCGCCAGGGCGTTGCGGCTGCCGTCCTGGAACACCATCACGCCCATCATGGGCAGAAGCAGCGTGATCGTGGACAGCAGGAATGTCCGGCCATCGTAGGACCGCGACGGCGTCCATCCGGCGATCAGGCAGAGCGTGAAGGCCCACAGGGTCCGCTCGTGCTCGCCCGGCAGGCTGGCGAAGAAGCCGCCCATCAGGCCGTTGGCCAGGGACTGGGGCAAGGCCGTCCAGGTATAGTTCCAATGCCAGGCGTTGAAGCTGCGGGCGGCGGGAGCGCGCTGGTAGGCGATCTGGCTGCGCCAGGCGCCGCAGACCCCCACGAAATAGATGACCGACGGAATGGCGAACATCCACCACGGCGCCGTGCCGGCATAGAGCGCCGCACCGGCGATGAGGATCATCGGGAGAGCCATCAGACGCGGAACGATCGGAACGCCCTGCAGTCGGTCGGTCACGATCTGGTCGACGCGCCTGGGCTCGATCCCGGAGATGTCCATCTGATTCATGGTGGCCATTTTGGACCCCGGCGGTATCGGCCGTATGTTGCCGCTGGCTGCCTTTGTATCGTTGATGTCGTGGCCCTCACCTGGTGGCTTATACTAAGGTCGCAGCCGGGGGTGAGATGGACAAGCGTCAACATATAGCGGTGGTCGAGGACGAGGCGACCCAGCGCCAGATGCTGCTCGACTACCTGAGCAAGCAGGGCTTCCGGGTCAGCGGCTTCGAGGCGGGGGCGGGGCTGCGCCGCCTCGTGGAGCGCGAGCTTCCCGACGTCGTGCTGCTCGACGTTGGCCTGCCCGGCGAGGACGGCTTCGCCATCGCCCGCTGGCTGCGCGAGCGCAGCAGCAAGGTCTGCATCATCATGGTGACGGCGGCGACCGACACGGTCGACCGGGTCGTCGGCCTCGAAACCGGCGCCGACGATTATATCCCCAAGCCCTTCGATCCACGCGAGCTGCTGGCACGCGTGAAGAGCGTCCTGCGCCGTGCCGGCGTCTCCGTGATACCGACCACGGCGGGCCGTATCCGCATGGGCCGGCGTGTGCTCGACCTCGACAAGCGTGTGCTCGTGGAGAGTGACGGCAGCGAGGAGACGCTGTCGGCAACCGAATTCGACCTTCTCAAGGTCTTCGCCGAGAATCCCAACCGGCCGCTGGCGCGTGACTGGCTGCTGGAGACGATCGGCCATCGTGAGATGGAGGTGTTCGACCGGGCGATGGATCTGCGCATCACCCGCATCCGGCGCAAGGTGGAGAAGGATCCGGCCCATCCCGAGGCTATCCGTACCGTCCGAGGGGTGGGTTATATGTTCGTACCCTCCAAGGAATAGGAGGAACATAACTAGAACTTGTGTCAATATATTTAATTAGATCAGGGCGTTATTTCTCTCTTTGTCGTTTGGAACAAAATAGGTACATTTCTTGTGCTTTGGCGGACTTATCCGCATTGCCGCTCCTCGCTGGGGCGTGGGAGAACGAGGAGAACCCAAATGACGGCGGCGCTTAAATTGGTCGAGAAAAAAGACAGCACGGATACCAAGAACAAGGCGCTGGATGCGGCGCTGGCTCAGATCGAGCGTGCCTTCGGCAAAGGCTCGATCATGAAGCTCGGCCAACGCGAGGCCCTCGAGATCGAAGCGATATCGACCGGCTCGCTGGGCCTCGATATCGCTCTCGGCATCGGCGGCCTGCCCAAGGGCCGTATCGTCGAGATCTATGGCCCGGAAAGCTCGGGCAAGACCACCCTGGCGCTGCACGCCGTCGCCGAATCCCAGAAGAAGGGCGGTGCCTGCGCCTTCATCGATGCCGAGCATGCGCTCGATCCGGCCTACGCCAAGAAGTTGGGCGTCGACATCGGCAACCTGCTGATCTCCCAACCCGACGCCGGCGAGCAGGCGCTCGAGATCGCCGACACGCTGGTGCGCTCCGGCGCCGTCGACGTGCTGGTGGTCGACTCGGTGGCGGCCCTCGTGCCGCGCGCCGAGCTCGAAGGCGAGATGGGCGATTCGCTGCCCGGCCTGCAGGCGCGGCTCATGAGCCAGGCGCTGCGCAAGCTCACCGCCTCGATCTCCAAGTCCAATACCCTGGTGATCTTCATCAACCAGATTCGCATGAAGATCGGCGTGATGTTCGGCAGCCCCGAGACCACGACCGGCGGCAATGCGCTGAAATTCTACGCCTCGGTCCGCCTCGACATCCGCCGCATCGGCGCCATCAAGAACGGCGAGGACGTGGTCGGCAACCACACCCGCGTGAAGGTGGTGAAGAACAAGGTGGCGCCGCCCTTCAAGGTCGTCGAGTTCGATATCATGTACGGCGAGGGCATCAGCAAGTTCGGCGAGCTGATCGATCTCGGCGACAAGGCCGGCATCGTCGAGAAGTCGGGCTCGTGGTTCTCCTACGACGGCCAACGCATCGGCCAGGGCCGTGAGAACGCCAAGACCTTCCTGCGCGAGCATCCCGATGTCGCCCAGGCGATCGAGCAGAAGATCCGCGCCAACGCCGGCATCGTCGCCAATGCGCTGATGGATGGCGGCAAGGAACCCGACGACGACGAGGAAGAAGAATAGTCTTTACGGCCGGGTTCTCCTGTCTCCGGTCCCGGGCGGTGCTGCTCCCCACGCAGCGCCGCCCGATTTATTTTCCGAGCCGTCCCACGAAGCGCTGGAGCCATTCGACTCCTGGACGACGCGCCGAGGCGGTCGGGCGGGTTCGGCGCCAGGCCATCAACATGGCGAGCGGGAACCAGCTGTCGCGATCATCCTGAAGGGCGCGCGCAGCTAGCGAAATCTTGGGCACGGGCAGGGGCATGACGCCTTCCTGGCTCGGCCCCGCGCACAGCTCGGCAGGCGAGCTCACGAGATATTCCCGGCAGATCAGGGGTCGCTCGGCATGGATCGAGCAGCTTTCGTCCTCGAGGAACGGGCAGGGGACGCGTTGGGCGAAATAGGCGAGCGAGAACTCGCGATCGCTCCTGTCGCCCCGCGCCGCAAGTCCCGCAGGAGCGAGAACGGCCTCGGCGGCAGCGAAACGCTGCTCGATCCCGGCGCGCCGTCCGGCCGGCATGGCGTCGACAAGTTGCAGCAGACGCTCGCCTTCGGTGCGCGACACCGGAACGACCTGGCGGCAGCAGGCGCCGCAACCCTTGGTGCACGAAACGACCCGGCCGGCCTCCGCGGCCGCGACGACGGCGTTCACCAGCCCTTGCAGGGCCGGCACGATGTCGGTGGCAGGAACGCTCGCCGACGGCACGGCGATCGGATGGGCGACGGCCAGCTCGCCGATCGTCAGCCGTAGCGTCGCGGAAAAAGAGCCCGTGGATTGCTGCATTTGGCCCATGTTACAAGGCCGGCATGGCAAGCGTCAGCGAGATCCGTCGTATATTCCTGGAATACTTTCGAACCAACGGCCACACGGTCGTCGAGTCGAGCCCCTTGGTGCCCCGCAACGATCCCACGTTGATGTTCACCAATGCCGGCATGGTCCAGTTCAAGAACGTCTTCACCGGGCTGGAGCAGCGGCCCTACGTGCGCGCCTCCACGTCGCAGAAGTGCGTGCGTGCCGGCGGCAAGCACAACGACCTCGAGAACGTGGGCTACACCGCGCGCCATCACACCTTCTTCGAGATGCTGGGCAACTTCTCGTTCGGCGACTATTTCAAGGAACGCGCGATCGAGCTCGCCTGGAACCTGCTGACCAAGGACTTCGGGCTCGACAAGAGCCGGCTGCTGGTCACCGTCTATCACACCGACGACGAGGCAGCGGGGCACTGGAAGAAGATCGCGGGCCTGCCCGAGTCGAAGATCATCCGCATCCCGACATCGGATAACTTCTGGGCGATGGGCGAGACCGGCCCGTGCGGTCCCTGCACCGAGATCTTCTTCGACCATGGCGAAGGCATCCCGGGCGGCCCGCCGGGCAGCCCCGACCAGGACGGTGACCGCTTCATCGAGATCTGGAACCTGGTCTTCATGCAGTACGAGCAGCAGACCAAGGAGCTGCGCGTGCCGCTGCCCAAGCCCTCGATCGACACCGGCATGGGGCTGGAACGCATCGCCGCCGTCCTGCAGGGAAAGCACAACAACTACGACATCGATCTCTTCCGCGCGTTGATCGAGGCGGTGGCGCATGAGACCGGCGTTGGTCCCGATGGCGCGCAGAGCGCCTCGCACAAGGTGATTGCCGACCACCTGCGCACGACCTCGTTCCTGATCGCCGACGGCGTGCTGCCCTCGAACGAGGGCCGTGGCTACGTGCTGCGCCGCATCATGCGCCGCGCCATGCGCCATGCCCACATGCTGGGCGCCGAGCAGCCCGTCATCTTCAAGCTGGTGCCGGCGCTGGTGAAGGAGATGGGGGAGGCCTTTCCGGAACTGGTGCGTGCCCAGCCGCTGATCACCGAGACGCTCAAGCTCGAGGAAGGCCGTTTCAAGAAGACGCTCGGCACCGGCCTGAAGCTGCTCGACGACGAGACCAGGAGCCTCGTGGCCGGCGGCACGCTCAAGGGCGATGTCGCCTTCAAGCTCTACGACACCTTCGGCTTCCCTCTCGACCTCACCCAGGACGTGCTGCGCGCCCGCGACATCGCCGTCGACACCGCGGGCTTCGACAAGGCGATGGACGAGCAGCGCGCCAAGGCGCGTGCCGCCTGGCAGGGCTCGGGCGATACGGCCGACCAGGCGATCTGGTTCGATGTCCGCCAGAAGGTGGGCGCCACGGAGTTCCTTGGCTACGACACCGACCGCGCCGAGGGTCAGATCAAGGCTATCGTCGTCGACGGCAAGGAAGTGCCGTCGCTTGCCGCAGGCCAGAAGGGCTGGCTGATCGTCAACCAGACTCCCTTCTATGGCGAATCGGGTGGCCAGATGGGCGACGCCGGCCGCTTCGTCGGCCCGGGCGGAGAGGCGGCAATCGCCGACGTCCAGAAGATGCTGGGCAGCCTGCATGCCCACGAAGCCAGCGTCGAGAAAGGCACGATCAAGGTCGGCGACGACGTCGTCATGACCATCGATCCCGCGCGCCGCGCCCAGCTGCGCGCGCATCATTCGGCGACCCATCTGCTGCACGAGGCGCTGCGGCGCCATCTCGGCGAGCATGTCTCGCAGAAGGGCTCGCTGGTGGCGCCGGAGCGCCTGCGTTTCGACATCAGCCATACCAAGGCGATCTCGTCCGCCGAGCTGCGCAAGATCGAGGACGAGGTGAACGAGCGCATCCGGCTCAATAGCTCGGTCGATACGCGCCTCATGACCCCGGACGAGGCGATCGCCGCTGGCGCCATGGCCCTGTTCGGCGAGAAATACGGCGACGAGGTTCGTGTGCTCTCGATGGGCGGAGAGGCCGGCGAGAAATACTCGGTCGAGCTGTGCGGCGGCACGCATGCGAGGCGGACCGGCGATATCGGCCTGTTCAAGATCGTGGGCGAAGGCGCGGTGGCGGCCGGCGTCCGCCGCATCGAGGCGCTGGCCGGGGCGGCGGCGGAGGAATACGTGCGCCATCAGGCCGACCTGCTGAACGAGGCGGCGACGACGCTGAAGGTGCGGCCGGAAGACCTGCCGGCACGTCTGGCCGCGCTGGTCGATGGCCAGCGGAGGATCGAGCGCGAGCTAGCGGATGCGCGCAAGGCGTTGGCCCTGGCGGGCGGCGGCGGTGCAAGTCCGGCGCAGGAAGTGCGTCAGGTCGGAACGCTCAAGTTCCTGTCGCGCATCCTGGAGGGCGTGGCGGCCAAGGATCTGAAGGGCATGGCCGACGAGATGATGCAGAAGCATCAGCCCGACGTGATCGCGCTGGTCGGCATCAGCGACGGCAAGGCCGCCAACGTCGTGGCGGTCGGCAGCGCCGCGGTGGCCAAGGGTGTCGATGCCCGCGAGCTGGTGAAGGCGGGCGTCTCCCAGCTCGGTGGCAAGGGCGGCGGCGGCCGTCCCGACATGGCCCAGGGCGGCGGGCCCGACGCGGCCAAGGCATCGGATGCGCTGAAGGCGATCGAGGCTGCACTGGAGGGAGCCAAATGAGGATCGTCGTCGCAGCGCTCGCCATGCTGCTGCTGCTGCTCGGGGCTTGCGCGGAGGAGGCTTCACCCGAGGCCGCCAAGCGCGAGGCCAATCCCGAGAAATTCGCCAAGGACCGGGATTCATGCCGCGTCCAGGTCGACGAATACATGCAGACCCGGCGCACCATCGACGATTCGCGCCGCGACGTGTACGCGGGCGAGCGCGAGCGTTACGGCCAGACCACGCTGCCGTCCCAGATGGACGGCTACGGCGATTCCAGGAACGCGGACCGCTATATGGCTCGCTGCATGGAGGCCCGCGGCTGGCCGCAACCGCAGAAGAAGTGGTGGCAGCGCATCGGTTCGTGAGCCGCGATCACTCCGCGGCGGCGACCGCGTGCGGACCGGTCGTCTCGAACTTGCCTGACTGGATGTCCTCGGCCGCCGCATCCAGGGCGCGGGCCAGAACGTCGCGGCCGGCGGCGATGCCCGCGACGACCTCGTTCAGCCCCACTGTACTGTGCTGGCGAAGCGGTCGTCCGTCCTCGTAGATCCAGATCTGGTAGCGGGTCATCACCCGCACGTCGCGTGCCTCGAACAGGCGATTCTGGTGAAAGAACCATTTGCTGCGTATGGCCATGCCGCACTAACGCCGCAGGGACGCCGACGTTGCACCGTTAAATTGCCGGCACCCTGACGTGAAGCGGGCGTTGTGTGCGCAACCCACCCGAGGAGAATGCCGTGCGCCTTAGCCTGTCGTTGTCGATCCCGTTGCTGCTGGCGCTGGGCGCCTGCGCCAACCCGCCTATGACCACACCCCAAGAGGACCTTACCGCCAAGCAATTCCAGCCCCCGGCGTACGGCAAGGGCGCCCTCTATGTCTATCGTCAGGGCCTGATGGCTTTCGCCCTGCCGGTCGACGTCAGCGTCGTTGGCGGCGCCCAGGCTCAACTCAACAGGAACAACTATATGCGGATCGAGGGCCCGCCAGGTCCGATCGAGGTCGCCTGCAACATGGGCGGGACCAGGCAGTCGCAGCAGGTGGAGATCGGCGCCGGCCAAGTCCGCTTTGTCGAGGTGACGGCGAATGCCGGCCTGATGGGACCGACCTGCTCCCTCAGCGAGGTCGCGCCGGGCCGCGGCGAAGAGGCCGTTCGGGGCTCCAGACGTGTCGCGGCGATGTAGCCTTTTGCACGCAGGGCGCTAATATCGCGGGCATGGATGCACTGCGGGGCGTGGGGCGGCGCCTTTCGTCGGTAAACTCTAGGACCATCAAGCTGGGCGCCTTGGCGGTTCTGGTGGACTATGCGCTCGCCATCCTGTGGCCCTATATCGCCGCGACCCTGGTGCGCGATGCCGCGATCACGGCTTGGACGAACCTTGCAACCGCGCCCATCCATGGGCGTGTCATGGCTCGGCTGCCAATGCTCGGCTCGCAGGTCGGGCCTGATGGCATCCTTCTCGAGCTGATCAACGAGCAGATGGACCCTGGACTGGTGCCGCGTGCCGAGGCGACCGTCGAGGCGGCCCGGGCGAGAACCCGTGCAGCCAAGCTCTACCTCGAGGGCGTGCAGGAGATCGACCGCGACCGGCGCGACCTCATGAAGCTCTATGCCGTCCACTATCGCGCCCAGCTCGACGCGGAGATCGTCCAGCGAGAAGCTCGGATGACGGCATTGAAGCTCAAGGCAACGCTGGCCGCACAGGTGGCCGAGCGCATGCGCAACATCACCGACAGCGGATACCGCTCGAGGGATTATCGTGACGACGGCGCGATCCGTCTTGCCGAGGCCGAGGCCGATCTGACCGCCGAGCGCATGTCCCTGGATCAGGTGAAGCGTCGCCGCGCGGCCTCCGACGAAGGAGTCTTCATCCTTGCAGACGGGACGAGCCCGATCTGGGCCTACGACCAGCGGCAGGATGCCAAGACCGAGATCAAGAAGGCAAGGCTCGCGCTGGAGCAGGCCGACGCGGCCGAAGACGAGGCCGAGCTGGACCTCGAGGCGACGCGCCAGAACTACAAGGTCCAGAGCCGGGCCGGTGTGAGAGCCCCACCCGGCAGCACGATCCGCAGCCTGATCATCGGTGAAGGCTCCTTCGCCAGCCCGGGCGGCCCGGTCGCCAAGTGGATCAATTGCACCGAGATAATGGTCGATGCCCCGGTATCGGATGCGGCGCTGCCGCTGATCCCGGTGGGCAGCAAGGCCGAGGTGATCATCGAAGGTGAGAATCGCTGGCGGACGGCCACGGTCACCAGCATCCGCGGGGCCGCCGAGACGATCACCGTGGCCGACCTGGCCGCGGTTGCCAAGGGGCGGGGACAGGGCGATGGCCAGGTTCTCCTGATGCTCAACGCCCAACGAAACGAATTCGCGAGCTGTCCCGTCGGCCAGGCCGCCTATGTGCATTTTCCGAGCGCCGGCATCGTCGCGGTCCTGCTGGCGCGGCTCGGGATTCGCTGGTGAGCCTGGCGCTTCCTGTAATGCTCACGCTCGAGCAGCAGGAGCGCGAGCGGGCGCTGCTTTCCGCCGCCATACTCGACTTCGCCTTCATCGGAATGCTGCTGGGCATCGGCATCGGAGCCCATTCCCTGACGAACCTCGCCGAGGGCGTCCGCGCGTTGCTGATGGCGCTGGTCGACCTGGTGGCGCTTACCGTCATGCGGCGATTGCACCGCGGCAGGTTGAGCGGCTTCGACTACGGCACCAGCAAGATCGAGCAGCTGTGCAGCATCGCCATCGCCATCAGCCTTGCCGTCGGCGCGCTATGGGTGGGCTGGATCGCCGCCGGCGTGGCGAAGGCGGCGCACAGCGACGCTACTCCGCTCGGTCTCAGCCTCGCGGCGCTGAGCGGCGCGATCAACCTCTTCGTCAACGTCATCACCTGGGAGAATGTCCGCCAGGCTACGCGCGGGCGGCCGTCCGCCATCATGGAAGCGCAGCTCAGCTCGCGCACGACCAAGCTCGTTTCCTCGATGCTGGTCCAGGTCACCATGACCATCGCCGCCATCGCCAAGGATCCCGTCATCGTGGCCGGCGCCGATGCGCTGGGGGCGCTGCTGGTGTGCGCCGTCATGGCACGTGCCGCCTGGGGCCTGCTGGCCGAGGCGATTCCGGATCTGCTCGACCGTTCGACCAACCATGTCGCCGGCCCTGTCCTGCGGCAGGCGGCGACGGCCTTGCCGCCGGGCTTTACTCTCGGGGGCTTTCGATCCCGTGGCACCCCGCGTTCCTTCGCGCTGGAGGTGACGCTCGCCTGCGCCGCCAACACCGATGTGGCGGCGGCACGGCAGGCCGAAGCGCGGCTCGCCACGGCGTTGGCCGAGATGATGCCCGATGTCCATGTCGCGCTGACGGTCCGGGCCGTTCCGGCAGAGGCGTCCTGACGTCGCTCGCCTCTACGAGCGTGCGATCGTGTACAGCACGAGCCAGCGCAGGACGACCCAGGCGAACCGGAGCCCGCCGATCGCCAGGAAAGTCGCGGCCGCGTAACGCACGGCCTGGGCCAGGCTTTCGTCGATCTTGAACAGGAACGCCACCGCCACGAGCGTCACGGCCAGCACGGGCATGGCGAGCGCCTCCACGGTGCAGAACATCACGCCGATGCTGAGCGGCAGGCTCCAGTACAGCATGTTTCCGCCCTTGTGGAAGCCGTAGACCCAGGTTGCCGCCAAGGCCGCAACCGCCAGCGTCCAGCGCGCAATCAGCCAGAGCCGCGATCCTATGCCTGACGACGGCGGCCCCCAGAGAGGCGCAAGCTTGGGCGACGTCGGCGCGTGCGGCACACCGAGGTGAGCCGGCGGGCTCGGAACTGCGGGGCGCTTTTCCTCCGTGGAATTCATGTGGTTCTGCCGGCTAGCCCATGAAGGTGCCGTCGGGGTCGCCGTTCAGCAGCACCCGGCCGGCGGCCTCGAAATGCGCGTCGCGCGACTGGATCTGCTGGCTGAGCGTGTGGATGTCGCGGTAGCGCCGCTCGAAGGGCGAGCCGACGAAGATCGCCGACGTGCCGGCCGCCTTGTAGACGTAGTCGGCGACCTCGACCGCGGCATGGATGGCGTGGCTGCAGGCGAGCCGGATCCGGGCGCGTTCGCGCGCGCCCAGCGGCTCGACGTCGTCGGCAACATCCCACGCTTGCTTCAGGATCTCGACCAGCCAGCTGCCGGCGGCGCCGAGGCTCGCCTCGCACCGTGCCACGTCGGCCTGGACCTCGGGCCGATCGGCGAGCCTGCCGAGATAGCGCGACGCCTTCTCGACGGCGAGGAGGGTGAAGGCATCGAGCATGGCGCGGGCAAGGCCCAACGCGACGCCCGCGACGCCGGTTGCATAGAGGCTTTGCATGGTGAAGGCGTAGAGCGGGCCGCGGTCGCGGCGCAGCGTCGGGTCTTCGCGCGTGCCGCTGAAGTCCTCGGGCACGAACAGATCCGTGACGCTGTAGCCTTCCGAGGCGGTGCCCAGCATGCCGAGCGTGTGCCAGTCGTGGATCGGCGTCGATTTCTCCTTGGGAAAGAGCAGGGTGCGGATCGTCGGCCGTCCGAAGCGGTTGAGCCGCAATGCGCCGTCAGGCTCGACCACGGTGCAGTGCGCCCCCACCCAGCTCGCCTGTCGGATGCCCGACGAGAAATGCCATTCGCCGGTGACCCGATAGCCGCCGGGGGCTGCAATGGCCTTGTATTGGTTGGGCGGGCCCCACGAGATCAGCGCGCGCGGGTCGCTGTAGATCGTGCGCGCGCTCTCCAGGGGAATGAACGACGCGATCAGGGCCGAGGAGTTGGCGACGAAGACGTTCCAGGCGACCGAGCCGTCGTGCCGGGCCATCTCCTCCACGACGTGCAGATAGGTCCAGGGCGCGAGCTCGTCGCCGCCAACCGAGCGCGGCAGCAGCATGCGGTAGAGACGTGACTCGTGGAGCAGCGACAGCTCGGGCTCAGGCACCGACTGGCTGCGCTCGATCTCGTCGGCGACAGCGGCAATGGCGGGGCCGATCGCCCGTGCGCGGGCAAGCGGATCTAGTTCAGGAACGAGGGACAACGCGGCGACGTTGTTCATGCATGCTCTCCGCAGGAACCGTCGACGATTGGGCGCGTCCCGGTGCGACCTTGTCAACGCCCCGGACAGTAGCGCAGCGCCGCCTGGAGTCCTAAATTGCGGCCATGACGAAATTCGTGATTGCACTGGCTTTCGTCCTGAGCGCCTGCGCCACGACGGAGGCTCCACATACCGCCACGAGCTCCACCGAACGCGGCAAGACGCCCGCGCTCGTGGAGTTGATGATGGGATCGTTGCGCGGCCAGCGCGGCAGCAATGCCGCCGTCGGCGATCTTTTGGAATCCGTGCGGACAGGCGTTCCCTACGAGAGCTATCTCGAGGTCAAGGCGCGGAGGTACGCTACGGCCGAGGCGCGGGCGGCCGCGATGGCGCGCAACGCCGATGCGACGCTGGCTCACTTCGACAGGCTCAACGAGCAGGCGAGGGCGATGCTGGTCGAGCATCGGGCCGAGATCGCGCGGCTGAACGACGCCTATCGCGCGCGGACCATCTCGAAGGAGCAGTTCCAGGGGCAGCTGGCTTCGCCCAACCGCAATCGGGACGCGTTGAAGGGGCAACTCGCCACGCTGGAGGCGGAGATCAGGGCCAGAAGGTCCGACCCACCTGCGGAGGAGATGGGCGAGCGGATCCGGCGCCTCGAACAGCAGCGCGACGCGCTCAGGGAGACCTACGATCATCTGCTGCTGCTTTATGGCACGGTCCCAACGGAGGTCCGTAGACCGAACGGCTAGCGCGGCAGATGCTGCGCGGCCTTCGGTAGCCGCACTCCCAGGCAGTCGAGATCGACGGTCGGGGTGACGAGGAACCCGCCCACGGGATAGCCCGGGCCGCCATCTCCGGCGGGTGCCAGCACGACAAGGACGGCGCTGCACGTCGGGCAGGCGTAGCTGGTCTCGCGCCCGGCTACGATCCTGCAGGTGTCGAGGGAGATCGGAGCGCTGCAGTTGTCGCAGGACGCCTTCAGGTCGGCGTCCGTCACCTTGGCGTGGGCCAGAGCGGTGTTGAGCACGTCGCTCAGGGTGATGGCAGAAGCGGGCGGCAAGGCGCGCCTGAGCTTTCCCGCCGGTGGCACCGCGTCGAACAGGCGAAGGAGCTTGGCACGGAGCTGCTGGCGCGCTTCGTCGCCACGCTCCGCCGCCCCCTGGATCTCGTCGATCCGCGCCAATGCCAAGGCCACGGTATTCTCCGACAGGGCGCGCTCGCTGTCCTCGACCGGCTCGAAGCGCGGATCGTCGACGGCCATGATGCGGAAGGCGTCGTCGAGGCTGCGCACCAGGATGGGCTCGATCTTGCGGCTGTAGGCCTGGAGGGCCGCGATGAGCCGGCTCATCTCCCAGGTCTGCTTGCTGGGCGCCACGATGATGCGCATCTGGCCCGGCAGCATCGGCGGCGCGTGGCCGCGCCTGACGACCAGATCCATGGGCACGTCGATATCCTCGACATCGGTGTAGTCGAGGATGCCGCGCGCCAGCCCGCGCCTGGTGACGAACCGCCCGACGGCGATATCACGCAGCACGATATCGTCCGCGACATAGGTTCCGTAGAACCGCGTCATCAGGACTTTGTGGCGGGCGTCGAAAAGCAGCTCGAACACGGGACCTCATGCAAACAGACGCCGAAATTCCAGGTTGAGCGTTGCCCATCGTCGGCAACCTCGCAACAAGACGTGGATTGCAAATCGTAGAAGCAAGCCCGGCATTGAAACACGATCGGATGCCGCTCGCACCTTCTGGTTTGCTTCAGGCTCTCTGCGGTGCGGGCGGCGCCGGGTTCGTCACTCCGCGGCGTGCTTCAGCGATTCCGGATTGCGCCATTGGGCCAGCAGGTCGGCTTCCTTGCGTTTTGCTTTCGCAAGATGGGCGTCCTTCACATGGCCGTACCCTTTGATGTCGTCGGGTATCGACGCCAGCTTCACCGCCAGTGCGTGATTGGCCGGCGTGAGAGCGGACAGCAGTTCCTCGACCACCGCCTCGTACTGGCCGATCAGCGCGCGCTCGATCTTGCGTTCCTGGGTGTAGCCGAAGATGTCGAACGCCGTGCCGCGCAAGCCCTTGAGCTTCGCCAGCCCTCGGAACAAGGGCAGCATCCAGGCGCCGAACTCCTGCTTGATGAGATGGCCGGTCCTGGGATCGCGCGACGCGAGCAGCGGCGGTGCGAGGTGGAACTTCAGCTTGAAGTCGCCCTCGAACTGCCGGTTCACCTCCGCACTGAAGGCCGTCTCGGCGAAAAGCCGCGCCACCTCGTACTCGTCCTTGTAGGACAGCAACTTGGCGTAGTTGCGTGCCACCGCCTCGGCAAGGCGTGTGCTGCCGGGAATGCGCTGGGCTTCGGCGTCGCGCACCTTGTCGACCCGCGCTTTGTAGCGCGCCGCGAGGGCCGAGTTCTGGTAGCCGGTGAGGTGTTTCACGCGCACCGCGACGATATCGTCGAGCGTGGCAGCGGGGCGCGTGAAGGCCACGATGTTCTCCGCCGGCGCCAGCAGCTTCTCGACGGCCACGCGGTCATGCGCGGCGCGGCGGCCCCAACGGAAGGCGCCGAGGTTCATCTTGATGGCCGTGCCGTTCAGCTCGATCGCCTGTTCCAGCGCCTCGTGCCCGATGGGGATCAGGCCCTTCTGATAGGCATAGCCCAGCATGAAGAGGTTGGTGGCGATCGAATCGCCCATCAGTCCCGTCGCGAGCTTCGTCGCCTCGACGAAGTCGCAGGAATCGGCGCCGGCAGCGGCCTCGATGGAGAGCCTGAGCGTATGCGAGGGGAAGGCGAGGTCGGGATGGCGGGTGAACTCGCCGGTGATGGTTTCGTGCGTGTTGACGATGGCCCGCGAACGGCCGGGCTCGAGGCGGGCGAGGGAATCGGCGCCCGCACTCACCACCAGGTCGCAGCCCAGCAGCAGGTCGGCGCCGCCGACCCCCAGCCGCACCGCATGCAGCGATTCGGGTGCGGCGCCGATACGGACATGGCTCACCACCGCGCCGCCCTTCTGCGCCATGCCGAGCTGGTCGAGCACCGACACGCCCTTGCCTTCGATATGCGCCGCCGCGCCCAGGATGGCACCGATCGTGACGACACCGGTGCCGCCGATGCCGGTGATCATCACGCCATAGGGCTTGTCGGCAACCGACGGCAATGTCGGCGCCGGAGGAAGCGGTGGCTCGGCGACGGGCGTCGCCTTCTTGTCTGCCGCCTGGCCCTTGCGCACGCCGCCGCCTTCGATGGTGACGAAGGATGGGCAGAAGCCGTTGAGGCAGGAGAAGTCCTTGTTGCAGGACGACTGGTCGATGGCGCGCTTGGAGCCGAACTCGGTCTCCACGGGTGTGACGCTGAGGCAGTTCGATTGCACTGAGCAGTCGCCGCAGCCCTCGCAGACGTCCTTGTTGATGAAGACGCGCTTGGCCGGATCGGGAAAGGTGCCGCGCTTGCGGCGGCGGCGCTTCTCGGCGGCGCAGGTCTGGTCGTAGATCAGCACGGACACGCCCTTCCATTCGCGCAGCTCGCGCTGAACCTCGTCGAGCTGGTCGCGGTGATGGAAGGTGACGCCGGGTGCCCAGTCGGTGCCGATCGGATATTTGTCCGGGTCGTCGCTGACGAGCGCGATGCGCCGGACGCCTTCGGCATGGACCTGCTGGCTGATCGTCCAGGGATGAACGTCACCGTCGTGCGGCTGGCCGCCGGTCATCGCCACGGCGTCGTTGTAGAGGATCTTGTAGGTGATGGTGGTCTTGGTGGCGACCGCGGCGCGGATCGCGAGATAGCCCGAGTGGAAATAGGTGCCGTCGCCCAGGTTCTGGAAGACGTGCGGCATGTCGGTGAAGTGCGAGGCGCCGATCCAGGGCGCGCCCTCGGCCCCCATGTGGGTGAAGGTCTTGGTGTTGCGCTCCATGTTGATCGCCAGCGTATGGCAGCCGATGCCGGCCATCGCCATCGAGCCGTCGGGGACCTTGGTCGAGCTGTTGTGCGGGCAGCCGGAGCAGAAATAGGGCACGCGCGCCATGCCCGATTCGTTCCTCATCTGGCGGCCGGCGCGACGCTTCAGATCCTCGAAGCGTTTACGGGTGCGCTCGCCGAAGTTCTCCAGGCCGAGGCGCGCGACGATGGCCGTGGCGATCTCGAACGGCGTCAGCTCGCCATCGGGCTTGAGCAGCCTCTGGCCGCGCTCGTCGGTCTTGCCGACGATGGTAGGCCGACGGTCGGCCGGGGAGTGGAACAGCGCGTCCTTCAGCTGCTGCTCGATGATGGAGCGCTTCTCCTCGACGACCAGGATCTCGCGCTTGCCCTCGCAGAAGGCGCGGGCACCCTCGGTCTCGAGCGGCCACACCATGCCGACCTTGTAGATGGCAAGGCCCAGCACCTCGGCCTCGGCGTCGCTGAGGCCAAGCTCGTCGAGCGCCTGACGCACGTCGAGGTAGGACTTGCCGACGGTGACGATGCCGAAGCGGGCGTCGGGCCGGCCCAGCATCACGCGGTCGAGCTTGTTGGCGCGCCAGTAGGCGAGCGCGGCCGGCTGCTTCACGGTGACGACGCGGCGCTCCTGGCCCAGCCAGTCGTCAGGCCAGCGGATGTGCACGCCGTCGGGCGGCAGGACGAAATCGGTCGGCGTATGGATCTCGAGACGATGCGGATCGAGATAGACCGAGGCCGAGGAATCGACCGTCTCGCTCAGCACCTTGAAGGCGATCCACAGGCCCGAGTAGCGCGACATGGCGAAGGCATGCAGGCCGAAGTCGATGTATTCCTGGACCGAGGCAGGGTGCAGCACCGGCATGCCCGCCGCCATCAGGGCGGGCTCGCTCTGGTGGGCGGTGGTCGAGGACTTGGCCATATGGTCGTCGCCGGCCAGTGCCACGACGCCGCCGTGCTTCGATGTGCCGGCATAGTTGGCGTGCTTGAAGACGTCGCCGGAGCGGTCGACGCCGGGGCCCTTGCCGTACCAGATGCCGAAGACGCCGTCGTAGCGCGCGCCGGGATAGAGATGGATCTGCTGGGTGCCCCAGAGTGCCGTGGCCGCCAGGTCCTCGTTCACGCCGGGCTGGAACTCGATGCCGTTCTTCTTGATGAAGCGCTTGGCCTGCCACAGCGCCTGGTCGAACCCACCGAGCGGCGAGCCGCGGTAGCCGGAGATGTAGCCTGCAGTGTTGAGGCCGTCGGCGAGGTCGCGCTGGCGCTGCATCATCGGCAGCCGCACCAGGGCCTGCGTGCCGGTGATGTAAACCCGGCCTCGATCGAGAGTGTATTTGTCGTCCAGGGTCACCGCGAGGGACAAGGCAACCTCCAAAGAGTGGACCGTCTATATGGGGACGGTAACGACAGATTGTTGCGCGTGGCAATCTGGAACGCAGGGCGAGGGCAAAAAGAAGTTTTTCTGATCCTGCGCGCCGCCGGGCGTGCTTGCCGTTTCAAGGTTCCGTTTCCGGGTGAAACGTTGTAATCACCCGCTCCGCGCGGTGGCCTTTCCCTCTCCTGCCTCTCAAGACGTATTCATCCCATGTCCGTCCTGGTCACCGGTGTCGCCGGCTTCATCGGCAGCCAAGTCGCGCATGCCTTGCTGGCGAGGGGCGAAGAGGTGGTGGGGCTCGACAATTTCAACACCTACTACGACCCGGTCCTGAAATTCGCCCGCCTGAAGCCGCTGCGCGAAGCCAAAAACTTCACCTTCCTGGAGGCCGATGTTTCGGAGCGCGAGCCGACGCTGGCGCTGGCCGACACCCATCCCGGCATCGACCGCATCGTGCATCTGGCGGCGATGCCCGGTGTGCGGCAGTCGATCCTCGATCCCTACCCCTACGTCCAGACCAACGTCATGGGTCATCTGGTCATGCTGGAGCTGGCCTGCCGGCTCGGCGGCCTGAAGCACTTTCTCTATGCCTCGTCGTCGTCGGTCTATGGTGGCAACCGGAAGATGCCCTTCGCGGTGGGCGACCGCGTGGACCATCCGGTCTCCGTCTATGCCGCCACCAAGCGCGCGGGCGAGCTGCTGGTCGAGACCTACAGCCACGTGCACGGACTGCCTGCCACGGGCCTGCGCTATTTCACGGTTTACGGCCCCTGGGGCCGCCCCGACATGTCGCCCTACATCTTCGCCAAGGCGATCCATGGCGGCACGACCATCAAGCTCTATCACATGGGCCTGGTGAAGCGTGACTTCAGCTACATCGACGACGTGGTGGCGGGCACGCTCGCGGCGCTCGACAAGCCGCCCGCGGCGTCGGTCCATCGCCTCTACAATATCGGCGCCGCCGAGAGCGAGGACATCCGCGACGTGATCGCGCTGTTCGAGCAGGCATTCGGCAAGAAGGCGATCATCGAGCTCAAGCCCGGCGAGCCGGGTGACCTGCAGGAGACGGCGGCCGATATCTCCGAGACGCTGCGCGATTTCGACTGGCAGCCCAAGGTCCGCGTGCAGGAAGGCATTCCCAGGTTCGTCGAATGGTTCAAGACCTATAACGGCCTGTGATCGGAATCGTCGGGACCGCGGGCCTTCAGGCCCGTTCATGAATCCGAGCGGGCCTGGAGGCCCGCGGTCCGGCTGATCATGAGTGGTCGCGATGCGCCGGAGTCGCTAACCTCACCTCCTTCACGAGGTGACAGCCATGCCGGATCAGACGATCTATCACAATCCGCGGCGACCGGAGCGGAGCGGCGAGACCATCGTCACCAGCACTTGTGGCCACAATTGCGGTGGCCGCTGCGTCGTGAACGCCCATGTGGTCGACGACCGCATCGTGAAGATCTCGACCGATCCGGCGCGCTGGCAGCCCGAGCTGCCGCCGTTGCATGCCTGCGCCCGTGGCGTCGGACAGATCGAGCGGACCTATCATCCCGACCGGCTGCAGCATCCGATGCGTCGCGTCGGGCCGCGCGGCTCGGGCCAGTTCGCGCGAATCTCGTGGGACGAGGCAATGACCGAGGTCGCGGCCCAGATGCGCCGCATCCGTAGCATCCACGGCAACGCGGCTTTCCTCGACGCCTCGCGTTCCGGCAGCCTGTCGATGCTGCATGGTGGCGGGGTCTCCAAGCGGTTCTTCTACAAGTTCGGCGGCTGCACCGAGCTGTGGTCGAACATGTCGGCCGAGGCCGAGGTCTTCGCCGTGCGCATGACTTTCGGCGCCAAGGCCGAGTACAAGGTCGCGGGCCGCGAGCCGACCGACTATGTGAACTCGAAGCTGATCCTGATGTGGGGCTGGAGCCCCGCTGACGGCACCTTCGGCACCGGCACGCAGCAGTATCTGAAAGAGGCGAAGAAGAAGGGCGTGCGCATCGTCTGCGTCGACCCGCGCCGCACCCGCACCAGCGTGGCGCTGGCCGACCAGCATATCTTCATCAAGCCCTCGACCGATGCGGCGGCGCTGATCGCCATGGCCTATGTCGCCGTGAGCGAGGGACTGCATGACCAGGCCTATTGCGACCGCCATGTGCTGGGCTTCGACGACGCCCACCTGCCGGAAGGGGCGCCCGCCGGCGCGTCGTACAAGTCCTACCTGCTGGGCGAGAGCGACGGCGTGCCCAAGACGCCCGAATGGGCGGCGGCGCTCTGCGGCATCCCGGCCGAGACCATCCGGCGGCTGGCGCTGGAATTCGCTACGACCAAGCCTGCCGCGCTTCATTGCGGCTATGCCCCGGGTCGTACTGCCTTCGGCGAGCAGTTCCATCGCGCCGCCTATGCGCTGGCGGCGATCACCGGCAATATCGGCATCGTCGGCGGCAACACCGGTGTCAGCAACGGCGCGACCGGACGCAGCGGTATCAGGAGCCTGCCGCCGGGCGCCAACCCGATTGATTCGCGTGTCTCCACGCCCTTGCTGGCCGACCTCCTGGCCAAAGGCAAGGCCGGCGGCTATCCGGCCGACATCAAGATGATCTATTCCGCCGGCGGCGATCTCTTCAACCAGTGCCCCAACGCCAACAAGATGGCGTCGTCGCTGGACGGTGTGGAGTTCATCGTGGTCCAGGATCACTTCCTGACGCCGACGGCACGCCATGCCGACATCGTGCTGCCGGCCACCACCTTCTGGGAACGCAACGACGTCCACACTCCCTGGGCTGGCGCGGGGCACTATGCGATCTACATGAAGCAGGCCATCCAGCCGATGTACGAATGCCGCAACGACATCGACATCTTCGCCGACCTCGCGGCGCGGGTCGGCATCAACGACTACAACGACAAGACCGAGGAGCAGTGGCTGCGCGAGCTGACGCGCGACGCGGTCGACGATTTCGACGCCTTCACCGAACAGGGCGTGGCGCGCTTCGCGGCGCCCAAGGACGCCGTGGCCTTCGCGGCGCAAATCCGCGACCCCGAGAACCACAAGTTCACGACCCCCTCGGGCAAGATCGAGATCTACTCGATGCCGCTCGCCGCCAAGCCGGATTACTACGGCCTCGGCATCATCCCGCCGATCCCGACCTGGATCGAGCCGGTGAAGGTCGACGCGAAATTCCCGCTGATGCTGTGCAGCCCCAAGTCGCGGGCCCGCACCCATTCGATCCACGGTAACCAGGCGCTGCTGGCGCGTATCGATCCCGACGACGTGTGGATGAACACCGGCGACGCCGCGGCGCGGGGCATCGCCAGCGGCCAGACGGTGCGGGTCTACAACGACCGTGGCTCGACGCTGCTGCCGGTGAAGGTGACGGATCGCATCGCGCCGGGCGTCGTGTCGATCAAGGAAGGCGCCTGGTTCACGCCCGGCCGCGACGGCACCGATACCAAGGGCTGCGCCAACGTGCTGGCCGACGACCGTTCGGCGCCAAGCGGTGCCACGACCTACAACACCAACCTGGTCGAGGTCGAGCTAGCGACGCCGTGAGCGGCGGGAGCGTGAGGCCGCCGTTTGCCTCTCGAGACCGGCCGCCTCCCGGATGACGTCGAGCGCCGCGCCGATCACACTGAGGTCGGCATCTGCCGGATAGACGAGGTAGGCGGGCAGGGTGAATTCCGGCGCGCCCGGCAGCACCGTGAGCTGGCCACTTTGCAACTGCGGCCGGACGAGGCGGATCGGGAAATAGCCGAAGCCGCCGTTTTCGAGCACATGTTGGAGGCCGAGCCAGCCAATGTTGGCGGCAAGAGCCGATCCGAAGAAATCCGGGAAGCTTGCGCTGTGCCGGGCAAAGAACTCGGGCCCCCAATCGACATAGACGTAGCCGGGACCGGGGTGAGGCTTGCGAGACGGGTCGGTGGAAACCAGCACAAGTCTCTCGTCGAACAGCAGCTCGACCTTGAGCCCCGGCCGGCTCTCGGGCGTGTACATGATGCCGATATCCAGCCGGCCCTCGACCAGCCCCTGCATCAGCTCGGCTTCGAGACCGATCTCCGCCCGCACGGAGATGTCGGGTGCCTTCTCCATCAGCGCCGGCAGCCACCGCAGCAGGAACTGCTCCCACAGACCGAAGCGCCCGCCGATCGTGAGCGAGGCACGATAGCCTTTGACGACACCGACGTCGTGCCGCGCCTGCTCTACGGTACGGACCAGAGTGGAGGCGTGCTTCTGGAAATGCCGCCCCGCTGGCGTGAGCCGCGTGCCGCCCTTGTTGCGGACGAACAGCGTGCAGCCCAGCGTGCTTTCGAGCGTCTGGATACGCGCGCTCACCGTGGATTGGGTGACGTGAAGCCGGTCGGCGGCGGTGACGAAATTGCCCGCACTCACGACAGCCAGGAAGGTTCGTGCCAGCTCGGTGTCCAAGGGCCACTTCCGATAAATCGGTAATGTCGATATCAACGGCCATATTTCTTCATTATTCGAATGAATTGCCAAGCCCTACGTTGCGGGAATGAACGACGTGGCGCCCGTGGCGACGGATGAACTGATCGCGTTCCTGAACGAGCTGCTCGAGGCGGAGCGCGCCGGCGCGCGGGTCACGCTCGAGACGGCACGCGCTGCGGGCAATCCCGCCATTGCCAGCCTCATGCAGGACATCCAGTACGACGAGGCACGCTGGTGCGCGATGCTGCTGCGCCGGATCGCCTGCCTCGGTGGCGAGGCGTCGCCGCGCATGGGGCCTTCTACGACAAGGCGATGGCGATTGGTGACCTCAACGCGCGCATCGCCTTCCTCAATCGCGGCCAGGGATGGGTGGTCCGCAAGCTGCGCGACATGATCCCGCGCGTGCGCGACTCGGCTCTGGTGCTGGATCTCGATCGTATGCTGTCCTCGCACGTGGCCAACATCGCGCTTGCCGAGAGGGCGGTGGCGCAGCCATGACGGACCACGACGAGGAGGCCGGTTCGCCCGCATGCCTCATGCATCTCATCGATCCGGTGTCGGGAAGGGCGCCGCCCGATGGTGACAGGCAGCAATGGATCGACGTCATGCGGTGGCGGAAAGCGGAGCGGGAGCGGCTGATCGCCCTGCGCCTGGCTATTCCGGCAGAGGAACGACGCAGATGTTCCGAAAGTATTGCCGAAGGGCTTGACCGGGTGTTGGGCCACCTCGCCGGCCGTACCGTCAGCGTCTATTGGCCCTTCCGTGGTGAACCCGATCTTCGCCCCTGGATGGAGCGCCTTTCGGAGCGTGGCGCGACCTGCGCCTTGCCTGTGGTGATCGCGCCGCGCACGCCGCTCGCCTTTCGGGCATGGCGCCGGGGGGAGCCGCTGAAGCCTGGGGTCTGGAACATTCCGGCCCCGGCCGAAGGGCCAGACATCGAGCCCGATATCGTCCTGGCGCCAGTCGTGGGGTTCGATCGGGCCTGTTATCGCCTGGGTCACGGCGGCGGCTTCTTCGACCGCACGCTCGCGATCCTGTCCCCTCGGCCCCGCATCGTCGGCGTGGGATATGCGCGGCTGTCGATCCCGACGATCTTTCCACAAGCGCACGATATCCCGATGGACCTGATCGTGACGGAGGAGGGGATCGTGAGGATCTGAGAGAAGGCTTTTCTTTAGAATAATTCTAATGTAGAGGGAGGATACCGAACACAGAGAGTGACTCATGGCAAAGACGATCCTGACCGACGAAAACGGCGCCCCCGTCGCCGACAACCAGCATTCCCAGAGCGCGGGGCCTACCGGGCCGCTACTGCTGCAGGACCATCACCTGATCGAGAAGCTGGCGCGGTTCGACCGGGAGCGCATTCCCGAGCGCGTCGTCCATGCCCGAGGCTCGGGCGCCTACGGCACCTTCGAGCTTACGAAGGACTGCAGCGCCTGGACCAAGGCCGCCTTCCTGAACGGCGTCGGCAAGAAGACCGAGACCTTCCAACGCTTCTCCACCGTGGCGCTCGAGCGCGGCTCGTCCGACGTGGTGCGCGACCCACGCGGCTTCGCGCTCAAGTTCTACACCGAGGAAGGCAACTACGATCTGGTGGGCAACGGCACACCGGTCTTCTTCATCCGCGGTCCGCAGAAGTTTCCCGACTTCATCCATTCGCAGAAGCGCGATCCCTTCACCAACATGCAGGAGCCCGACAATGCGTGGGACTTCTTCTCCCACTCGCCGGAGGCCACGCATCAGTTCACCTGGCTGTTCGGCGACCGCGGCATCCCCGCGAGCTACCGCAATCTCGATGGCTTCGGCTCGCACACCTACCAGTGGGTGAATGCCAAGGGTGAGGTCTTCTGGGTGAAGTATCACTTCAAGACCGACCAGGGGATCAAGAACCTGACGTCTGAGGAGGCCGCTGGCATCGGCGCGACCAACCCGGACCACCATCACCAGGACCTGCTGCAGGCGATCGAGAAGGGCCAGTTCCCGACCTGGACGGTGAAGGTCCAGATCATGCCGGCGGCCGAGGCGGCGAGCTACCGCTTCAACCCGTTCGATCTCACCAAGGTCTGGTACTACAAGGACTATCCGCTGATCGAGATCGGCAAGCACACGCTCAACCGCAATCCCGACAATTACTTCGCCGAGGTCGAGCAGGCGGCGTTCAACCCGGCGAACTTCGTGCCGGGCATCGGTCCCTCGCCGGACAAGATGCTGCAGGGCCGCCTGTTCTCCTACGGCGACACGCAACGTTATCGCCTGGGCATCAACCACACCCAGATCCCGGTCAATCGCCCCCGCATGCCGGCGGTGGCCGCCAACTAAGGTCGCGACGGCGCGATGCGGTTCGACGGCAACGGCGGACGGGCCAAGAACTACGAGCCCAACAGCTTCAACGGCCCGGTACAGACCGGGCAGCCGGCCTACGCGGGCGTCGACGTGAGCGGCATCACCGGTAACCACATGCCGGTGCTGCACAAGGAGGACAGCGACTTCGTGCAGGCAGGCGCGCTCTATCGCCTCATGAAGGAGGAGGAGAAGCAGCGGCTGATCGGCAACATCGCGGGCAACCTCGGCAAGGTCGGCCGCGACGACATCATCGCCCGCGCCATCGGTCACTTCCGCGCCGCCGATCCCGACTACGGCGCGCGCCTCGAAGCGGCCGTAAAGGCCTTCAGAGCCGGTCGATAGAGCCTTTCCTCCCCTTCGCGTAGTCCGCGAAGGGGAGGTGCCCTCGTCATGCGAGGGCGGAGGGGGCCTGAGCGTCAAATGGAGCCTTTGACCCCTCCGCCAGCGTAAGACGCTGACACCTCCCTCGATGACGGGGGAGGAAAGTAGATTCGAATGGAGCGTCCGTTCCTTGACGCCATGGCGGCGGCCCCCGATATCTCCGGGCAGCCAAGGAGTTAGCGTCATGAATGCCATGCTGGGCGATCTGCCGACCTGGAATCTCGCCGACCTTTATTCGAGCCCTTCCGGAACCGACCTCGAAGCCGACCTTGTGCGGGCGGCGGCGGACGCCGATTCCTTCGCCGGAGACTACGAAGGCAAGATCGCGAGTCTCGACGGCAAGGCGCTGGGCGCTGCTGTGGTCCGCTACGAGGCGATGCAGGACCGCATGGGCCGCATCGGTTCCTTCGCCTCGCTGTACTATGCGCAGGATCAGGCCGATCCCGAGCGTGGTCGTTTTTCCCAGGATGTGTCGGAGCGGCTGACCGATATCGGCGCCAAGCTGGTGTTCTTCCGGCTGGAGATCAACAAGCTCGACGATGCCGATCTCGCCGCCAAGCAGCAGGACCCGGCGCTTGCCAAATACGGCCCGTGGCTGCGCGACCTGCGCGTCTGGCGGCCCCACCAGCTCTCCGACGAGATGGAAAAGGCGCTGCATGAAAAATACGTCGTCGGGCGCGCCGCCTGGTCGCGCCTGTTCGACGAGACGATCGCGCGGCTGCGCTATCCCTTCGGCAACGAGATGCTGAGCGAGCCGCAGATCCTCGACAAGCTCTCGGCCAAGGACCCGGCGGTGCGCCGCGAAGGGGCGAAATCGTTCGGCAAGGTGCAGGGCGACAATATCTCGGTCTTCTCGCTGGTCACCAACACTCTGGCCAAGGACAAGGAGATCGAGGACCGCTGGCGCAAGTACGCGCGGCCGCAATCGTCGATGAACCTCGCCAACGTGGTCGAGGACGAGGTGGTCGATGCTCTCGCCACGGCGGTGAAGGCAGCCTATCCGCGCCTCGCGCACCGCTACTACAAGCTCAAGGCCAAGTGGTTCGGCGTCGAGACCATGCCCTACTGGGACCGCAACGCGCCGTTGCCCGAGCACGACGACCGCACCATCCCGTGGGCCGAGGCGGAAAAGACCGTGCTCGGCGCCTATCGCGCCTTCTCGCCGGAGCTGGCCGATGTCGGCCGCAAGTTCTTCGGCAATGGCTGGATCGATGCGCCGGCACGGCCGGGCAAGTCGCCGGGCGCCTTCGCGCACCCCACCGTGCCGTCGGCACATCCGTATCTGCTGCTGAACTACCAGGGCAAGGTGCGGGATGTGATGACGCTCGCTCACGAGCTGGGCCATGGCGTGCATCAGGTGCTGGCGGCGCGGCAGGGCGCGCTGATGGCCGACACGCCGCTCACGCTCGCGGAGACCGCATCGGTGTTCGGCGAGATGCTGACCTTCCAGTCGTTGCTCAAGACTGCGCCCGATGCCCGGACCCGCAAGGCGATGCTGGCCGGCAAGGTCGAGGACATGCTGAACACGGTCGTCCGCCAGATCGCCTTCTACGATTTCGAATCGCGCCTGCACATGAAGCGGCGCGAGGGCGAGCTGACGCCCGACGCGATCGGCGAGATCTGGATGGCGGTGCAGAAGGAGAGCCTGGGACCGGCCTTCACCTTCGACGAGGAGTACCGGCACTACTGGTCGTACATTGGCCACTTCATCCATTCGCCGTTCTACGTCTATGCCTACGCCTTCGGCGACTGCCTGGTGAACTCGCTCTATGCCGCCTACCAGTCGGGCCAGCCGGACTTCGAGCGCAAGTACCTCGATATGCTGAAGTCTGGCGGCGTGAAGCGGCACAAGGAGCTGCTGGCGCCGTTCGGCCTCGACGCCTCCGATCCCGCCTTCTGGGACAAGGGCCTGAGCGTCATCTCGGGCTTCGTCGACGAACTCGAAAAGCTCTAACCATGGCAGACGACGGCGACAGTTTGGGCGGGCGGCTCGGCCGCTACGCCCGGGTCGGGGCGTCGGTCGGTGGGCTGGCGGCGAAGCTTGCCGGCGAGCGTTATCTCGGCTGGAACCTCGACCGCGAGAAGCACGCCAATGATCTGCGCGCGGCGCTGGGTGGCCTGAAGGGGCCGTTGATGAAGGCGGCGCAGTTGCTCGCCACCATCCCCGATGCGTTGCCGCCGGAATACGCGCGTGAGCTGGGCCAGCTCCAGTCCAACGCACCGGCTATGGGCTGGGCTTTCGTCCGGCGGCGCATGGCGAGTGAGCTTGGCCCTGATTGGCAGGCGAGGTTCCAGCGTTTCGATAAGGAGGCGTCGTTCGCAGCGTCGCTGGGGCAGGTGCATCGTGCCGTGCTGCCGGACGGGAGCGATGCGGCGGTGAAGCTGCAGTATCCCGACATGGCCTCGGCGCTCGAAGCCGATCTCAACCAGCTCAAGGTCGTGTTCGCCATCGGCCAGCGCTTCGATCCCGCCATCCGCACCGACGAGATTCACGCCGAGATCACGACGCGGTTGCGAGAGGAGCTCGACTACCGGCGCGAGGCCAAGCATGCCGCCCTTTACCGCGTCATGCTGCGCGACGAGCCAAACGTCCATGTGCCGGAGGTCGTGGCCTCGCACTCCACCGACCGGCTCTTGACGATGGGCTGGCTGGCGGGCGAGCCGCTGCTCAACTGGAAGGAAAAGCTGCAGGAGGACAAGGACCGGCTGGCGGTCAACATGTTCCGCGCCTGGTACGTGCCCTTCTATCACTACGGCGTCATCCACGGCGATCCGCACCTCGGCAACTACACGGTGCGGCCCGACGGTTCAGTAAATCTGATGGACTTCGGCTGCGTGCGCATCTTCCCACCGCGCTTCGTGCGCGGCTCGATAGAGCTTTATCGCGCGCTGATGACGGACGACCAGGACCGCGCCGCCGCGGCCTACGAGGATTGGGGTTTTACGGGGCTCACGCGCGACATGATCGCCGTATTGAATCGCTGGGCGGCGTTCCTGTATGGACCCCTGATGGACGATCGTACGCGACGGCTCACCGAAGGCATGGCTGAGGGCTTCGGCCGCGACATGGCGCAGAACGTCTTCGGCGAGCTGCGCAAGATGGGCGGCGTGCGGCCACCGCGCGAGTTCGTCTTCATGGACCGCGCCGCCATCGGGTTGGGCGCCGTGTTCATCCATCTCAGGGCCAGCATCAACTGGCATCGGCTGTTCGAGGAGCTGATCGACGGCTTCGACGTCGACGCCTTGACGGTGCGCCAGAATGCGGCGCTGGGCGAGGTAGGGCTGGCGTGAACATCCTGGTGTCAGGCTCGTCGGGCTGGCTCGGCCAGACCCTGGTCCCACGGCTGCGTCGTGGCGGCCACAAGGTGATCGAGATCGATCCCGTGCCAGGGCCGACAACCGACATCGTCGGCTCGGTGGCGGATCGCGTGACGGTGAGTGCGGCGCTGCGCGACCACGAGATCCAGGGCAT
>CANIRG010000017.1 GCA_947469635.1 Rhodospirillales bacterium | reverse complement strand
GCGCCGGCGGCCTCGCTCGGCGCGATCCACAACCGGCAACCGGCGCGTCCCCTTGGTTCCACGCCGCAGGACTCCGCCGCCGCGACGCTGCTCGATGCACACTGGAATCTCGCCTTTCCCGATCCCCAGCTTCTCGGCCACTACCCGGCCCTGCTCGCGCCCCTGATCGAGCCCCACCAGCAGCCCGGGGACATGGAGCGCATTTGCCGACCGGTGGACTGGTTCGGCGTCAATCACTACTCGCCGATCTACGCCCGGAACGACGCGGCCGCGCCGCTGGGGTTTGCCTGGGCGGACGCGCCGCCAGCCGTCGCGCACTCGCCGATCGGCTGGCAGATCGACCCCGCCGCCTTCCGCGACACCTTGCTAGAGGTCCATCGTCGCTATGGCCTGCCGATCTATGTCATGGAGAACGGCGCCGGCGCGGCCGAGCAGCCGGATGCGTCCGGGCAGGTGATCGACAAGGAACGCATCGCCTTCCTGAACGCCTATACCGATGCGTTGCGCGAAGCGGTGACGGCAGGCGCCGATATCCGCGGCTATTTCGTCTGGTCATTGCTCGACAATTTCGAGTGGGGCGCGGGCTATGCCACCCGCTTCGGCCTGGTGTATGTCGACTATCCGAGCCAGCGGCGGATTCCCAAGGAGTCCGCACGCTGGTATGCCGACCGGATCCGCGCCGAGACGGCGCGCGCGGTGTCCTGATGCGCTCCCTCCTCGCGGATATCGGCGGCACCTACGCCCGCTTTGCGGTCCTCTGCGACGACGAGCTCGGGCCCATCCATCGTCTCGACGTGCGTGCGTTCCCCGGGTTCGGGCCGGCGCTGCGCTGCCTGCTGGAGAACCATCCCGAGATGCCATCGATCGACGCGGCCATCCTCGCGGTGGCCGGCCCGGTCGAGCAATGCGTATGCCGGCTCACCAATTCCCCCTGGGTGATCGACGCCACCGAGCTGAAGCGGGAATTCGGGTTCGCGACGGTGCGGCTCGTCAACGACCTCGAAGCCGTCGGCATGAGCCTGCCTCATCTGCGGCCCGATGAGTTCCACCTCCTCGGCCCGAACCGCTCCCGCGAGGAGCAGCCCATCGCGGTACTCAGTCCTGGCACGGGGCTCGGCATGGCATGCCGGCTTCCGAGCGGTCGAGTCGTGGCGAGCGAGGGCGGTCACGCGACCCTGGCCGCCGGCAGCGACCGCGAAGCCGCGCTCATCGGCGCGCTTCGCCGCAGATATGGCCATGTCTCGATGGAGCGCGTCCTGTCGGGCGACGGGCTGGTGAATCTTTACCGCGAGATCGCGACCCTGGACGCGCGGGAGTGCGCGGCACGCACGGCCCCGGAAATCACGGCTGCAGCGCTTTCCGGCAGTTGCCCGATAAGCCGCGAGGCTGTCGACACCTTCTGCGCCTTTCTCGGTGCTGTCGCCGGCGACGTCGCGCTGTTCTTCGGTGCCCGGGGCGGGGTGTTCATCGGCGGTGGTATCGTGCCCGGGATCGTCGGCCATCTCGAGCGCACGCAATTTCGCCGCCGCTTCGAGGCGAAGGGCCGCTTCCAAGCCTATGTCGCGGCCATTCCGGCCATGGTCGTGCTGCGGCCCGATCCGGCCTTTCTCGGACTGACGGTGTTGGCCGGCGTCGACAGCCGCCGCTGCAGGGACAGGGTCGATGGCTGACGCCGAACCTCCCTCGGTGATCGGTGGCCGGCCGCTCCGCCGATTCTGGAAGTCCGCCGTGGGCTTCTTGCGCGGCCGTTCGGGCGCCGCCGCCTGGGCGTTGATCGGATTGCTGGCGATTTGCGTCGTGCTTCAATTGCTGGTGCAGTACAGGCTCAATCTGTGGAACCGTGACTTCTTCAATGCGCTGGAACTGCGCAGCGGGCGTGAGATCCGCCATCAGGGGAATCTCCTATTGGTGCTTGCCGCCGCCAGCACCTGCCTTGCCGTGCTGGCCGTCTGGGGCCGTATGGCTTTCCAGCGCAGATGGCGCGCGTGGCTGACCCGGCGCCTGATCGACGCGTGGCTGACCGCCGATCGGTTTCGCCGCCTCGAGGTCGGCGCCGTCGAACCGCAGAATGCCGAGTACCGGATTTCCGAGGATGCCCGCTTGGCGACGGATGCGCCGATCGATCTGGCGGTGGGGCTTCTCGCCGCGCTCCTGTCGGCAGGCACGTTCGTCGTGGTGCTGTGGAACGTCGGCGGCGCGCTCTACGTCGATATGGGCGGCGGCACCGTGATCATCCCGGGCTACCTGGTCGTCGCCGCCGTGATCTATGCGAGCGGCACGACAGGAGCGATGATGCTCGTGGGCCGTCGCATGGCCCATGTGATCGAGCGCAAGAACCAGGCCGAGTCCGATCTGCGCTATGCCGTGGGCCATGTCCGGGAAACCGCCGCCGACCGGTGGATCGCTCTCGATACAGGCACGGTGGCTCATGCTCTGCGTGCCGCCCTCGACGCCGTCGTCGACCGGTGGCGGTGGCTCGCCGGACAGCACATGCGAACTACTCTCGTGTCGCACGGCAATAGCCTGCTGGCGCCACTGGTTGGCCTGGTCCTGTGCGTGCCCAACTATGTGAACGGCGGTCTGCAGCTGGGCGAGGTCACCCAGGCCGCCGGCGCCTTCGTCGCTGTCCAGGGAGCCTTCAACTGGCTGGTCGACAACTATCCGCGCCTGGCCGAATGGATGTCCTCGGCGAGCCGTGTCGGCATCCTGCTCGATGCGCTCGACAGGCTCGATGCAGAGCGCCCACGAGCTACGGAACGTGCAGCCTGACGGCCCGCGGCGTGGTAGCGTGCCCGCGAATAACAAGACAAGCTCACCAGATGCCCGCAAAAATTGTCCAGCCGACCGACCTTGCCGCCCTGGTCGCGGCATTGCCGCATGCGGCTCTGGTGCTTTCACCCGACAGGACCGTGCTTGCAGCGAGCGACTCCTACCTCGAGATTCTGGCGGTTCCGTTCGACGCCGTCGCCGGTCGCGGGGTGGGCGAGGTGCTGGCGGCATGCCACCCACTCGAGGTGCTTCTGTCGTCGCTCGAAGCCGTCCTGCGGACGCGGCAGCCGCATCGGATGCAGTCGGGAGCCTTCCAGGGGCCGGGTGGCAGGAGCAGCTTCGATGTGGTCAACGCGCCGGCCCTCTCGGCCGACGGCAGCGTGCGATGGATCATCCATAGCGTCGATCCCGTCCGGTCGCCCGCCCAATGGGCGCTGCAGGTGGCCGAGGCGCGGCTGCGCTCGATCCTGCAGACGGTGCCCGACGCGATGCTGATCATCGACGAGCGGGGTCGCATCGAATCGCTCAGCACGACGGCCGAGCGGTTGTTCGGCTACGCGATGGGCGAGGTTGCGGGCAAGAACATCAAGATGCTGATGCCTTCGCCCTACCGTGACCAGCACGACGGCTATCTCGAGCGCTACCTCACCACCGCCGAGCGTCACATCATCGGCATCGGGCGCATCGTGACGGGCCAGCGCAAGGACGGCACCACCTTCCCCATGCATCTCACGGTCGGCGAGCTGCGCTCGGCCGACCGTCATTACTTCACCGGCTTCATCCGCGACCTGACCGAGCAGCAAATCACCGAGGGGCGGTTGAAGGAGCTGCAGTCTGAAGTGACACACATGTCGCGCTTCACGGCGCTGGGTGAGATGGCCTCGACGCTGGCGCACGAGATGAACCAGCCGCTGACCGCGATCGCCAACTACCTCAAGGGATGCCATCGGCTGCTCGAGCGCATGGACGGCGACTCGACCGACGTGCTGCGCGACGCCGTCGGCAAGGCGGCCGACCAGGCCTTGCGGGCGGGCGACATCATCCGACGCCTGCGCGAGTTCGTCTCCCGCGGCGAGAGCGACCGCCGCATCGAGAATCTGCCGAAGCTGATCGAGGACGCAAGCACACTGGCGCTGATCGGTGCCAAGGAGAACGGCGTCGCCGTGTCCTTCCGGCTCGACCCCGATGCCGCCCTGGTCTTCGCCGACCGCATCCAGATCCAGCAGGTGCTGGTCAACCTCATCCGCAACGCCATCGAGGTCATGATCGAATCGGCCGGCCGCCGCGAGCTGGAGATCTCGACGGCCGCCGTCGCCGACGGCACGATCGAGGTCGCCGTCGCCGACACCGGCGCAGGGCTCGCACCCGAGATCGCCGCCCATCTGTTCCAGCCGTTCGTCACGACCAAGAGCAAGGGCATGGGGCTGGGGCTGTCGATCTGCCGCACGATCGTGGAAGCGCACGGCGGCAGGATCTGGGTCGATGCACGGCCGGAAGGTGGCACGGTCTTTCGCTTCACGTTGCGCCCCGGGAAGGAAGAAGAGGAGGCAACCCTTGACCAATAGTCAGGTCGTTCACGTGATCGACGACGACATCGCGGTCCGGCAGTCGCTCGCCTTTCTTCTCAGCACGGCGGGGCTGGCGGTGCGCGTGCACGAGTCGGCGGTGGCCTTCCTCGATGTGCTGTCCTCGGCCGAAGGCGGCTGCATCGTCACCGACATCAGGATGCCGGAGATGGACGGGCTGGAGCTGCAGCGCCGGCTGCGGACGCAGAAGGTCCAGCTGCCGGTGATCGTGATCACGGGGCACGGCGATGTCGCCCTGGCCGTGGAGGCCATGAAGGCGGGCGCCGTCGACTTCATCGAGAAGCCGTTCGACGACGAGTTGCTGATCGCTTCGATCCGGGCCGCCCTCGGCCGGAACGCCCGAGACGGCGAGCGGGAGGCCCGGGTCGCCGAGGTGCGCAGCCGCCGGAAGCTCCTGTCGGAGCGCGAGGGCGAAGTGCTCGACGGGCTGGTCGCCGGCAAGCCCAACAAGATCATTGCCCATGACCTCGGCATCAGTGCCCGCACCGTCGAGGTCTATCGCGCCAATGTCATGACCAAGATGCAGGCGGGCAGCCTGTCCGAGCTGGTACGCATGGTGCTTCTCGACGGTGGGCCGTCGTAGGTCCGCCGATGCGGGCCCTTGCGCTGGATCAAGTCTCCCGAGACCCAAAGCGGCTAGCGTTGCTCCGGTTACCTCACGCCGATGATCCGGAATGCCGCCACATGTCGCAAAGTTCGGGGACCGTGCTCATCGTAGACGACGATGCCGCGGTCCGAAGCTCGCTCAAGTTCGCCCTCGAGGTCGAAGGTCTCAAGGTGCGCCTCTACGATGGTGCGGCGGCCCTGCTGGCTGACGGCGCGTTGCCGCGTTGCGGGTGCCTCGTCGTCGACTATCGCATGCCCGTCATGGATGGGCTCGAGCTCATAGAGACGCTGCGCGCCCGCGATGTCGCCATTCCGGCCATCCTGATCACGGGTCGGGCGAACAAGCAGCTGCGCACCCGCGCCGCCAGGTCCGGCGTTCACCTCGTTCTCGAGAAGCCCCTGTCCGACGGCGCGCTCGTCGACAGCATCCGCTCCGCTCTCGAGACATGCAGCTAGCGCAGGCTGGGCTCTTGCCGGCATCGATCCTGGGCTACGTCCTGCGCTTCACCGGCTGGCACCAGGCAGGGCTGGCGGCATTGTCCGTCGCCGTCTTCCTGCTGAGCGCCGTGCCCCTGGAACTGCAGCGGCGCATCGTCAACGACGCCATCGGCAAAGGCTCCCTGCAGATCATTCTCGGGCTGGCGATGACCTATGCGGCGGTGGCCCTGGTCGAACAGTGCCTCAAGCTGGGGCTCAACATCTATCGCGGCTGGGTGGCGGAAAGCTCTGTCCGCACCTTGCGGCACATGGTCCGCGCCGCCGACACGCGGTCGGCAGAGGGTCTCCAGCCACGCAGCGCCGCCGGCGTCGAGGTCGCCATGGTTCTAGAGGAAGCCGAGCCGATCGGCGGCTTCACCGGCGTCAGCATCTCGGAACCGCTGTTGCAGGGGGGAATCCTCGCCAGCGTCATCGGCTACATGGTCTATCTCGATTCCTCCCTCGCGCTGCTCGGCCTGGCGTTCTTCGTTCCCCAGATGGTGTTCGTCCCGCTCCTGCAGGCGGCGATCAACCGTCGCGCCGCCGCCCGCATCGTGACCAAGCGCGCGATCAGCGGCGCCATCGTCGAGGGTATGGGACCGGGCGGCGGGGATCGGGGGCTGCAGGGCGAGCCGATCGAACGTGTCTTCGGGCTCAACATGGGAATCTACAAGCTCAAGTACGCGATGAACCTGCTGATGAACCTGATGCATCACCTCTCCGTCGCGGCGGCGCTCTGCCTGGGCGGCTGGCTGGCCGTCGAGGGTCGGATCGAGGTCGGGACGGTCGTGGCGATCGTCGGCGGCCTGGGGAAGCTCAACGATCCGTGGGGCGACCTGGTGAACTGGGGCCGCGAGCTCTCGGTCGTCGCCGTGAAATACCGCCTGTTCGCGGACGCGATGGACCGTGTTCCGCGCGCTCGCTCGCATTGACCCACGTCAAGGCGGGTGACCGAGGCTCGACGGATATTGCAGGCGAATGGAGTGGTGCCGCGGGCGGGCGTACCGGCCCGGCTCGCGCGCCGCCGAAGGAGCCCCCATGAAGACTTGCACGAGCCCCAAGACCAGAACCCTGCTTGCGTGCGCGACGTTCCTCTCCGTTGCCGCCGCTCTCCTGCAGCCCTCCTATGCCTCCGATCCGGTGAAGTCGCGGGCCTGGGCAGGCGAGCAGTTCGCCCAATGCCTGCAAGGCGGCTCCACCGGCATGTTCCTGGACGGCCGGGAGAAGGCGGAGAAGCGCGTCGCGGCGTGCTCCAACGCGATCCAGTCCGGCAAGCTCACCGCCAGCGAGCTGGGGCTCGCCCGTCTCGCTCGCGGCGGCGCCCGCACGGCGATCGGTGAGAGCATCCTGGCCGGCGGCGACTACCAGGAGGCACTGCGCCACTACGACAGCGCGATCGATCCGAGCAATCCCGAAGCCCTGGCGCTCTATCGGCGTGGCGTCGCGCGCTTCGGCCTCGGCCAGACCGAGCGCGCGCTGGCGGATCTCACCGCCGCGATCATCCGCGACCCCAAGGAGCCGCTCGCCTTCTTCGAGCGCGGCGTCGTCCTCGCGAGCCGCCAGCGCGCCTATGCGCGCGCGATCGCCGATTTCGACAAGGTGCTGGCGCTCTCGCCCGACAATGTCGGCGCGCTCCTCCGCCGTGGCGACGCCTATGGGCAGATCAACGACTTCGGCCACGCGCTGGCCGACCTCGACCGGGCGATCCTGCTTGCGCCCGACAGTGCGGAGGCCCGCGTCTATCGCGGCGTCACCAGGAGCCGGCAGGCGGCGAACGTGCTGGCCCTGGCGGACTATTCGGAGGCGCTGCGGGTCGATCCGCGCAACACCGAAGCGCTGGTCAATCGCGCGGCCCTCTATGCCGCCAGCGATGCGGCCGACCTTGCGCTGCGCGATCTCGATGCCGCCATCGCCATCCAGAAGACCGCTCCGCTCGCCTACTACAATCGCGGTTACGTCCACTTCGCGAAGCAGAACTATGGCCTCGCGATCGACGACTACAGCAGGGCGATCGCGCTCGATCCCGGCATGGGCCTGGCCTACAACAACCGCTGCCTGGCGCGCACGATCGTCGGCCGCGACCTCATCGAGGCACTGGCCGACTGCGACATGGCCCTCAAGGCGAGGCCGACGAACCTTGAGGTCCGCGAGACGCGCGGCTTCATCTATCTGAAGCTCGGCGATCCGGCGATCGCCATCGTCGAGTACAATGCCGTGCTCGAGATCGATCCCAACCGCCCGCTCGCCCTCTACGGCCGTGGCCTGGCGCGGATCAAGTTGGGCCGCACGCAGGAAGGCGAGGTCGATCAGGCCGCAGCCCGTGCGCTGGACCCGTCGATCGAACGCCGCTTCACCATCTACGGCGTGAGCTGATCCGGGCTTTTCCCCAGCTACGTAGAATCCCTTAGTTCAATACCCGAATGGTGACACATCCGGTCCCGGGTTACCCAGAAGCCACGCCACGAGCTTCAGCCGGGGAGAGACAAATGCAAACCTACAGCGCCACCAACGGGATCAGACAGACCGTGCCTGCCGCCGTCGCGATGCGGGGAGCCGCCGCCCTTTCGCGGCAGGAGAGCCCCAAGCGCCTGTCCGGCACCAGGATCGTCCTCGCCCGGGGCGACGAGCTGTTCGCCGAAAACGACGATGCCGACTTCTTCTACAAGGTCCTCTCCGGCACGATCCGGACCTACAAGCTCCTGAGCGATGGGCGCCGCCAGATCGACGCTTTCCATCTTGCCGGCGACATCTTCGGCCTGGAGCCTGGCGCCACGCACCGCTTCTCGGCCGAAGCCGTCGAACGATGCGAGGTGATCGCTTTCCGCCGCTGTGGCTTCACCACGCTTGCCGCGGACGATCCGGCGCTCGGCGACCAGCTCATGTCCTCCATGATGGTCAACCTCGAGCGGGCGCACGACCACATGCTGCTGCTCGGCCGCAAGACCGCCCAGGAGAAGATCGCGACCTTCCTGCTCGACATGGCCCGCCGTGTCTCCAGCAGCGACAGCTTCGAGCTGCCGATGCAGCGGTCGGACATCGCCGACCATCTCGGCCTCACCATCGAGACCGTGTCGCGCACGCTCACCCAGCTCGCCAAGGACGGCATCATCAAGCTGGCATCGGCGAGCCGGTCGGTCGTGCTCTGCGACAAGGCCGCCCTGCAACGTCTCAACGCCTGAGGAACGAAGTCATGACACCGCACTTCCACGCCGTCGTCTGGATTGATCATCGCGAAGCCAAGGTGTTTCGCTTCAACGCCACCGAGGTCGAGGAGACCAAGCTCCGTCCGCACGACCGGCAGGTCCATGTCCACCACAAGGCCAACACGGTCGGCAGCGGCCACGCCGCCGTGGACCGGGATTTCCTCGAGAAGGTCGTAGGCTCCGTCAACGATGCCGGCGCGGTCCTGATCGTGGGGCCCGGCACCGCGAAGACCGAGCTCGCCGCCTATGCCGCGGAGCGCTACCCGCAGGTCTCGCAGCGGATTTCGGCAGTCGAGACGGTCGATCACCCGACCGACAACGAGCTGGTCGCGCTGGCACGGAAGTTCTTCCTGGCCGCCGACCGTATGCAACCGGTGGCGTGACCGCCGGAGATCGAAAAGTGTGGGGAAGTGACATGCTTGCGAAGGATGTGATGTCGGATGGCGTGATGTCGATCTCGGCTGACGCCACGCTGCTCGAGGCAATCGAATTGCTGGTCAACAACCGCGTCAGCGGCATGCCGGTGGTGGACGAGGAAGGGGTCATGGTCGGTATCCTGAGCGAGGCCGACCTGATCGGGCGCGTCGATCTCGATGCCCGCCTGGCAGAGCCGGAACTCACCGGGCAACTCTCCGACACGCCCGTCGCCGACCCGGCCTACGCCCGCACCCAATTTCGCCGGGTGGTCGACGTTATGACGCGGACCGTCGTTACCGCCGACGAGAATGCCAGCCTGGCCGAAGTCGCCGGGCTGATGCTGAAGCACGGCATCAAGCGCGTCCCCGTTCTGCGCGACAGCACGATCGTCGGGATCGTGAGTCGCATCAACCTCCTGCAGGCGCTCGTCTCGCCTTGCGATTCCGCGGCGACGGCGCGGCCTCTGGGCAACGTGACGCCGCCCGGCGACTCGCATTTGCGAGACACGGTCACCGCGGCCCTCAAGGCGAAGAACTGGTCCCTGGTGCAGCGCAGCGACCTCGTGGTCAATTCCGGCATCGTGCATCTGTGGGGTGTCGCCCCCAGCCCGGAGCTGATGCAGGCCTACAGCGCGGCAGTCGCGCGCGTTCCCGGCGTCGTCGCCGTGCAGAGCCACATGCACGTCCTGCCGGCGTGAAGCGAAACGGCCGGCGCGGCCGGCGCTTGCGGCGGCTGCCGGCCCGTGAAAGCATTTCCTTCGCTGTTCAGCGCAAAGAACCAAGGAGGAAGGCCCATGGACGTCGGCATGATGATGGTGTTCACCAGCTACGGCTGGGAGAGCTGCCCCGACAGCCGGGTGTGGGACGAGGAGATCAGGCTGGCTCGGATCGCCGCCGACTCGGGCTTCGACTGCCTGTGGTCGGCCGAGCATCACTTCAACGACTACTCGTTCGTGCCGGACAATCTCGCGCTGATGACGCACCTGACGGCGCTTTGCCCGAACATCGATGTGGGCACAGCGGCCGTCATCCTGCCGTGGCACGATCCGTTGCGCGTGGCCGAGAATGCCGCGGTGGTCGACATGCTGAGCAAGGGAAGGCTGCGGCTGGGCATGGGCCGCGGCCTCGCGCGCCGCGAGTTCAACGCCTTCCGCATCAGCATGGATGAATCGCGCGGCCGCTTCGACGAGGCGGCGCCGATGATCGTCGAGGCGCTGAGGACGGGCTTCATCGAAGGCGACGGCAAGTACTACAAGCAGCCGCGCGTCGAGCTCCGGCCCCGGCCGCAGCATTCCTTCGAGGGACGCATCTATGCCGTGGCGTCGAGCGAGGACTCGGTGGATTCGGCCGCCAAGCTCGGCGCCCATCCGGTGATGTTCGCCGACCGGCCGTGGGAGATGCGGGCGCCGGTGATCGAGCACGGGCGGGCGCTGCATCGCAAGTATCACGGCACCGAGCCGCCGCACGTCATGCTGACCGAGTTCTGCGTCTGCGGCCCGAACGCGGCGACGATCGAGGACGAGGCGCGCCAGTATCAGGGCAAGTTCGTCGAGAGCAATTTCCATCACTACGAATTCCTGGGCGAGCACTTCAAGACGGTGAAGGGCTACGACGCCTACCAGCAGAAGGCCGAGATCGCGCGCAAGGGCGGGCTCGAAGGCGCGGTCGTGGGCTTCATGCAGGCGGCAAGCTGGGGCACGCCGGACAAGATCCTGCGCGGCATCGAGGCGCGGCGGAAGATCCTGGGCGACTTCGAGATGAACGTCGCCTTCCGCTTCGGCGGCACGCCCTACGAGGTGTCGGAGCGCGGGCTGAAGCTTTTCGCCAAGGAAGTGCTGCCGGTGCTGAAATCCTGGGGACCTGTCGACACGGCGAAGGCGGCCTGACCATGCGGTTCAAGAACAGGATTGCCCTCATCACCGCGGCCGCCAACGGCATCGGCCGCGCCACCGCCGCCATCATGGTGCGCGAGGGGGCGACGGTGATCGCCGTCGACAACCATCAAGGGCGGCTCGACGAAGCCGTGCCGGCGCTGCGCCAGGTCGCTGGCGGCTCCGGCGGCAAGGCCGAGGGCCGGCTGGTCGATGCGCTCGACCAGACGCAGGTCGACGGGCTGGTGGCTGGGATCGCGCGCGATTTCGGAAGCATCGACATCCTGGTCAACGCCGTCGGCGGCAGCACGGTGATCGACAAGCCCACGGCCACCACCGAGCAGCTCACGCTGGCCGACTGGCAGAAGCTGATCGCCTTCAATCTCGACAGCACTTTCCTGGTCACCCATGCGGTGATCCCGGTGATGAAGCGCCAGCGCAGCGGCAAGATCGTGAACCTGGCGTCGATCGCCGGGCGCGGCCTCAGCTTCAACAGCTCCAGCGCCCATGCCGCGGCCAAGGGCGGCATCATCGCCTTCACGCGCAAGCTCGCGCACGAGCTCGGGCCCGAGGGCATCAACGTCAATGCCATCGCGCCCAGCGTCACGCTCACCGAGCGCATCCGCCCGCACTGGGAGAAGCGCACGCAGGCCTCGCAGGCGGAGGAGATCGAACGGACGCCGATGCGCCGCGTCGCCGAGGCCGTCGACCAGGCCAACGTGATCTGCTTCCTCGCGTCGGCGGAGTCGGACTTCGTGACGGGCATCACCATCGACGTGACGGGCGGCGTCTAGCGCTGGGGAATATACCTCACCCTGAGGAGCGCCCGCAGGGCGCGTCTCGAAGGGCGGGCAACGGGCACCGTCGGTGGGGCCCATCCTTCGAGACGCCGCTGCGCGGCTCCTCAGGGTGAGGTTTTTGCTTTAGCCAAAAAAGGGAGGAAACGAGAAATGACGACATTCGTGCTGATCCATGGTGCCTACCAGGGCGGCTGGATCTGGAAGCCGGTGGCGGAGCGGTTGCGGGCGCAAGGCCATCGCGTGCTGGCGCCGAGCCTCGACGGCTGCGCCGAGCGCAAGGACCAGGTCCGCGCCGGCATCACCACCGAGACGCATGCCGAGGAGGTGGCCCAGCTGCTGTTCTACGAGGACCTGAAGGACGTCGTGCTGGCCGGCACCAGCACCGGCGGCATGGTGATGGCGCGGGCAGCCGAGCTGGCACGGGAGCGCGTGGCGCGGGTGGTGTTTGCCGATGCGCTGGCGCTGCTCGACGGCGAGGCGCTGCCCGACATCGTGAAGCGGCCCACGGCGGTGAACACCGAGCTCACCACCGGCCCGTCGCGTCACGACTTCGAGACGCGCCTGTTCGTCGATCTCGATCCCGCGATGCGCGCCTGGGCGCTGGAGCGCTGCACGCCGCATCCCATCGCCACCATGACCGCGCCTGTGAAGCTGGAGCGCTTCTGGGGCCAGTCGTGGAATGCCTCGGTGATCTGGTGCAAGCGCAGCGCCAATCCACCGGTCGCCCACCAGCGCCGCACCGCCGACAAGCTGAAGGGCCGCTGGCACGAGCTCGATACCGGCCACTATCCGATGCTGACCGAGCCGGAGGCACTGGCGCGGCTCATCGCCGAGGGGTGACGGGAAATTTCCCGCGGTTTCCCACGGGGGTGGGAAACCTCCGATGCCGAACACATAAGGGTTTTGCGGCAGTTTCCCGCTTTCACGCTCCACCTTGGGACGCGGTAATAGGATACCGCGCCGTCAGAAGATCCTGACGCGGCCGTCGGTGCCGTGGACCTCGACCTCGATGCGCTGGCCGTTGGCGGCGGCGTCCTCGATGGGGCTTGCGGGCTCGCAGACGACGGGGATGCCGGCCAGGATGGCGCCCTGGACCACCGACGGGTCGGGCACGGCGTTGGTGATGATCGCGACCGGATGATTGTCGTGCTTGAAGAGCTGGTAGAGGAAGCGCCAGGCGCCGGCCGAGCCACGAGTGTAGGGCATGATCAGCACGGTGCCGCGCAGCGAGGCGTTGCGCACCGACGGCAGGTCGCCCACGACGCGGCCGCTCCTGATGTCGACGTCGCCCAGGAACGACACGGCCTCTGCCGACACGAGCGCGGGTCCGCTCGCCTTGCCGATGACGATGCCGCGGGCTGCGATCTCGATCATGAGGAGCCTCGTTGGGCCACACAACTCCTCATCCTGAGGAGCCGCGCGAAGCGCGGCGTCTCGAAGGATGGGATACGCACCGCGTTCGTTGCCGACCCTTCGAGACGCATCGCTGCGCGACGCTCCTCAGGGTGAGGTTGTTCCGTTGCCATCACGACAGGTGCGGCACGAGCCGCCCCGTGAGCGCCGCCTCGATCACCCGTTCGGTCGGCGCCAGCAGCGTGTCGCACTGGATCATGTCGCGTACGTATTTCGCCTGCTTGGCCGAGTCGACCAGCACGGTCCTGAGCGGCGGCGGCACGACGCCGAGCGCGGGGTCGGGCGAGACGGTGCGGGCGAAGTGGCAGGAGATGGGGCAGGTGTCGGCGATCACCTTGGCGCCCGACGCCTCCAGCACCTTCAAGAGCTCCTGCTCCTCGGCCATGCGGCGGACGGCGCGGCTGGTGGTGATCCAGAACTCGACCGAGTCCTTCACCTTCTTGCCGCGGAGCTGGTTGGCATAGTCGCGCATCTCCTCGAACGAGGCGTGCGGGCAGCCGACATGGATGATGTCGACCTGGTCGAAGCGGCCGGTGCAGAAATAGGTGTAGACCGCGTCGATGTCGGCGCGCGTCACCGGCAGCGCCTCGGGCATGGGCTTCGGCGCGAAGGCCTGCTCGGCGCTGGCGAAGGGCGGGGTCACCGTCGGGATGATGTAGAGCGAGACGCCGCCCGAGGTCGCCATGCCGGCGCCCAGCGCATCGAGCTCGTCGAGCGTGGGACGGCGCGCGAGGCCGCTCACCACGGGCACGCCTTCGCCCACGATCTTGCCGATGTGGAAGCCGAGGCAGGAGAAGTCGGTGGTGCCTCTCAGCTCGGCATCGACCTTGAACAGCATGGTGCCGCGGCGGTTCTCGTCGAGGTGATAGCCGAACAGCGGGTAGCGGCCGGTGATGCCGGCATAGACCGAGAAATAGCCGTCGCGGTTGGACTTGGCGCCGATCACCGAGTTGCAGAAGATCGTGACCGTCGATTCGATCGAGGTCATGTGGGTGTTCCAGGTCGGCCAGTGGCCGGCCCAGTAGGGCGTGCAGGTGAAGGAGCAGGCGCTGCCCATCTTGTGATGCGCGGTCGCCGCGCGCTGCTGCAGCCGCGCCAGCTTCTCCGGCGCGCCGGTCTGCTTCCAGTTCACTGTGTCTGCGTTGGCGATGTTGACCGACGAGGGCACCGCCATCTGCGCATTCTGGTCGGCCAGCCCCTCGATCAGCTCGACATCCTCGAGATAGAGCGCCATGCCGGCGTGGATATGGGCATAGCCGATCTCGACCATGCGCGGTGCGCCATAAGCCCGGCCGAGCTGCACCAGCCCTTCGAGCGCCAGCTTCTTCGCCGGGCCCTGGCGGCCGGCGAGCATGTCTTCCTCGACTTTGGTCAGGATCATGCAGGGGAGGATACGCTTGGGGCTCTGCAAAACAACGCTCATCTCATCCCGGACCGCGGACCTCCCAGCGCGGAGATTGCTCCGCGCGCGTCCGCCTCATGAGCGGGCCTGGAGGCCCGCGGTCCAATGAGGCATGAAGTGCGCTACAAGCGTCGAGTGGGGGAGAGTGTCGATATGAAAGTGGGACTCGCGGGCTTCGGCAATGTCGGGCGCGATCTGGCGAAGCGGCTGGGGGCGGGCGTCATTCCGGAGATGGAGCTCGTCGCGGTGACGGCGCGTGACCTCGTCAAGGCGGAGGCCGCCGCTCGCGACATCTCGCCGGGGCTGCGCGTGGTTACGCTGGCCGAGCTGCCGGCGCTGTGCGACGTCGTCGTCGAATGCGCGACGGCCGACAGCTTCGCCGAGATCGCGCGCGCCGTTCTTGAAGCGGGCAAGATGCTGATCTGCGTCAGCGCCGGCGGCGTGCCGTCCTGTCCCGACCTGGTCGAGATGGCGCGCAGGCATGGCGGGCGGGTACGCGTTGCCTCGGGCGCGATGCCAGGCCTCGACATCATCCGCTGCGCCGCCGAAGGCACGATCCGCAAGGTTCATCTCAAGTCGCGCATCAAGCCCTCGTCGATGGCGCACGAGCCCTACGTCCTCGAACGTGGCCACGATTTCGACAAGCGCCCGCCCACCGAGCCGATCCTCATCTTCGAGGGCACCGCGGGCGTCGCGGCCGGCCACTTCCCGCGCCATTTCAACGTCGCCGTCTCGCTCAGCCTCGCCGGCATCGGCTTCGACCGCACCACGGTCGAGATCTGGATCGATCCCGACATCGCCGGCGCCATCCACCAGGTCGAGCTGGAGGGCGACGACATCGGCCTCACCCTGACCAGCCGCAACCGGCCGTCGGAAAATCCCCGAACCTCGCGCATCGTGGCACCCAGCATCATCGCGGCGCTGCGCGCCATGGTGGCGCCGGTCGTATCGGGCTCATAGGGGTGGGGCGCAGCAGGCTCCTCGTCCTGCTGTGCTTCCTGGTCCTCCTGGCTCTCGGCGCGGCCCTCCATCGCGATTACGGGCTGGCATTCGACGAACCGCGGCAGCGCGAGATCGGCGCCGTGACCGCGGCCTACCTGATCGATCTGGTGGCACCCTCGCTCATGCCTCCGGCGATGGGCGATCTGCCCCGGCTGCACGGGTATCAGGACCGCGACTACGGCGTGGCCTTCGAGATGCCCGCGGTCGTTCTCGAAAGGCTGCTCGGGCTCGAGGACACGCGCGACATCTTCATGTTCCGCCATCTCCTCACCTATGCCTTTTGCCTGGGGGGCGCCTGGGCGCTCTACAGCCTGGCGCTGCGGCGCTTCGGGGATCGCAGGCTCGCCCTGCTGGCCGTGGCCTTCCTCGTGCTGTCGCCGCGCCTGTTCGCCGAATCCTTCTTCAACTCGAAGGACGCGGTGTTCATGGCGGCCTTCGCGATCGCGCTCAACACCATGATCGCCTTCGTCCTGAGGCCGCGCCCGGGGAGCGCCCTCCTGCATGCGCTAGCGACGGCCTTCGCCATGGATGTGCGGGTGGCGGCGATCATGCTCCCCGCCGCCACGGTGGCGATCTTCGTCGTGCGTGCGTTGAAGCGGGAAGTGCCGGTGCGGCGGGCGCTTCCGCTCGTAGCATTCTACCTGGCGGCGACGGCGGTGCTTGTCGTCGCGCTATGGCCGTGGCTGTGGGCCGATCCTCTGGGCAATTTCGGGCACGCGCTCGATGCCATCAGGAACTTCCGCTTCGACCAGGAGATCCTCTATCGCGGCGCGCTCATCCGCACCACGCAGCTGCCGTGGAACTACCTCTCGATCTGGATCTCGCTCACCACGCCGCCGCTTTACCTGCTGCTGCTCGCGGCGGGCGCCGCCGCGACCCTGTGGCGGTTCGCGCGGGGCGGCCTTCGGCTGTGGCGGGACGAGGCCGAGCTGCAGGACATGGTGTTCCTCACCCTGCTCGTGGCGCCGCTCGCCGCCGTCGTGCTGCTGGGCTCGATCGTCTACGACGGCTGGCGGCAGCTTTATTTCGTCTATCCCGCGCTCCTGCTGGTGGCGCTGCGCGGTTGGGTCGTGCTGTGGAGCGGCGCAGTCGCGGCAAGGGTCCGGCGGCCGGCGCTGGCGCTCGCGACCGCGCTCTCCTTCGTCGTGACGGCGGCGTGGATGGTGCGCGCCCATCCCCTGCAGAACGTCTATCTCAACGCCTTCGCCGGCGGCAATCATATCGGCCAGTTCGAGCTGGACTACTGGGGCCTCGGCATGCGCAGCGGGCTGGAGCACCTGCTGGCGCACGATCCCGCCGAAAGGATCGAGGTGGTGGCCGCCAACTTCATGGCGCTGCCGAAGAGCTTCCTCATCCTCACGTCGCAGCAGCGGCTTCGCCTGCACGAGGCGACGGACGAGACCATCCCGCACTACGCCTTCACCAACTATCCCGACACGCGCGACCCGCACAAGAACGTGGCCTACGGCCCGAACTACGACCTCTTCCACGAGGTCACGGTCGACGGCGAGGTCATCCTCCGCATCTTCAAGTCGAAGCCGCGGGTACGCTGACTCATTGGAGCGCGCCAACGCGACCGCCTCCAACCTCACCCTGAGGAGCCATGCGAAGCGTGGCGTCTCGAAGGGTGGGAACCAGCACCGCGTTCGTGGCCCACCCTTCGAGACGCATCGCTACGCGATGCTCCTCAGGGTGAGGTTGGGGGCGGTTGCGGGCTCCTGTGAAGTTCGTCGCCTGTGCTATGGGCTTTGCATGAGCAATGGCCTCGATATCCTCTCACCTGCGCGCCGCGAGATCGTGCGCGACGCGATCGTTGCCGCCTTCGGGGCAGCGCCGATCGGTGCCGTGACACCGCTGCACGGCGGCGCCACGGGAGCCGCGCCGCTCTGTGTCGAGGTCGGCGGTCGGCGCTACCTGGTGCGCGTCGAGGGCGAGGCGAGCCCGCTGCGCAATCCACACCAGTACCTCTCGCTGCGCATCGCCGCCGAGGCGGGGATCGCGCCCCGCGTCCACTACATCGATGAGCAGGCGCGCGTCGCGGTGACCGACTTCATCGAGCAGCAGCCGGTGCAGGCCTATCCCGGCGGGCCGCTCGGGCTGGCGCAGGCGCTGGGCGAGCTGCTGCGCCGCCTGCAGGACACGCCGGTCTTCCCGCACTTCGTCGACTATCCCGTGATCGTCGGCCGTCTCTTTGCCCATGTGCGCCGCACCGGCCTCTTTGCCGCCGGTGTCCTCGACGCTCACACGGAACGGCTCGACCGCGTGAGCGCGGCCTACGACGCCGGCGTGACGAGGCTCGTCTCCAGCCATAACGATTTCATCCCCGCCGACATCCTGTTCGACGGCAGGCGGCTCTGGGCGATCGACTGGGAGTCGGCCTACCGCAACGATCCGCTGGTCGATGTGGCGACGGCGCTCGACACGCAGACGCGGACGCCGGAGCTGGAAGAGGCGCTGCTGCGTGCCTGGCTCGGCCGCGCTCCCGACGACGCGATGCGCGCCCGGCTCGACCTCACCCGTGCGCTGACGCGACTCTATTATGCCGGCGTCCTCCTGAGCGCCTCGGCCGCTGCATCAGGCGCGCTCGCGGACACTGACCTCTCCGCGCCGACGCTGCCGGAGCTGCAGCAGGCGATCCGCGACGGCCGGCTCGTGCGCCGCACCCCGGCAACCAGGCATGTGCTGGGCAAGATGTTCCTCGCCTCGTTCCTGTCGGGGACTTTGCCGCCGGGATTCGATGCGGCTATTTAGAAGGTCAATGCCACCTCACCCTGAGGAGCGCCCGGAGGGCGCGTCTCGAAGGGTGGGCAACAGGCGCCGTCTGTGGAGCCCCATGCTTCGAGACGCTCGCGGCGCTCGCTCCTCAGCATGAGGTTACCTTTGTCCCCGCGGAATCGAGAAACTTCGGCGTTTGAGGCCATTCGGGCGATCGACTATACGTGCATCTTCGTGCGCGATATGGCGGCGATGCGCCGCTTCTATCAGGACATCCTTCACTTTCCTCTGCTGCGCGAGCTTTCGCCGGGCTGGATCGAATACCAACTGGGCGGCAACACGCTGGCCTTGGCGAGACCGAGCCGCACCGCGGCCGATGCGCCGACGCCCCACGGCAGCGCCTCGCTGCAGCTCGCCTTCAAGGTGACCCCGCCCGACGTCGACCGCTGCGCCGATGAGCTCGTGCGGCAGGGCGTCGCTCTCGTCTCGCCGCCGACGGACCAGGCGTTCGGCCATCGCACGCTGTTCTTCCGCGATCCCGACGGCAACCTGCTCGAGATTTACGCCGACATCCCGCCGGCTTCGCCGCAATGAAACGCTCCATCGCCGTTGCCCGGATCTGGCTGGAAGTGAATTCCTTCTCGCCGGTGCCTACCATCCTCGCCGACTTCGAGGCCAAGGAGTGGCTCGCGGGGTCCGACAGACTGCCGACCTTCGCCGGCACGCCGACCGAGCTCGGTGGCGTCGAGGCCTTCGCCCGTGCCAATCCCGACTGGGACGTGGTGCTGCTGCGGTCGGCGGCGGCCGACCCGGGCGGGCCGATGGACGAGGCGCTGTTCGAGCGCTTCCTGGCCGATGTCGAGGCGGGCCTCGCGGGCCGGCACTGGGATGCCGTCTATCTCTCGCTGCACGGCGCGCTGATCACCGAGCGCCGCACCGCGCCGGACGTCGATCTCATCCGGCTCGTGCGCCGCACCGTCGGCGCGGTGCCGATCGGTGCCAGCTTCGACATGCACGCCAACATCTCGCCCGACATGGCCGAACTGGTCGACGTGTTCGCGGGCTACAAGACGCTGCCGCATCTCGACATGGACGTGGTGGCGGCCAAGGTGCTGGGCCTGCTGGTGCAGACGGTGGAGGGCCGCATCAGGCCGGTCGGCGCCGTGGCGCGACCCGGCCGCATCCTGCACAGCTTCAACATGCGCACCAGCGACGGGCCGATGAAGGAGCTGGAGGAATTTGCGGCGGCGCGCACGGTCCCTCCCATCCTCGACATCACGCCCTATGGCGGCTTCCCCTATGCCGACTGCGCGTTCACCGGTGCGTCGGTGATGGTGTGCGCCGATGGCGACCGTGCGGCGGCCGAGCGCGTCGCCGAGGAGGTGTCGGCCGAGATCAGGCGACTCGCGCCGCAGTTCGCCGTCGAACGGCCGAGCGCGCGGGGTGGCCTGGAGCAGGCGCGTGACGTCGCGGGCGGGCCGGTCGCGGTGCTCGAATCGGGCGACAATACATATTCGGGCGGCATCGCCGACACGACGGGCCTCTTCCGTGCGCTGCTCGAATTCGACCCGCAGGAGCCGGCGGTCTTCGCCTATTTCCACGATCCCGCGCTGGTCGAGCGCGCGCATGCGGCGGGCATCGGCGTCACGCTCGATTGCGTGCTGGGTGGGCGGGTGGCGCCGGAGTATGGCGCGCCGGTGGCGGTGCGGGCGGAGGTCGTGCGTCTCACCGAGGGCACCTTCGTCAACCAGGGACCAATGCAGCGCGGCGTCGAGGCGCAGATGGGTCGCGCCGTGCTGCTGCGTGTCGGCAGGATCGAGATCGTGGTGACGTCCAAACGCCTGCCGGTGAACGACCTCGGCTATTTCGAACTCTTGGGCGTCGACGTGCGCGCGAAGAAATATCTTTGCGTAAAGGCGAAGAATCACTTCCGCGCCGCCTTCGCCCCGCTCTGCGCAACGGTGATCGAGGTCGACACGCCCGGCCCCGCAGGCATCGACCTTGCCGGCATGCCGTACAAGCACGCCAACAAGGCCGATCTCGTCTGATACGTCAGCGGATGACGACCGCCTGGACCTTGGTGATGTCGACGCCGCGGAACGTGTAGGCCTGGTTGAGCGCGTTCTGCACGAAGCCGGAGTAGGCGAAGTAGCCGAACGAGGTCGCGAGGAAATTGCGCCAGCGCGGGTCGAGCTCCTGGCGGATCGCGGCCGTCATCGGGAACAGCGCCGGCGGGTTGGGCATGGCGACGATGGTGCCGGGGATGCGGCCGCTCGCCAGCGTCATGCCGGTGAGCGAGGAGGAGATCGCCTCGACGCGGCCGGCCTGGAAGGCCGCGATCATCTCGTTGATGTTCTGGAAGCGGTCGAGCTGGGCGCCCGGCGCGCGGCGCATCAGCTCGGTCTCCATGGTCGTGCCGACGGGCACGCCGATCTTGAGCTTCTTCGCGTTGATCGCATCCCAGGTCGCGATGTCGGCGCCGGTCTTGGCGAGGATCGCGGTGCCGTACATGAAGAGCGGCTGCGGCACGAAGTCGACCGCCGCGGCGCGCTTCACCGTGCCGTCGAGGGCGAAGATCAGGTCGAACTGGTTGGCCTGCAGGCCCGCGATGGCGTTGCCATAGGTCGTGTCGACCATCTGCAGCTCGACGCCCAGCGCCTCGGCCATCTCCTTGGCGCAGTTCACCGAGAAGCCGCGCCAGGTCGTGTCGCCGACCTTGACCGCGCCGGGGGCGGGGCTGTTGGTCAGGTCCTTGAACACGAAGGGCTCGGAGATCGGCGCGCCCAGCCGCAGGGTCTTGGTGTCGGCGATGTTCTGCCAGGTCGATTTGCCCGTCTGCGCCGCCGCCGGCCGGCTGGCGAGAAGGGCTGCGGTCCCGGCCGCGGCCAGGGTTGCGCCGATTGCAATGCCACGCCTCGATACTTCGGTCATCGTCATGCTCCTTTGCTTGTGCTTGCCTGATCCACCGGTCCGAGCCTGGGCTCGGGCATGCGAAACGTCGTGACGCCGCGCAGGAAATCCTGCGTGCGCGGCTTGGTCGGGTTCACCAGCACCTGCTCGGGCGTGCCTTCCTCGTGGATGGTGCCCTCGTGCAGGTAGATCACGCGCTGGGCGACGTTGTAGGCGAAGCCCAGCTCGTGGGTGACGATCAGCATGGTCGTGCCTTCCTGGGCGAGCTTGCGCATCGCCAGCAGCACCTCGCCCACCAGCTCGGGGTCGAGCGCCGAGGTCGCCTCGTCGAACAGCATGATCGCCGGCTCCATGGCCAGCGCGCGCGCGATGGCGACGCGCTGCTGCTGGCCGCCCGAAAGCTGGCCCGGGAAGGCGCCGGCCTTCTCGGGGATGCCGACGCGGTCGAGATGCAGCGCCGCGCGTTTCCTTGCCTCTTGCCGGCTGAGGCCGCGGATCTTGATCGGCGCGATCATCACGTTCTCCTCCACCGTCATGTGCGGGAAGAGGTTGAACTGCTGGAACACCATGCCGACATGGGCGCGCACGGCGCAGAGCTCCGATTCGCGGTAGCGCATGGTGGCGACGCCGGCGCGGTCGGTCACCTCGCGGCCCACCAGCTTGCCTTCGAGATAGATACGGCCGGCCGTGGGATAGCCCAGGAAGTTCACGCAGCGCAGCAGCGTGCTCTTGCCCGAGCCGCTGGCGCCGATCACGCACACGGTCTCGCCGCGGCGCACCGTGAGGTCGACGCCCTTGAGAACCGGCGTGGCGCCGTAGGATTTGGTGAGGCCTTCGAGCCGCAGCACTTCAGTCACGCGGCGCGCCTCCGTTGTTGCGCGCCACGCGGCGTTCGAGCCGGACGCAGAGATAGCTCACCGGCAGCAGGACCGCGGTGAAGATGAGGGTGATGGCGGTGTAGGTCTCGAGCGGCCGCAGCTGGTCCTCGGCGATGGTCTTGGCGGTGTAGAGCAGCTCGCCGAAGGCGATGGTCGACGCCAGCGTCGTCGCCTTCGCAAGCTCGATGGCGCGGTTGCCGAAGGCCGGGATCATGCGCATCAGCGCCTGCGGCAGCACGACGTAGCGCATCTGGTCGCGATAGCCGAAGCCCAGCGCCCGCGCCGCTTCCCATTGGCCGGCTTCGACCGAGGCGATGCCGGCGCGGTAGATCTCGGCCGAGTAGGCGCCGGTGTAGAGCGACAGCGACACCGCCGAGGCGAGCCAGGCCGAGCTCTGCAGGCCGGTGAGGATGGGGATCGCATAGAAGAACCAGATGAGCTGGACGAGGCCCGGCGTGTTGCGGATCGCCTCGACATAGACCGTGCCGATGCCGCGCAGGATCGCCGAGGGCGCCGAGCGGAAGATGCCCATGACCAGGCCGATGGCGAGGCCGAAGGCCAGCGCCACCGCCCACAGCTTGGCGGTGTTGGCGAGGCCGGCCAGCAGCAGCGGCCCGAGCTGCAGCAGGAAATTGAAGTCCCAGACGTAGGGCATCCGGCGCTACCGTTCGACGACCGCGAAGCGCCGCTCGAGATAGAGCGCGATGCGGCCCAGCGTGAACAGGAAGACGAAGCAGATGAGGCCGACGATGGTGAAGGTCTCGATCGGGCGATAGATCTCGGTGGCGACGCGGAAGGCGTCGTAGACGATCTCGGGATAGGTGACGACGCCGGCCAGCGTCGTGGTCTTCACCACCTCGACCATCAGCAGGAAGAACAGCGGGATCATGCGCCGCGCCGCCTGCGGCAGGATGATGTAGCGCAGCCGCGTGTGGCCCGGCATGCCCAGCGCGCGGGCGGCCTCCCACTGGCCGGGCGAGATCGACTGCATCCCAGCGCGCACCAGCTCGGCCATATAGGCCGAGGCCTGCAGGCCGATGGCGATCATCACGGCGGTGAAGGTGTCGAGGTTGACGCGGATCAGCACCGGCAGCGCGTAGTAGCACCAGCAGATCAGCACCAGCGCGACGGAGGTCCGGAAGAAGTCGATGTAGACGACGGCGATCGGCGCCAGATAGGGGATGCGCTGCTGGCGTATGATGCCCATGACGATGCCGATGGGCGTGGCCAGCGCGATCGAGGCGGCGGAGAGCGCGATCGTGTGGGCACCGCCCTCCAGCAGATTGGGCAGATACTTGAGGACGATCGCGAAGTTCCACTCGTACGGCATCGTCAGTGACGATAACAGCAGCGTGGCAAGCGGCAATACCGCATATCAGGAGGCGTGCGCGGCGCGGTCGCGAATTGTGTGAAATAGCACCGCGCCCTCGACGATGAGCCCGCGCAGCGGATAGTAGGGCAGCGTGCGGAAGCTCGAGGCCGGCAGCGCGAGCTGGTCGATGCCGGCGTCGCCCGCGGCCCAGCGCGCGAGCTCGCGGCCCAGGATGGTGGCGGTGCAGATGCCGCGTCCGCTGTAGCCCAGCACCGAGGCGACGCCGGGCGCCAGCTCGAACAGGCGCGGGTAGCGGTCGGGCGTCATCGCCATGAAGCCGCTCCAGCGATATTCCCATTCCAGCTCGCCGAGGTGCGGGAACAGCTTCTTGCCGTGCTCGGGCAGCTCGCGATAGAGCGCGGCGCTGTCGGCGCCCGCCGTGCCGCCGCCGCCGCCCAGATGCAGCCGGCCGTCGGGATGCATGCGCACGCCGACCGTGAGGTAGCGCGTGTCGGACATGATCTGGCCGTCGGGCAGGATGGTGCGGCGCTGGTTGTCGCCCAGCGGCTTGCTCACCACCTGCGGCGTGCGCGCGGGCAGGAAGGTCTTCTTGAGGCCGGGCCAGAAGTCGCCGGTGTAGCCGTTGGTGCCGATGATGACGGTGCCGGCGTCGACAGTGCCGCGGTCGAGCGTCAGGCTCCAGCCGTTGCCCTTGCGCGCGATGCCGCGGACGAACGCGTCGCGGCGGATCGCGCCGCCATGCTGCAGCACCGCGCGAGCGAGGCCGCGTGCGTAGCCCAGCGGATTGATCGAGCCGCCGCGTGAATCGATGCAGCCGCCGGCGTAGAATTCAGTGCCGCTCTTGGTCGCGATCTCGGCGCGCGTCAGCATCTCGATCGGCGCGCCGCGGCCTTGCCAGACCTCGACGCGGCGCTTGAGGTCCGACAGGCTGGCGGCCGAATGGGCGGCGGTGAGGATGCCCGTGCGGCGGGCGTCGCACTGCATGCCGTAGCGTTCGATCAGGCCGAACACGAGATCGGGCCCCTGACCCACGACGCGGATGAGCTCGCTGCCGCGTTCCTTGCCGAAGCGCTCCTCGATCTCGTGCGGCTCGTGCTTGAGCGCGGCCACGACCTGGCCGTTGTTGCGGCCCGAGGCGCCCCAGCCCGGCTCGTTGGCGTCGAGCACCAGCACCGACTTGCCGCGCTCCGCCAGATGCAGCGCCGCCGACAGGCCGGTGTAGCCCGCGCCGATGACGACGATGTCGGCCGTCTCGCTGCCGGCGAACGCCGGCACGTCGGGGCCGGCAACGGCCGTTGCCGCCCAATAGGAGTCCGGTGTGCCGCCGGGGTCGTCCATCGGATTTGCGGGCATGGTCAGGTCGCCTCCTCGAAGGAGTCTTCCGGACCGCGGGCCGCCAGGCCCGCTTCGGAATCATGAGCGGGCCTGGAGGCCCGCGGTCCGTATGAGGTCATCGCTCTAGGCCGCCGTCGCCGGACGGGAGCGTTCGAGATGGCGCACCTCAATGGCGTCGCGCAGCGCGTAGTATTTGATGAGCGCCGTCACCAGGGGCTTCGCCACCGGATAGAGGAAGATGCGCTTGGGCGGGCTCTTGGGCAGCACGAAGTCGGCTGTGGGCGCGCCGTTGGCGTGGCGGGCGAGCTCGCGGCCGTAGATCGTGGCCAGCGCGACGCCGCGGCCGTTGCAGCCCAGCATCGCGAGCAGCCCTGGCGCCAGCTCGTGGATGTGCCAGGAATTGTCGCCGTTCATCGCCATGAAGCCCGACCACCAGAAGTCGGTCTCGATGTCGCCGAGCTGCGGGAAGAGGCGCTGCAGCCGGCTGATGGCGGCACCTGCCGAGGGCTTGGACAGCGGCCCGAAGGCGGGGCCGTGGCCGCCGAACTGCAGGCGGCCGTCGGAATGGACGCGGATGCCCGACAGCAGGCGGCGCGAATCGGTCATCGGCTGGCCGCCGGGCAGGATGGTCTTGCGGACATTGTCGCGCAGCGGTCGCGAGCCGAACTGGTAGACGCGGATCGGCACGATGGTCTGCTTCAGGCCCGGCCACAGGTCGTCGGTGTAGGCGTTGGTGCAGAGGAAGACCTTGTCGGCCAGCACCACGCCGTTGGGCGTCGTCAGCTTCCACTTGGCGCCGTCGCGCTCCAGCTTCGCCACGCGCGTGTTCTCGTGCAGCGTGGCGCCCGCCTTGATCGCGGCACGCGCGAGGCCGCGCACATAGGCCAGCGGATTGATCCTCCCGCCGCGCCGGTCGATCCAGGCGCCGAGGTAATAGTCGCTGCCGATCATCTCGCCGGCCTTCTTGCGGTCGAGCAGCTCGACGGGCCGGCCGCGCTTCGACCAATAGTCGACGCGCTTCTCGGTGTTGCGCATCGCTGCATCGGTGTGCGCCGCCATGATGATGCCGGGCACCGAATATTCACAGTCGATGCCGTGGCGCGCCACCAGCTCGCCCACCACGACGGGCGCCTGCTCGGCGGCATCGATCAGTCGCTGGCCGGCAACGGCGCCGTAGCGGGCGATCACCTCGTCGGGATCATGCTTGGTGGCAGGTGGCAGATGGCCGGCGTTGCGGCTCGATGCGCCCCAGCCGATCTGGTTGGCCTCCAGCACCACCACGCGCGCCCCGCCTTCGGCCGCATGAAGCGCTGCCGAGCACCCACCGATGCCGCCGCCCACGATGGCGATGTCGCACTGCACGGTGCCGGCGAGCGGCGCGAGCTTGAGCGGCTCGCCGCCGCGCGAGACGTAGGCGGTCTGCGGCGGCGTCGGGTCGTCCTGGATCGGGAGATACATGGGGGTCCTTTCTCAGGCCCTGGCCGGCGCGCGCATCAGATCGGCGTAGGCGGTCATGTTGTTGGCGCCCCACAGGCCCTTGATGCAGGCGGCGAGGTCCGCGACGCGATCGGGTGCCGCGACGGAGCCGGCGAGCTTGTCGAACTTGGCCTGCACGTCGGCCTCGGCCATCGGCGCCTCGGGATAGCCGCGGGCGATGCCGCTGCGGCCGGAGAAGGTCTTTCCGCTCTTCGACTTCACCTCGATGATGGTCTCGTAGGAATTGGGGAAGCCCTTGTCGAGATCGTCGTCCTTCACCACGACGACCTGGCCCGAGAGCCGCGCCACTTCCGCGTCGGTGGTGCGGCGGTCGTTGAACAGGTCGAGCACGTTCAGCCCCTCGCGCGAGAGGGCGACGGGCAGGATGTACTGCGCGCAATGGCTCTTCAGCGGATTGTTGTCGATGCAATGCGTGCCCGAGCTGGGGAAGCGCAGCGTGATCGAGGCCACGTCCTCGATCGCAAGCTTCTCCTTGCGCGCGATGTCGAGCAGCAGGTCGAGCGCGGGATGGAGGAACGACACGCTGGAGTAGGGTTTTATGGCGAGCTCCATGATGCCGTCGTAGGCGGTGCCGAGGTCCTTGGTCATGTGCTCGGGCGCTGATTTGCGGCTGAAGGCGCCGAACACGGTGTGCCCTGAGTCGAAGATGTTGATCGGGCCGCCGAAGCCGCGCTTGGCCAGCATCGCCGAGGTCACACCATTGCGCGCCGCCATGCCCATCTGGAAGGGCCGTGAATTCTCCGTCTCGTCGCTCTCCCAGGCCATCAGGCCCGAGGCCTGGCAGCCGGCGAGGCCGAACGCCTTGGTCACCTGATCCTCGGTAAGGCCGAGCAGGAACGAGGCCGCCGCCGTGGCGCCGAAGCAGCCGCACACCGCCGAGGGATGGAAGCCGAGATTGTATTGCTCGACAGGACCCAGGGCCATCGAGAGGCGATACTCGATCTCGCAGCCCAGCACGACGGCGGCCACGAAGTCGGCGCCCGACGCGCCGGTCATCTCCGAGATGGCGAGCGCGGTCGGCGTCATCACGGCGATGGGATGCAGAACGCCTTCGGGGTGATGCGGTTCGACATCGCACGTATAGCCCATCGTGCCGTTGGCGAGGGCGGCGTTGACGACGCTGGTCTTGAAGCCGTGGCCGACGATGCTCGCTTCCTCCTTGCCGCCGAGATCGCCGACGAAGCCCGCGATCAGCCGGCCGGTCGAGATCTTCGGATTGGCCGCTGCAAGAAGCGCGCCGCTGCCGTCGAGGATCATCTGCAGCGCGCGCGCGCGCACCGGCGCCGGCACGTCGGCCGCCTTGAAGTTGCCGACATAGCTCGACCAGGCCTTGGTCATCGGGCCGAGAGAAGTGGAGGACGCCATCACCGTTCTTTCCTGTTGAAGCGCTTCAAGTCTCGCATGCCAACCTCCTGCTGCCCACCACTAGCGCGGGGATTACCCCGCACGGATCGAGACGCATCGCTACGCGATGCTCCTCAAGGTGAGGTGATACTATAGCGACAAGCAAAACCTCATCCTGAGGAGCACGCCGCAGGCGTGCGTCTCGAAGGATGGGCAACAACGAGGCAAGCGGTTCCTCTCGATCGAAAGCTGGTCTAGTCTTTCGACAGTTCAGTGGGGTGCCTGCCATGCGTTTTCTTGCGGTCTTGATCGGCGGCATCGCCGCTGCGCTCGGTGTTACTCCCGCCGGCCACGCCCAGGAGGTCTTCCCCAGCAAGACCATCACGGTCACGGTGGGCTTTCCGCCCGGCGGCAACACCGATGTGATCGCGCGCATCGTGGCGGAACGCATGGAAGGTATTCTCGGACAGCGCATCGTCATCGACAATCGTGCCGGCGCCGGCAGCACGCTGGCGGCGGCCCATGTCGCGCGCGCGGCACCCGACGGCTACACCCTGCTGACGGGCTCGCCCTCGACCAACGCCATCGCGCCCAACCTCTACACCAACCTGCCCTACGACAGCCTGAAGGCGCTGGCTCCGGTCGCGCTGCTGGTCAATGGGCCCGCGGTGCTGGTGGTGCACCCCTCGACGCCGGTGTCGACGGTGCAGGAGCTGGTGGCGCTCTACAAGCGCGAGCCCGGCAAGCACAATTTCGCGACCGGCGGCAACGGCACGCACGCCCATCTCATCACCGAATGGCTGATGGAGGCCTCGGGCACCAGCATCGTCCATGTGCCGTTCCGCGGCGGCGGTCCGGCATTGCAGGCCGTGCTTGCCGGTGAACCCTCGATGATCATCGACAATCTCCCGACGGCGCTGCCGCACATCCAGGCCGGCCGCGTGAAGGCGTTGGCGGTGTTCTCGGCCAAGCGCGTGTCGGTGCTGCCCGACGTCCCGACCATGGTCGAGGCGGGCTACAAGGACATGGTCACCGACTCCTGGACCGCCTTCTATGCTCCGGCGGGCACGCCTCCCGAGGTCATCGCCAAGCTGAACGCGGCGGCTGTCGCGGCGGTGCGCGATCCGCAGGTGGTGGAGAAGCTCACCAGGCTCAGCGCGGTGCCCGTGGGCTCGACGCCGGCCGAGCTCGATGCGCTGACGCGGCTCGAATACGAGCGCTGGGGCGCGCTCATCCGCCAGCGCAAGGTCACGGTGAACTGACATGAACGTCCAGACCCGCATGGTGCGCAACAACGACGGCCCGGCCGTCGAGCTCTACACCTCGCCGAAGAAATTCCGCGACGAGGCGCGCAAGGGACTGGCAGTGCTGACGCGCAACCAGTGTCCCGGCTTCGTGCAGTGCGGACTCGTGGCCCTGCCGCGCGCGCTGGCGCTCGACTTCATGATCTTCTGCCAGCGCAACCAGAAGGCCTGTCCGGTGATCGAGGTGCTGGAGCCCGGCCAGGTCGAGGCGCTGATGTCGGCGCCGGGCTCGGACATGCGCACCGACCTGCCGATGTACTCGATCTATCGCAACGGCGTGCGCACCGAGGACGTGGCCGACGTCACGCACCTGTGGCGCGACGATCTCGTGACCTTCCTGATGGGCTCCAACACCAGCCTCGACCTCGCCCTGCAACGGGCCGGCGTGCAGACCGAGCGCTATCGCTGGCCGGTGACGACGAAGATCCCGACCAATCCCGCCGGCCCGTTCCACGGACCGCTGGTCGTCACCATGCGCTGGCTGACGCCGCAGGAGATGATCATCGCGACGCAGCTCACCAGCCGTTTTCCCTTCAACCACGGCGCGCCGATCCATGTCGGCGATCCCGCGGTGCTGGGCTGTGACCTCGAGCATCCGTTGACCGGCTCGCCGCCGCCGGAAATGCCGGCCGGTCTCATTCCCACCTTCTGGGCCTGCGTCGTCACCCCGCAGGTGGTGGCGATCGCCGCCAAGGTCGACTTCATGATCACCTCGGCGCCGACCTACGGGCTGATCACCGATATCGAGACCGACAAGTTCGGGATTCCGTGACGAGCTTTGCCCGCCGGGGCAAACTATCTTGCGAATCAACGAGTTATACGCATTTTGAAACAATGTTCCTTGCCCTGAGGGACTAACCCGCAGACCACAGATGATGATGCCGTTGTGGGGAACTGCGGCATGCGTAGGTCTCAGGGAAAATAGTATGCGTATGGTGCGAGGATTGAAGGCCGCCGTGTTGTCGGCCGGCGTAGCTATGGCCGCCGCTGGCTTCGCATCGAGCGCACAGGCGCTGAGCGCCGGCTGCGCAATGTTTTCCGGCAGCGTCACAGCTGGAGGGAGCCCTACGGGCCTTCCATTCGGGGTCGGCTTTACGGCCGGCGAAGTCGTGACGGTTACGATCACCGATTCCAGCGGCGGCCTCAGCCTCGGGCTGTTTGACGGCATAACGGTCCTGGTGCCACCGGGCGCGGTCAGCTTCACCTACGCCATTCCCGCGACCATTGTGGGCATTCTCATCCTGAACGGCTCAGCCGGAACCGGTAGCGCCATCTGGTCGTGCGCTGCTGGCGGAGGGGCGGGCACGTCCACGCCGATCGTCCAGACGATCAACAATGCCAACACGGCGATCCAGAACGGCCAGCAGACGCTGCAGAATTTCGGCGACTGGATCTCGCGGGGTGTGCAGACGAGCTTCAGCCCGTCCGGCAGCAGCACCGACAGCGCGGCAGCTGGCGCCGCTGTCGGCGCGGGCCAAGGTGTTGAAGCTGCAGCAGGACGAGCAGGCGCTGGTCGAGGATATGGCGTCGCGGCCGGACGGCAGCGACGGGCTCGCGCGCGAGCTCGATGCGGTGCGGCGGGACCTGATGTATGCCCGCGCGACGGCGGAGATCGCGTCGGCCTCGGCGCCGGGCACGTGGCGGGATGCGAAAACCTCCCTGGTGCCGGAACGCGAGCGCACGGCGATGACGGAATCGCTGCTGGCACGCCAGCGCCTGGCGGAGACGCGCATGACTCCGGCGCAGGAGGCGACACAGGTTTACGACGGACCGGTCGGCAGTGCGCCCGCGTCGTCGCGGCCGGCGCCGTCGCTCAGTGTCGGGACGCGGGACCTCGAGGAGTTTTGCGACTCGGAGTGCCAGGTCGTGGGCAAGCAGTGGAATGTCTGGCTGGAAGGCCGCGCCATCGGCGCCACCGACTCGCTGGCCCAGAACAGCTCACTGGGCTTCGTCGGCAGCACCGGCGTCGATTACAAAGTCCTGCCGTGGCTGGCGGTGGGCCTCAGCGTCGGCGCCGAGACCTTCGAGACCAAGTTCGGCACGCTGGGCGTGCGCTCGGGTTCGGTCGGCGTGTCGGCGATCCCCTACGTCGGCATCAGGCTGCACGACAACATCTACGCGTCGGCCTTCGTCGGCCTGACGAAGATCAACTACAACACCAACCCCGGCGCCGGGATCAACGCGCACTTCAACGGGCTGCGGACGCTGGTCGGTGGCGCGCTGACCGGCGTGTGGAGGGACGGCCCGTGGCGCTTCCAGCCCACCCTTTCCGGCACCTACGGCACGGAGACGCAGGAGGCCTACACCGACTCGGCGAGCAACGCCGTTGCCAGCCAGACCGTGAGCTACGGCCGCGTCTCGGCGGGACCGGAGGTGGGCTACGCCTTCCGCTTCGAGGAACAGGGCCTGTCGCTGGAGCCGTTCGTGCTGGCCAAGGCCAATCTCGACATGGCCTCGTCCAACGCGGTGTCGCTCAACGGCCAGTCGGTGGTGCTGCGGCCGGGCACGCTGGGCTCGGGCAGCGTCGGCGGCGGCTTCGATCTGCGCTTCGACAGCGGCTACTACATGCGCATCCAGGCGAGCTACGACTCGATCGGCGTCAGCGGCCTCGACGTCTGGTCGGGCGTGATCCGCGGCGGGCTCAGGTTCTGACGTTGCTGGGAGCGCGCCACTCCAGTGGCGCTCTTCTCGGAGCTTGAGCGCCACCGGAGTGGCGCGCTCCCGGCAATGATCAGTTCTGCGCCTTGAGCTTTGCCGCTTCGATCAGATGGTCGTGCGAGGCCTGCGCGAGCTTCTGCAGGCGGGCGACATCGACGTCG
>CANIRG010000016.1 GCA_947469635.1 Rhodospirillales bacterium | reverse complement strand
CGACCACGAGGCAATTCGACCACGTTGCGTTTGGCGGCTCGGCCGTCGCCGCCACGCAGACTTTATGGAAGGCGCTCACTGCGCGATCGCATGGCCGGCGGCTTCGAGCGCCTTCAGCTGCGCCTCCGCCTTGGTCCGGAACACGCGCCGCAGCCGCGCCACGCCCATGTCGTGCTGGTAGAGGTTTTCGCGCAAGAAGGCATCGGGCTCGAACTGCTCCAGCATGACGCGGTCCTGCTCCAGGACCGCCCAGTGCCGCGCCTCCAGCCGGTTCTTGTAGAGGAAGCGCCAGGTATCGCGCTGCCAGCCCTCGACCTTGCGGCAACGCCAGTGGAAGACGGCGGCCCGCCTCTCGTCGATTGGCGTGTAGATGCCGATGATATGGAAGTTGCCGCCCGGCCCGCCGGTCGCGGGATAGGGGATCTCCAGCCGCAGCCAGTGCGCGCCGGTATCGCAAAACTCCGTCCAGTCGAAGTTGACGTTGCGCTGGCCCTGCTTCTCGAACACGAAGCCCGAGTCCGTGTCGCGCACCTGGAAGGTCGCGGTGGTGTCGCCGAACGACATGGAATGCGACTGCCGGTGCAGGAACGTCCCGTGCATCGGGTCCATGACGTTGTCGTAGACGTAGCGATAGTCGCCGCCCCATTCGCAGTAGCAGAGGAAGGAGCTGTACTCGGGCGAGGTGAGCTGTTCCGGCACCGTGAGCTCGATCGGCTCGGGATGAAGCTCGTCGCCGGCATAGGCGAAGATCGCGCCACCGATTTCCCGCGTCGGGAACGACTTCACGCACTTCTTGCCTTCGAGCTTGGATCCCGGGCTGCCCGGCACCGACACAACCGTGCCGTCCCCGCGCACCTGCACGCCGTGATAGCCGCAGGCGATGCGGTCGCCCATCGGGATGCCCATGGAGAGCGGCGCACCGCGATGCGGGCAATGATCCTCCAGCATGATGGGGGCGCCCGCTTCGTCGCGCCACAGCACGACCTTGAGCCCGAGTCGCCGGAGCGAGATCGGCTTGGCGCCGAGGAAATGCGAGGGGCAGATCGGATACCAGATGTTCCGCACGCCCTTGGCGAGAAGCTTGTTGATGGCCTGGCTGGTTACCGCCGTCATGGATCGATCCTCGGAGTTGATCGTGCCGCCGTCAGGCGCCGAGACGCTTCATTTCCTTCTCGAACAGCTCGGTCGTCCAGGCCTGGCCGTTGGGCGACGGAACGCGGGCCTCGTTCAGCCGGCCCACCAGCCCCGCCAGATCGTGCACGCCGGCCGCGTAACTGCGCTCGATCGCATCGCCCAGCAGGTTCTGATAGTCGTCGGGCTCGCGGTCGCGGGACTGGTGCGGGTTGAGATAAGGCTTGTCCATCACTTGCCTCCCTTGCGCACGCGTTCCTTGATGCGCTCGCGGACAGGGACGAAATCGTAGGCCGGATAGCATTCCGTCCGGAACACGCCCCAGGCCGAGCGCTCCAGCTCGACATTGACCTCGGCGAGCTTGGCCGCCGGCAGGCGCAAGGTCACGATCTGGCCGAACCCCATCGCCACGGTCCAGGAGACGATCTCCACGCCTTCCGGCGGAAACCGGTCCCACCAGCCGGCGTCCTTCAGCCTGGTCTGGACCGCGTCGAGATTGTTCGACTGGTCGTGCCGGAGGAACACCGTCAGCAGCATCGTTTCGGCGGTCGAGGTCACGTAGTGTCCATCCGTTCGTTTCATTAGTGAAACGATAGTTTCTATGTGAACTACGCTAGAGACTGGCTAGGCTCTTGTAAAGTCGTCTCGCGAAAGGAAAGCACGCTATGGATCTTGGATTGCGAGGCCGCACGGCCATCGTCTGCGCGGCAAGCAAGGGGCTGGGCCGCGCCTGCGCCGAAGCCCTGGCCGCCGAGGGTGTCGACCTGGTCCTCAACGCCCGCACCATCGAGGCGCTGGAGCAAACGGCGGCGGAGATCGCCGCGACCCATGGTGTGCTGGTCAGGACGGTGGCGGGCGACATCGCCGAGGCCGCCGTGCGAGACGCAATCCTCGCCGCCTGCCCCGCGCCCGATATTCTGGTGAACAACGCGGGCGGCCCGCCGCCGGGCAAGCTGAAGAGCTACAGCGCGGACGACTGGGGGAAGGCTCTCGACGGCAACCTGCGCGCGCCGGCGGCGATGCTGGCGGCTGTGCTGGACGGCATGGCGGAGCGCGGCTTCGGCCGCGTGGTCAACATCACGTCGAGCGTGGTGCGCCATCCCATCGACGTGCAGGGCTTGAGCGCCGCCGCGCGCGCCGGCCTGCATGGGCTGGTGAGCACGCTGGTGCGCGACCATGTCGGCCGCAACGTCACGATCAACAACATCCTGCCAGGACCCTTCGCCACCGACCGGCTGATCAGCAACTTCACCTTCCGCGCCAAGCAGGAGGGCATCAGCCCCGAAGCCGCGCTCGCCGCGCGCAAGGCGGAGCTGCCGGCGAAGCGCTTCGGCGATCCGCTGGAAGTCGGCCGCCTCTGCGCCTACCTCTGCAGCACGCACGCCGGCTACATCTCCGGCCAGAGCATCCTGATCGACGGCGGCGCGCACCCGCAGCCTTGATGCACCGGGGCGCGCCACTCCGTGGCGCCCCCCAGCAGTAGAGACCGAAATAGGCCCGTTGCCGGCGATGCACTTATGGTTGACGCATGGTTTCGTCCGCGTTTCTTGTCGGTCTCTACTGGGGCCTGCCGTTTGTGCCGCGCGCCAAGGCTTCCAGCCTCCCAATGTTAGATTCCTGCTTATTTAAAGCGTCACTTTTCGTAACTCACCGGTCGCTACTAGCGGTAGGCGCCATCGACCGGCAGCGCGACACCCGACACGAAGCTGGCCGGTTCGGAGAGAAGGAACTCGACGGCGGCCGCCACGCTCTCGCCGGTACCCGGTTTGCCGCCGGGATAGCCGCCCAGCAGCGCCGCCTGCTGCTCGGGCTGAAGATTGTCGAACTTGTCGCGAATCCGCGTGCCCTGCTCGCCGAGGATGAGTCCCGGCATCAGCGCATTCACGGTGATCCCGGCCTCAGCCAGATCCTTGGCGAGCTGCGAGGTGAATCCGAGCAGCGCCGCCTTCGCGGTCGCATAGGGCAAGCGGCCGGTCACCGTCGTCAGCGGTCCCTTCTCGCCATCGGCGATGATCGAGGAGAAGAGCACGATCCTTCCGCGACCCTGCTTGCGCATCAGCGGCACCACCGCTCGTGCGGCAAGAAAGGCGCTGGTCAGGTTGAGATCGATGACATGAGCCCATTCGCTCAACTGGAAGTCCTCGATGTCGCGCGCCCGTTTCGGCCCGGCACCGCCCGCGACATGTACCAGCGCGTAGATGTGGCCGAAGCGGGCGGCCGCGCGATCCACGGCCGCGATCGTCTGCCGCTCGTCCATCACGTCGGCGCGGCAGCCGTCGAGCCGGCCGGACGCGGCGCCGAACTCCGACAGAAGGCTGTCGAGAGAACTCTGGTCGGCATCGACCACGAACACCGACAGGCCGGTGTCGAGCAGGCGACGCACCACCGCCTTGCCGATCCCACCCGCGCCGCCCGTCACGATCGCCGTGCTCGCTTCCATCATGCGCTCCATCATCGCCCTTCCAAGCCGATTGCTGCCATACGACGCGCGGGCCTAACCTGCCAATCGACCAGGAGCGAACGACGGAGGCGCAGATGACACAGAGTCCAGGCAACCGGGTGGCCGGCAAGATCGCTCTCGTGACCGGTGCGGCGGCGGGGATCGGGCGCGCGATCGCGTTGCGCCTCGGCGAGGAGGGCGCCTCGCTGGTCATCGTCGATATCGACGCCGAGGGCCTGGCCGAGACGAAACGCCGGCTCGAGGTCGCCGGCCGGCCCGTTCTGTCGGTCACCGCCGACGTGACCGAGGAAGCACCGGTGAAGGCACTGTTCGCCTCGGCCCTCGCCGAGTACGGCCGCCTCGACATCCTGGTCAACGACGTGGGCGGCGGCACGTCCGGCCATATCTGGGAGGCGAAGCTCGAGGACTGGGATCACGTCATCCGCCTCAACCTGCGTTCCGCCTTCCTCTGCACGCGCGAGGCGGCGGCGCATATGCGCGAGCGCCGCTCGGGCCGGATCGTCAACCTCTCCTCCGGCGCCCGCGAGGGCACGCCGTGGACGGCCTACTATATCGGCAACTCGGCCTACTCCGCGGCCAAGGCCGCGATCCACGGCTTCACGCGCGGCGTGGCGCTGGAGCTCGCCGAGTATGGCGTGAACGTCAACGCGGTGGCGCCGGGTCCGATCGAGACCGAGCGCACCGCGCCCGGCTTCCGCAAGATCGAGCATCTGGAGCACGGACCCATCCGCGCGACGCCGCTGCGCCGGATCGGCACGGTCGCCGACATCGCGAGCGCCGTTCTCTACCTCGCCTCCGACGAGGCCGACTACATCACGGGCACGACGCTTGCCGTGGCGGGAGGCCGCTAAGCACATGAGTTCCGAGCAGGATCTTCGCGACAAGCTGCGCAAGATCGAGGCGCTCTTCGCCGGCGCCGCGACGGCCGGCGAGAAGGCCGCCGCCGACGCCGCCGCCGAGCGCATCCGGGCGCGCCTGCGGACAGCAACGGGTGGCGAGAAGGCGGAAGAAGTCAGGTTCTCGGTGCCGGACGTCTGGTCCCGGCAGCTCTTCATTGCGCTCTGTCGCCGCTACGGGGTCACGCCGTTCCGCTATCGCCGTATGCACCGGCAGACCATCGTCGTCAGGGCACCGCGGAGCTTCATCGACGAGGTGCTGTGGCCGGAGTTCCAGGAGCTGAGTGCCGCGCTCTCCGCCTATCTCTCCGAGATCACCGCGAAGGTCATTCGCGAGGAGGTTCACGGCGAGACCGCCGACGCCGAGGAGCGCGACGAGCCCGTGCGCCTCGGCCGGTGAGATGTCTCTATCGGTTCGCCCGCGCTACGGCGGCGTTGAGCAACAGGTTGGCGCCGGGCACGGAGCGGGCGAGCTCGATCGCCTCATTGACGTTGTGGCTGATGCCCTCGAAGCAGGGAGTGAAGATCATCGCCGTCGGCGCCATCGTCGCCACGGCATAGGCATCGTGGCCCGCCTGGCTGCGCATCTCGCGGTAGGGAAGGCCCAGCTCCCTGGCGGTGGTCTTCAGCAGCTCGATGCATTCGGGAGCGAACAATTCAGTGCCCCAGCTCCAGCCCTCGGCAACTTCGATGTCGACATTCGCCTTCTTCGCCGCCTCAGCGATCGCCGCATCCACGTCCGTGCGCATCGCCTTGAAGCGCGCCGCATCGATGTGACGGAAATCGATGGTGAGCTTCACCTGCTCGGCATAAGTCCCGGGAAGATTGGGGAAGCTCTCGATCCGTGTCGTCGTGGTGCGGCCCTCGTCGGACGCATAGGCGAGACCGATGTCATTGACCGCGGCGATGACGTAGCCCGCGCCGACCAGCGCGTTGCGCCGCATCGCCATCGGCGTGCCGCCGGCGTGGCCGGTGTCGCCGCTGATGGTGAGCCGCAGCGCCTGGGTCTTGTAGCCGCCGACCACGATGCCGATGTCGCACCCCTCGCGGTCGAGCACCGGCGCCTGCTCGATGTGCAGCTCAAGATAGGAGTCGAAGGCCCGCGCGCCAAGTGGCGCGGCACCGGCATAGCCGATGGCATCGAGCGCCTGCTCCACGGTGATGCCCGCATCGTCGGTGGTGGCGAGCACCGTGTCGAGCGGCAGCACCTTGGCGAAGGCCATGGAACCCATCATCGGCGGGCTGAAGCGCGCGCCCTCCTCGTTGGTCCAGCAGATGACCTCGATGCCGCGCTTGGTCGCAAGCCCGCGATCGTTCAGCGTGCGCACGACCTCGAGGCCGCACAGCACGCCCAGGATGCCGTCGTAGCGCCCGCCGCAGATCTGGGTGTCGAGATGGCTGCCGATGGCGACCGGCGGCAGCGAGGGATCGCTGCCGGCGCGCCGCGCGAAGATGTTGCCCAGCCGGTCGATCTCGATGCTGCAGCCCGCCTCCTTCGCCCAGACGACGAACAGGTCGCGCATCTCCTTGTCCTCGCCCGACAGCGCCAGGCGGCGCAGGCCGACGTCGCGAAAGCGCCCGATCTCCGCCGACCGCTCCAGGCTGTCCCACAGCCGCTCGGGATTGATCTCCAGGACATTTGCGACCATGCGGGACTCCTTTTCGATTGCCATCGCAGCCTACCAAGAAGCGTGCCACGGCAGCACGCGCCAGATCGAGCGACAGACGAATTCAACGAGCACCCCGAAGAGCACCAGCAGGAAGGCGTTCACGGGCAGGACGTAGAGCTGGAGTGGAACGGCGAGGATCGACTGGACGACGAAGAAACCCGTAAAGGCCAGAGCGACGACCTCGACGATCAACCCCTGCCTGAACCTGATCCGACCCCACAGGCCCAGCAGGGTCGCGAAGAAAAGATGGGCTGCCGCGATCACCAGCGCGAGGCCGAAAGTCGGTCCCGGCTGGATCGTCCGGGTGTCGAAAAGCATCTCAGCTTTCTCGAAATAGACGCGGATCACTTCGCCCGGATCGGCAAGCAGACGGTCGATGTAGAGCGTCCACAGGATCCGGAAGTACTCCGGCGAGCAATAGAGCACGTCGGGTGCGATCTTGCGGACCGCCTCCCCTGCGAAAGCATCTTCGTAGCGAATGCCGAATTTGTTCGGCACGAAGCCAAGTCCGATGAACAGCGTGTGGGAGAGTCCATGCGTCGGACGATGCACCGCGGGCTCCATCGCGAACGAGGCATCGCGCGCTACGACCACCCATTGCGGCGCCGCTGCCGCGACGAAGATCGAGGCGGCGACGACGATCGGTCCCAGCAGGCTCCGCCTCGTCTGCAGCCTGCGCCACACCACCGTACCAGCGGCGCCGAGGCTCACCAGGAACGCCATGATTCCGATCGCTTCACGCACCAGCGCCGCGATCGCGAGGAAGACGATGCCGACTACGATGAAGCCGAGCCCACTCCAGCGCGGCAGCAGCCCTTCCTCCCGGGCGACAAGCGCCATCGGAAGGATGGCCGCCATGCTCGCGACGCCGATGAAGCCCCAGTGAGGCGACAGTCCCATCCACCCCAGATATTCGCCGGGCCCGAGCGCGAGCAGGACGATCGATGTCAGATAGGCGCGAAGGGCGAACAGAAGGCTCGCCAGCATCACGAGACCGAACGTGTTCAGCCCGATGTTCAGACGGGCAATGTCGGTCAACGATATCACACGGTCGCCGAGACGCGACCATATCGAGAGGAACAGGGCGTGCCCCGGATCGTCGCCGATCGACCGCTCCGAGAACGGCACGAGCTTGTCGCCCTCGCACATCGACAGCCACGCGCCCCGCGATCGGGCGCACTCCGCGGTTTCGAGCCAGAAATTCGTGCCGAGCCATTCGGAACGCACGAAGTCTGCAAAATAGCCGAAACGTTCGACAGCTCCGAGAGCCGTTCTCAACTGCCCCTGCACGAGCAGCAGCGCACAGAGGGCGAACACCATCCACTTGAAGCCGCCAAGTCTCTCGATGCCGGAGATTGCTGTTGTGATCATTGGCGGGGCTGGAAACTACTTAGCAGACCTGAGGAGTTCCGCTACACAGGCGCCTTGTTGCCGCAGGAATCGCCCGTCGACATGACCCGGACCTGGGAGGAAGTCCCCCATCGACTTCGAGCCGGGGAGAGTCTGCCGGAGCCGTGGGAAGGCCTGTTCGGTCCGCTAAGACAGACTGCGGCCAAGCGCATAATCGTGGGACAGATCGGCCAATCGCTCGACGGGCGCATCGCAACGCTGTCGGGCCATTCCAAGTACATCAACGGTGCGGAGGGCTTGGCTCACCTTCATCGCCTGCGCGCGCTCGTCGACGCCGTGGTCGTCGGCGCGGGCACGGTGCGCGCCGATGACCCGCAGCTCACGGTGCGTGAGGTCGTCGGTCCCAATCCGGTCCGCGTTGTGATCGATCCGCGTGGCAGCCTTCCATCGACGGCCCGCGCCTTCGCCGCCGATGGCGTTCACCGCATCGTGATCTCGCGTGAAAGCGCGTGCCGCCAACGAGTGGATGGCGTCGAGACGATCGCCCTGCCCGACACCGCGGGCATCTTCGCACCCGATGCGATCCTCGACGCCTTGGCCGCGCGCGGCCTGCGTCGCGTGCTGATCGAGGGCGGGGCGCAGACGCTGTCACGCTTCCTTACCGCCGGCTGCCTCGATCGGCTGCATGTCGTGGTGGCGCCGATCATCCTGGGGTCCGGCATCGCGAGCCTCGCCCTGCCGACGATTGCCCGCATGGACGAAGCGATGCGTGTGCCGATGCATGTCCATCGGCTGGGCGACGAGGTGCTGTTCGACTGCGACCTGTCAGAGCAGCCGCTCCAGCGCCTGGCCGAAGCGCGCGCCTGAGCAGGCCCAGGTGGGCAAGGTAGAGGCATGAGCGCGAGCACCGGCGGCCAATGCGCGACGGCTTGCGTCGTCCTCGATGAGCTCGCGCAGCACCTCTGCCAGCGCGTCGACATCTCCCGGCGGCACGAGCCGCCCGGCGGAAAGAGGCACCGTCTGCGGGATCGCACCGCCGGTCGTGCCGACAACCGGCAGCCCATGGGCGATCGCCTCGGCATAGGCCATGCCGTAGCCCTCGAAGCGCGAGGCCAGCACGAACAGGTCTGCGCGCGCATAGAGATCGGCAAGACGTTCCGGCGATACCGCGCCCGCACAGTCGATCCGATCCTCCAGCCCGTGACCGGCGATGGCCGCATCGAGCCGCGCCACCGCCTCCGCATCGCGCCCTCGATCTCCTGCGATCGTGAGGCGCCACGGCAGAGGGGCGAGTCGCGCCAGCGCTTCGACCAGGACGTCGAAACCCTTTCGGGCGCCGACGGCACCGACGGAGAGCAGCCGCAACGGATGGCCGCCACCGCCGACGGAGAAAGGGGCGCGATCGGTGCCCGGCAGCACGACCTCGATCTGCCGAGACGGTACGTCGTAGTGGCCGATCAGAAGATCAGCCGTCGCCTGGCTGGTGGCGATGACCAGTCGCGTTGCGGCGAGAGCGGCGCGTTCGCTGTCGCGAAGCCGTTCCATCTCTTGCTGGGTGAGATTGGTCTCGGACGCCAGGGGATGATGCACCAGCGCAACCACCGGCCGATTCGACTGTATCGCCGCGGCGGCTTGCGGCAGCACGCCGAACGCCAGCCCGTCGATCACGACCGGACAGCCAACGGGTGTCGCCAGCAGCCGCTCCTGCGCGAGTGCCTTCTGCGCGTCGCTCGGCCTCGGAAAGCCGTCGCCCAGGCCCACCAGCTCGACCTCCCAGCCGAGGCGACGCAACTCGGCGATGATGCGGCGGTCGTAGCCATAGCCCCCGGTCAATGTCGCGATATCGCCCGGCACCGCAAAGGCGACGTACCTCACCAAAGCGGCGCCTCGTACCAGGCGCGGGCGACATGCGATTCGGAGATGGTGACCCGGATCGCCTTCAGCTCCTTGCCGTCGCGGCCGAGCTTGTTCGATCGCGCCGCCTCGGCCAGCCGGTCATGAATATGCCGCGTCAGGAACTCGGTCGTCGTGTTGCGGCCGGCGAACTCGGGGATGGTATCGAGGTTCTTGTAGGTCAAGGGACCCAGCACCGACTTCAGCACCTCGTGGGCGAGGCCGATGTCGATCACGATGCCGTTCTCGTCGAGCGTGTCGGCGAGGACGGCGGCATCGACCACGAAGGTCGCGCCGTGCAGCGCCTGGGCAGGACCGAACACCGCGCCCTTGAAGGAATGGGCGATCATGATGTGGTCGCGGACTTCGACTGCGTACACGGCACTCTCCTAGCGGGAATAGTCGATACGTTGGCACAGCACGCCGCTTCCGGGCGCGAGGATGCGCGGAAGCTCGGCGGGCAGGTCTTCAAAGGCAACAGGCGTATCGAACAGCACGTCGAGCCGCTCGTCGGCAAGCAGGCTCAGCGCCTTCTCGAGGCGGCGACGATGCGTCCACTCCTGCCGATGCGACGGCGCGACCTTGCCGACCTGGCTGGCGATCAGCTTGAGGCGGCGGCTGTGGAAGGCGCCGCCCAACGGTACCGGCACGTCGGCGCTGCCGTACCAGCTCAGCTCCAGCACGGTCGCCTCGTCGCCGGCCAGCCTCAGCGCCGTCGCAAGGCCCGCTGCGCTTGCGCTGGCATGAATGACGAGCGCGCAGTCGGTCGGCGCCATTTCAGGCATCGCGAACTCGAGGCCGAACCGCGATGCGACGCTGGTGCGCGACGGATCGACATCGACCAGGGTCACATCGGCCGAGGCCAACTCCTGACAGAGCAGCCCCGTGAGCGCGCCGACCACACCTGCTCCCACAACGGCGACACTCCCGAAGGGACCGGCTCCGGCATCCCAGACGGCGTTCAGTGCGGTTTCCATGTTGGCGGCCAGCACCGCGCGCGATGCCGGGACGTCGGTCGGCACGGGCACTGCTGCGTTGGCCGGCACATCAAAGACAGTCTGATGCGGATGGAGCGTGAAGACGGTTCGCCCGAGAAGATCCCCGGAGCCGCTCTCGACAACGCCGACGGTCGCATAGCCGTATTTGACCGGGAACGGGAACTCGCCCGCCATGAAGGGCGCTCTCATGCGCTGGTACTCCGACGGAGGCACCCGCCCATGGGTGATCAGCGCTTCCGTCCCCCGGCTGATCGCGCCGTGGAGCGCACGCACTCTCACCGCGCTGGGCATCAAAGGCCCCAATGGCTCGTCGCGGATTTCCGCGCGACCTGCTCCGACGTACCACAGCGCCCGACTCATTCCGCAAGCTATCACGTGTCTTCATCGGAGCGCAGTCCATGACCGAGCGTCGCGTCCTCGCCCGCCGCCTCGTGTTCCTCGCTCTGGTGACGATGTCGACGGCGGCGTTGCTCGTGCTCGCCGCCCTCACCCTGTCACCCGGAGGCTTCGACGGGGTCGATCTCCTGCTGCTGGTGCTGTTTGCGCTGACGACGCCCTGGATGGTCGTCGGCTTCTGGAATGCCGCCATCGGCTTCCTCATCATGCGCCTCGCCCGTGATCCGGTCCGGCAGGAATCGCCGCCCGCGATCCTCGCCTCGACGGCACTCGTGATGTGCGTACGCAACGAGCCGCCGGATCGGGTGATCCGCAATCTCGGCGTCATGATGGATGACATCGCGGCAAGCGGCATCGCCGACCGATTTCATGTCTATGTGCTGAGCGACACCAGCCGGCCCGACATTGCCGACGCGGAGGAGAAGGCGTTCGGCGCACTCGCGCAGGAATGGGCAGGTCGCCTCCCTGTCACCTACCGGCGGCGCGAGATCAACGCCGGCTTCAAGGCGGGCAATATCCGCGACTTCCTCGAGCGCTGGGGCGACGGTCACGAGCTCATGGTGACGCTCGATGCGGACAGCTTCATGACGGCAGCGGCGCTGAGACGCATGGTCTCCATCGTCCAGAACGATCCGAAGCTCGGCATCCTGCAGGGCCTCGTCATCGGCATGCCGTCGACCAGCGCCTTTGCCCGGCTCTTCCAGTTCGGCATGCGCCTCGGCATGCGCTCCTGGACCATCGGCAGCGCCTGGTGGCAGGCCGACTGCGGCCCCTACTGGGGCCACAACGCCGTGATCCGCATCGCGCCCTTCAAGCAGCATTGCGAGATTCCGCCGCTGCCCGGCCGCGGCATCCTGCGTGGCCCGGTCCTGAGTCACGACCAGATCGAGGCCGCCCTGATGCGGCGCGCCGGCTACGACGTCCGCGTCCTGCCCGAGGAGGACCTGGGCTGGGAGGAGAATCCACCAACCCTCGTCGAGTTCATCCGACGCGATCAGCGCTGGCTGCAGGGAACGCTGCAGTATGTGTTCTTCATCGCGCGGCCCGGCCTGAAGCCCGTCAGCCGCTTCCAGCTCGTCTTTGCCATGCTGATGTTCCTGGGCTCGCCCGCCTGGATCGGCCTGCTGCTCGTCGGGACAATGACACTGGCCTCGGCGCCCGACACGAAAGCGGTCGTCGATCCCGGCTACGGCATGGCACTCCTGACACTCATCCTTCTGATGTGGTTCGCCGCCAAGGTGGCGACGACGATCGACGTGCTGATGCAGCCGACGCTGCGTCACGCCTTCGGCGGCAGCCTGCGTTTCCTGGCGAGCGTCGCGGTCGAGACGATCTTCTCGCTCCTGCTGTCGCCGATCATGTGGACCTGCCACACGCTGTTCTTCGCCGGCCTGCCGTTCGGCCGCGCCATCGGCTGGATCGGGCAGACGCGCGACGATCACAGCGTCGCCTGGTTGGTCGCGCTGCGCCAGCTCTGGCCGCAGACGGTGCTTGGCGGCGCAAGCCTCGCGATCGTCGCTGCCCTGCAGCCGGCGGCGCTGCCCTATCTGTTCGTGCTGCTGACGGGCGGCCTCGTGCTCTCGATCCCCTTCTGCGTCGTCACCTCGTGGCCGCGGCTGGGGCGCGCCTTCGCCCGCATCGGCATCGGTCGCCTGCCGGAGGAGACCACCCCACCGGCAGCCCTGGAGCGGCTGGCCTTGAAAGCCATCGCTCGATGATGCCGCAAAGCCTCCGAACCGCGCTCGGTGTCCTGCGGTCGTTGCGCATCTACTACGGCCACCGCGCGCGCGCGTGTGCAATGGATGCGCTCTATGCGCAGTTCATCGCGCCTGGTGATCTCGCCTTCGATATCGGCGCCCATGTCGGCGATCGGATTGCCGCCTTCAGGCGCCTGGGCGCCCGCGTCGTTGCCGTCGAGCCGCAGCCGGCGCTGTACCGAACGCTCAGCCTGCTCTTCGGCCGCTACACCTCGGTCACCTTGATCGCTACCGCAATTGGAAGGACAGTCGGCGCCGGCCAGATGATGGTCAACATCGACAATCCGACGATCTCGACCTTGTCCAAGGACTTCATCGCCGCCAGCCGCACGGCGGCCGGCTGGGAGGGCGAGTCCTGGCAGCGGTCGATCGAGGTCCCGGTCACCACGCTCGATGCGCTGATCGACGCCCACGGCCTGCCCGCGTTCATCAAGCTCGATATCGAGGGCTTCGAGGCCGAAGCATTGGCCGGCCTCTCCCATCCGGTCCCCGCGCTCTCCTTCGAGTTCACGACCATCCAGCGCGATATCGGCTTGGCTTGCGTGGAGCGCTGCACCGCCCTTGGCTACACGCGCTTCAATTCGGCCCTGGGCGAGAGCCAGGCCTTGGGCGAGTGGCGAGACGCCGGCACGATGGCGGCCTGGCTCACGGCCCTGCCGCATGCCGCGAACTCGGGAGACATCTATGCGCGGCGGCCGTAATCGTCGATAAAGTGGCAACGTAAAGGGAAGGAAACGCATGTTGCGCATCGGACGGACAATCGCGGTCTCTGCTGCCTTGTCCATGGCAAGCCTCGCGGCCGCGCACGCCTGGCAGCCGACCAAGCCCATCGAGTTCGTGGTGACCTCGGGGCCGGGCGGCGGCACCGACAATTTCGCCCGCGTCGTGCAGTCGATCGTGGGCAAGTACAAGCTCTCGCCGCAGCCGATCATCGTCACCAACAAAGGCGGCGGCAGCGGCGCCGAGGGCTACATCTACGCGCGCTCCTCCTCGGGCGATCCGCAGAAGGTGATCTTTGGCACCAACAACGCCTATCTCCTGCCCCACGTCGTGAAGACGCCGTTCAAGCCCGACGACCTCACGCCGGTCGCGGCCATGGCGCTCGACGAGTTCCTGCTCTGGGTCACGTCCCAGTCGGAGTTCAAGGACACCAAGTCGTACATCGCCGCGGTCAAGGCCAAGCCCGAGACCTACAAGATGGGCGGCAGCCAATCCAAGGACACCGACCAGACGTTGACCAGCCTGATCGAGAGCGTGGCCGGCGTGAAATGGATCTATGTCCCGTTCCAGGGCGGCGGCGCGGCGGCGGTGCAGCTCGCGGGTGGCCATACCGATTCCAACACCAACAATCCCAACGAGAACATCGGTCAGTGGAAGGCGGGCCAGGTGCGGCCGCTCTGCGTCTTCAGCACCACGCGCCTGCCGGCAGGGCCGAAAGTGACGGCCGACATGGGCTGGGGCGATATCCCGACCTGCAAGGAAGAAGGCATCGCCATCGATCGCTTCCAGATGCCGCGCACGGTCTGGCTGCCGGCCAAGGTGCCGGCCGATGCGGTCGCCTTCTATGTCGAGCTCATGAAGAAGGTGAGCGAGACGCCGGAGTGGCGGGAGTACGTCACCCGCACCGTGCAGACGCCGCGCTTCATGACGGGCGCTGAGCTCAAGGCCTTCGTTGCCGAGGACGATGCCAACAACCGCAAGGTGTTCGAGAAGGAAGGCTGGCTCGTGAAGTGACGCCATGATCACGCGCTATGCCGCCGAGCTGGCGACGGCCGGCACCACGGCGGCGCTCGGCATCGTCACGATGATCGGCGCCACCGAATACGGCATCGGCTGGGGCAAGTCAGGGCCCGAGCCGGGAACGTTCCCGTTCTATACCGGCCTCATCGTGGCGCTGGCCAGTGCCGGCATCGTGGCGCAGACCGTCGTTGCCCGCGGCAAGTTCACGACACCGTTCCTGACGGCGGCCCAGCTTCGCCCGGTGCTCGCCTTCTCGCTGCCGATCGTGGCCTTCGTCATCGCAAGCCTCGTGCTCGGTCTCTATGTCGCCACGGCGCTCTACCTGCTGGCGACCATGGTGTTCCAGGCCAAGTACCGGCTGCGCGTGGCTCTCCCGATCGCCGTCGCCGTGCCGATCGGCCTCTATCTCCTCCTCGAAAAAGCCTTTCAGGTGTCGCTGCTGAAGGGCCCGCTCGAGGGAATGCTCGGGCTATAGCGATGGACGGCATTGCCTCCCTGCTGCACGGCTTCGGCGTGGCGCTCACGGCCTATCACGTCATGCTGATGGTGATCGGCGTGATGCTGGGCCTGCTGGTCGGCGTCCTGCCAGGGCTGGGCGCTCCCAACGGCGTGTCGCTGCTGCTGCCACTCACCTTCACCATGGACCCGGTGGCGGCGATCATCCTGCTCACCAGCACCTACTGGGGGGCGCTGTTCGGCGGCTCGACGACCTCGATCCTGTTCAACATCCCGGGCGAGCCGTCGTCCGTCGCCACCACCTTCGACGGCTATCCCATGGCCAAGCAGGGACGGGCGACCGAGGCGCTGAGCTATGCTTTCCTGTCGGCGGGCTTCGGCGCGCTGCTGGGCGTGGTGCTGATCACCCTGCTGTCGGGCTGGGTCGCGCGCTTCGCGCTCAAGTTCAGCTCCCCTGAATATTTCGCTGTCTACTTCCTGGCCTTCGCCAGCTTCATCGGGCTGGGCGGCGCGTCGCCGCTGAAGACCATCGTCTCGATCGGGCTCGGCTTTTCCCTGGCCGCCGTCGGCATGGACTCGATCTCGGGCAGCCTGCGGCTGAGCTACGGCTTCGACAGCCTCGTCCCCGGCATCAGCTTCCTGGTCGCCGTCATCGGGCTGTTCGGGCTGGGCGAGCTGGTGGTCACGATCGAGGAGGGGCTCAAGATCGACGGCATCAGGGCCCGCCTCTCCCTGCGCGACGTGCTGCGCACCGCAGCCGACATGCCGCGCCACTGGCTGGCGCTGCTGCGCAGTGGCGCCATCGGCTGCTGGATGGGCATCACGCCGGGCGGACCCACGGCCGCGTCGTTCATGAGCTACGGCCTCGCCAAGCGCTTCTCGCGCAAGGGCGCACGCTTCGGCCAGGGCGAGCCCGAAGGCGTGATCTCACCCGAGACGGCCGACCACGCCGCCGGCACCAGCGCCATGCTGCCGATGCTGGCGCTGGGCGTGCCGGGATCGGCGACCTCGGCGGTCATGCTGGGCGGGCTGATGATCTGGGGGCTCAATCCCGGGCCAATGCTGTTCATCGAACGGCCGGACTTCGTCTGGGGCCTGATCGCCAGCATGTATCTCGCCAATGTCGTGGCCGTGGTGCTGGTGCTGACGACGGTACCGATGTTCGCCGCCATCCTGCGCACGCCCTTCGCCGTGATCGGGCCGATCATCGTCGTGGTGTGCTTCGTCGGCGCCTACACGGTCGCCAGCCGCGAGTTCGATCTGTGGCTGGCGCTGGCCTTCGGCGTCGTCGGTTACATTTTCAAGAAGCTCGACTATCCGATCGCACCGATGGTCCTGGCCATGGTAATCGGCGACAAGGCGGAGGATGCATTCCGCCAGTCGCTCATCATGTCCAAGGGCTCCCCCGCCATCTTCTGGGCCAATCCGCTGGTCACCACCCTGATGTCGCTCGGTCTCCTGCTCCTGCTGTGGCCGCTGATCGCGCGTCTCGTCGCCGTCGCACGACGGCCCATACCCTAGGGAGAAGCTTGGCGATGAAACCGGCCTATCGCGGCGTCTTTCCCGTGGCGCCCACCGTGTTCGATCAGAACGGCGAGCTCGACCTCGAAGGCCAGAAGCGCTGCGCCGACTTCATGATCGATGCCGGCTCGCAAGGCATGTGCATCCTCGCCAACTGGTCGGAGCAGTTCGTGCTGACCGATGCAGAGCGTGAACAGGTGATGGACTGCGTGCTGACGCATGTCGCCGGCCGCGTGCCGGTGATCGTGACGACGACGCACTTCGGCTCTCAGATCTGCGCCGAGCGCAGCCGTCGGGCAGAGGCCGCCGGCGCCGCCATGGTGATGGTGATGCCGCCCTATCACGGCGCCACCATCCGCGTGCCCGAGCAGGCCATCTACGACTTCTTCCGCCGCGTCTCCGATGCGATCAGGATTCCGGTCATGATCCAGGATGCACCGGTGGCCGGCACGCCGCTGTCGGTGCCGCTGCTCGCCCGCATGGCGCGCGAGATCGCGAACATCGCCTACTTCAAGGTCGAGGTGCCGCAGGCCGCCAACAAGCTGCGCGCGCTGATCGCCGAAGGCGGCGACGCGATCGAGGGTCCGTGGGACGGCGAGGAAGGCATCACCCTGATGGCCGACCTCGACGCCGGCGCCACCGGCGCGATGACCGGCGCAGGCTATCCCGACGGCATCCGCCAGGTCATGGATCCCTTCGCGGCCGGCGACCGGGCGGCTGCGGAGGCCGCCTACCAGCATTGGCTGCCGCTGATCAACTACGAGAACCGGCAATGCGGCCTGATCGCCGCCAAGGTCCTGATGGAAGAAGGCGGCGTCATCCGCTCCGGCGCGACGCGTCATCCGGTGCTGCCCCTGCATCCCGCCACCCGCGCCGGCCTGATCGAGATCGCGCGCCGCACCGATCCGCTGGTGCTGCGGTGGGCCAGATGACGAAGAAGGCGGGGATATCGCTCGACGGCGTCACCAAGAGCTTCGGCGCCGTGGAAGTGCTGCGCGACGTCTCGCTCGACATCGCCGACGGCGAGTTCCTGACGCTGCTGGGCCCCTCGGGCTGCGGCAAGTCCACCCTGCTCCGCATCATCGCCGGGCTGGAGAGGAACGATTCGGGCGCGATCTCGATCGGCGGCCGGCGGGTCGACGGCCTGCGGGCCCGCGACCGCGACATCGCCATGGTGTTCCAGTCCTACGCGCTCTATCCGCATATGACGGTGGCCGGCAACATCGGCCTGCCGCTCGCCATGCGGCGCATGAATGCGTGGCAGCGCCTGCCCTTCATCGGCCGGTTTCTTCCCGGCACGCGCGCAGCCCGCGCCGGCATCGCCCGTGAAGTCGCCGACGTGGCGCAGTCGCTCGACATCGGTCAGCTCCTCGATCGCAAGCCGGGACAGCTCTCGGGCGGCCAGAAGCAGCGGGTGGCGCTGGGCCGCGCGATGGTGCGTCATCCCGCGGCCTTCCTGCTCGATGAGCCGCTCAGCAACCTCGACGCCAAGCTCCGGGTGCAGATGCGGGCGGAGCTGACCGAGCTGCAGCGGCGGCTGGGCGTCACCATGATCTACGTGACGCACGACCAGGCCGAGGCCATGACCATGTCCGACCGCGTCGCCGTCATGCTGGCCGGCAAGCTGCAGCAGGTGGCGCCGCCGCGGAAGCTCTACGACGATCCCGAGACGCTGGCCGTCGCCGAGTTCGTCGGCAGCCCCAAGATCAACGTCATCCCGGTCGATGGCGGCTTCCAGGCCGTTCGGCCCGAGGCGATGGAGCTGGTGGCGGCCGACGCAGCGGGCGCCATGGCCGGTCGCATCCGCCTGGTCGAGCATATGGGTTCGGAGAGCCTGGTTCATGTCGAGGTGCCGGGCGTGGCGCTGCCGCTGATCGCCCGCCTCGACGCGTTGAGCGACCGCGATCCCCAGCGCGGCGAGGCGGTGGGATTGCGCCCGCTGCCCGGCCGGACGCTGCGCTTCGATGCCAAGGGAGTGCGGGTCCGTGGTTGAGGGTCGGATCGCCTGGACGCTGATCTCGCCAGCGGTATCGCTGTTCGTGGTGCTGCTGGCCGGGCCCACTGTCGCCGTCTTCGCTTTGTCGCTGACCGACTGGCAGCTCGGGTCGGCCACGATGAACTTCGTCGGCATCGGCAACTACGTCCAGCTGTTCGGCGACCGCGTCTTCTGGAAGAGCTTTGGCAACACCTTCGTCTATTGCTTTGTCGTGGTGCCGGGCTCGGTGTTCCTCGGCCTCGGCCTCGCCATGCTGATCGAAGGCGTCGGCACCGGCCGCAGCTTCTACCGTGCCGCCTACTTCCTGCCGGTGACCTCCACCCTGATCGCCATGGCCGTGGTCTGGGAGTTCCTGCTGCATCCCACGGTCGGCCTCGTGAACGTCGTTGTGGAGCAGTTCGGCATGAAGGGCGGAGACTGGCTGAAGAATCCCGACCGCGCCCTGTTCACCCTGGCGGGCATCGGCATCTGGCAGTCGGTCGGGCTCAACATGGTGCTGTTCATGGCCGGCCTGAAGTCCATCCCGGGCGACCTCTACGAGGCGGCCGAGATCGACGGCGCCTCCTCGGCCTGGGAACGCTTCCGGTGCGTGACCTGGCCGATGCTGGGACCGACGACGCTGTTCGTCACCGTGGTGTCGGGCATCCGCTCCTTCCAGGTCTTCGACACCGTCGAGGTGCTGACCAAGGGCGGGCCCAACAAGGCGACCGAGGTGCTACTCTATACGATGTACACCGAGGCCTTCAATTTCTTCCGCACCGGCTATGGCGCCGCCATCACCGTGGTCTTCCTCGTGGTCGTGCTGGCGCTCACGCTCCTGCAGGTCCGCGTTGGCGAAAAGAGGACGCATTACGGATGAACCGCCGTCCCCTCCTCGGCCAGCTGTTGCGCCACGTCGTGCTGTGGCTCGGCCTCGTGATCGTGCTGGCGCCGTTCGTGTGGATGGTGTCGACGTCGCTGAAGCCGCCCAACGAGATCTTCTCGACCCAGCTCTCCCTGCTGCCGCACAAATGGTTCGCGGCCGAGAACTACCACAAGGCCTTCACCAAGGTGCCGCTGCTGCGCTACCTGCTGAACGGCGTGATCGTGACGGCCGGCATCTTCGCGCTGCAGCTCGCCGTGGCGCTGCCCTGCGCCTATGCGCTGGCCAAGCTGCGGTTCCGCGGCCGCGACGTGCTGTTCGCCCTGGTGCTGATCGGCCTCATGATCCCCGCCCAGGCACCGGCGATCCCGCGCTATGTCATGCTTTACCAGCTGGGCCTGCTCGACAGCTACGCCGCCCTGATCCTGCCCTTTGCCTTCTCGGCCTTCGGCATCTTCCTGATGCGGCAGTTCTTCAAGACCGTGCCCGACGACCTGATGAACGCCGCCCGCATCGACGGGCTGGGCGAGTTCGAGATCCTGTGCCGGATCATGCTGCCGCTGGCGATGCCCGCCATGCTGGCTTTCGGCGTCATCTCGATCGTCACTCATTGGAACGATTTCTTCTGGCCATTGATCGTCATCCAGACCGGCGACCTCGCCACGCCGCCGCTCGGCACGCTATTCTTCCGCAACGAGGAGGCGGGCAGCGATTTCGGGCCTCTCATGGCCGGAACAGTGGTAATCACAGCGCCGCTGGTATTGCTCTTCCTCGCCGCCCAACGCCGCTTCATCGAGGGCGTTACGCTGAGCGGCATGAAGGGATGAAGGAAAACGGCAACATAGCCGTGTGACAGAGGAAGCGTCTCAGGAGGGACAGAACGATGCGCAAGTTGATGACGATTGCGGCCGCAGCCGCGGCCTTCGTCGCGGGCTCCGCGGCGGCACAGACCGAGATCACGGTCCAGTACGCGATCCCCGACATCTTCAAGGAAGTGCAGGAGGAGATCGCCAAGCAGTTCATGGCGGCGAACCCGACCATCAAGGTCAAGTTCACCCAGCCGACCAAGGAATACGAGGACGCGACGCAGCAGGTGCTGCGCAACGCCGTGACCGGCCAGCTCCCGGACGTGACGTTTCAGGGCCTCAACCGCCAGCGTATCCTCGCCGACCGCAACATCGCCATCCCGCTCGACAGCTTCATCGCGGCGGAAAAGGACTGGGCGACCAAGGGCTACGACGGCGCGCTGCTGACGCTGGGCCAGGTCAAGGGCAAGCAGTACGGCATGGGCTTCTCGCTCTCGACGCCGATCATCTATTTCAACGCCGACCTGGTGAAGAAGGCCGGCGGCGACCCCGACAAGTTCCCGGCGACCTGGGACGGCATCTTCGCGCTGGCCAAGAAGATCAACGATCCGGCCAACAAGGTCCGCGGCTTCCACTACGACTGGGACATCACCGGCAACTGGATGTGGCAATCGCTGGTCTTCTCCAACGGCGGCACGATGCTGTCGGCCGACGAGAAGAAGGTGGCCTTCGACGGCCCGCCGGGCCAGAAGGCGATCACCACGCTCGGCCGCATGGTGAGCGACGGCACGATGGGCGACATCAGCCAGGCAACCGCGCTGCAGGATTTCGTGGCCGGCCGTCTCGGCATCTGGGCGCACTCGACCTCGCGCCTGGGCGGCGTCACCAAGCAGACGCAGGGCGTGTTCGCGCTCCGCACCGCCCGCTTCCCGCTGGGCGCCGGCGCCGACAGCCGCCTGCCCGCCGGCGGCAACGTCGCCATGATGCTGGCCAAGGATCCGGCCAAGCAGAAGGCCGCGTGGGAATACATCAAGTTCGCCACCGGCCCCGTCGGCGCCACCATCATGGTCAAGGGCACCGGCTACTTCCCGGCCAATGCGCTGCCGGCCAAGGACCCCAAGATGCTGGGCGAGTTCTACGCCGCCAACCCGAACCACCAGGTCGCCATCAGCCAGCTGCCGAGCATGACCGCCTGGTATGCCTTCCCCGGCGAGAACGGGCTCAAGATCACAGACGTGATCAAGGACCATCTGCAGACCGTCGTGAACGGCAGCGGCAAGCCCGATGACGTGCTGAAAAAGATGACGGCCGACACGCAGGCGCTGCTGCCCAAGTAGAGGATTGCTCACGGCCACCCCTTCGCCGCGGTGCGGCGAAGGGGTGCCGCTCCCGTTAAAATAACAGAAAAATAACGGTCACCTTTGGTAAGGCGTTACGACGCTAGCCATCATAGAAGTGTCGAGCCGACCCAACGAATACGGTCGCTACTGCCCGAGGGCGACGGAATACAGGACGATGCTGAAATTCATCCACATCACCGATACCCATCTCGTCCCGCCGGGGGAGCTGCTGTACGGCCTCAATCCGATCGACCGGCTGGCGATGTGCATCGCCGACGTGAACCGCAATCACGGTGATGCGGCCTATGCCGTCGTGACCGGCGACCTCTGCCACAAGGGCCAGCCGGAGGCCTACGCGGCGCTGCGGCGCGAGTTCGACAAGCTCACGATCCCCTATCACATGCTGGTCGGCAACCACGACGACCGCGCGAACTTCCGCGCGGCCTTTCCGGCCACCCAGGTCGACGACAACGGCTTCATCCAGTACAGCTTCGAGATGGGCGAGGGCGTGCTGGGCATCTGCCTGGACACCAACGAGCCCGGCAAGCCCTGGGGCACCTTCTGCGAGAAGCGCGGCGCCTGGCTGAAATCGACGCTCGACCAAGCGGGCAATCGGCCGGTGATCGTCTTCATGCATCATCCGCCCTTCAAGGTGCGGCTGAAGCGCATGGACGATATCTCGCTGCTGGAGCCCAAGCCCTTCCACGACGCCATCGAAGGCCGGACCAATATCCGCCACCTCTTCTTCGGCCATCTACACCGGCCGGTGGCAGGAAGCTGGCGCGGCATCCCGATCTCGACCCTGCGCGCCACCAGCCACCAGGTGGCGCTCGACTTCGTCATCGAAGGCCGCATCGCCGGCAGCCACGAGCCGCCCGCCTACGGCGTCTGCCTGCTCGAAGACGACCAGATGATCGTGCACATGCACGACTTCCTGGATCGCACGAACACGTTTTTGCTCTGAGTTTTCTCGCTCTGATCTTTCCTCCCCATTTGAATGGGGAGGAAAGGGACTACGCGTACTTCTCGCGCAGCATCCGGGCGGCCTCGGCTTCGGCCTTGAGCTTGAGATAGACCTCGTCGGTGTCGACCTTGGCGGCCGAGCCCGGCGCGAAGCCGCAATCGGGGTTGAGGGTGATGCGCTTCTTGTCGATGCGCGTCAGTGCCCGCTCGACGCGGGAGGCGATGAGCGTAGCAGCCTCGGGAGCGCCGGGCGTCACGTCGACCACACCCAGACCCAATTCGAAATCCTCGCGCAGGCGGCCCAGGCTCTCGAGATCGTCGGCGCCCGCGGCCGTGAACTCCATCGTGAGATGCTGGACCTGGAGCTTGTTGAGCTGGGGCAGGATCGGACCGTAGGTGCCGGCATGGTGCTTCTCGCCACGTACGCGGGCGCCGGCGCGGCGGCAGAGGTGGACGGCGAACTTGATGCCGCCAAAGCCCTTCACCGTCTCGTTGATCATGTCGACGGCGAAGTCGGCGGCACGGTCGGGATTGTCGTACTTCCGGCGCACGTCGGGATCGACGAACAGGCAGAGGTGCGGATCGTCGATCTGCACGATCTCCACGCCCATGTCCTGCAGCAGCGCGATCTCGGCGCGCAGCGGCGCCACGCAGGCGCGCACGAAATCGTCGCGGTCGGGATAGGCCGGCTTGGAGCGCTCGGCATCCCACAGGCGCTCGCCCAGCAGCGCCGGCGCCGGCAGGGTGATCTTGGTCGCGACCTTGGCGACCTGCTTCACGAACTTCGCCTCGGCCGCGATGAAGCCGGCCGGCTTGGGCGTGAGCGTCTCGGTCACGACGGTCCAGGGCCGCCCGTCGGCGGGATTGATCTCGAGGGTGAAGCCGTGCGCCAGCTCGGCGATGACGCCGATGTAGGAACGGCGGCGCCATTCGCCGTCGTTCACCACGTCGAGGCCGGCGCGCTCCTGCATTGCCACCACGAAGCGGATGGCGGCATCCATGGTGTTGGTGTCGGTCTCGTCCCACACGGGCTTCTCGATCAGCTCGCGCACGACGAGAGGGCGCGGGATCGAACCCACGATCGACGACGGAAACAGCGGCAGTGTTTTCATTATTGGCTCACGGCTTCCACAGCGTCTGGGCGAGGTTCATGTCTTCCTGCGTGTCGATCTCACGATACTTGCCCGGCGTATCGAAATGCCCGAACGGGGTGCCCTGCTCGATCATGTCCTGGAACATGTGGATCAGGTACGCCTTCTGGAAGATCGCGGCCTCGCGATAGGGCTTGTCCCAGAACTCCGCCTTGCGGCGGTGATAGAAGTCGCGGAACTGCTGCGCGCCCTTCTCGCCGAACTTGGCGACGCCGATGAACTCGCCGGTGGCGTCGTCGTAGGGGATGGTGCGGTAGACGCGCTCGACCTTGCCGCCCCTGGTGATCGCCTTCTCGGCATCGTGCGGCGGGTGCTGGGTCCGCGGCTTGTAGTGCTCGCGCCAGTCGGTATCGATGCCGAGCGACAGCTCGTCCTTCGAGTCCACCAGCCCGCGCACGACCTCCCTGGTGAACAGGATGTCGGAGTAGCTGGTGACGAAGGGCCGATCCATCAAATCCTCGGCGCACATCAGCGACACCAGGATGTTGTTGTTCTCCCAGTCCTTGTTCTCGCGGAACACGAACTCGGGATACTCGCGCTTCACCGAGTCGATGCGATAGCCGCCGATGAACACGATCTCGGTGCAGCCGCCGCCCTTCAGCGCCTCCACGGTCCAGTCGAGGATGCGCTTGCCCTGGATCTCGGCGAAGCACTTGGGCGAGTTCTCGGTGGTCGGCATCAGCCGGCTGCCACGGCCCGCTCCAATGATGATGGCGCGCATCTACTTTGCTTTCGGTTCGGTGAATTGCGGCACGTCGTCGGCAACAGGCGCATGGCGGTCGTCGCCGATGATCTTCTCGCGCAGCTTCTTGGACAGGAAGTCGATGGCGTAGACCGTCAGGATCACGATCAGGATGATCAGGCAGGCTTCCTGCAGCTCGTAGGCGCGCAGACGGTCCGACAGCAGGAAGCCGATGCCGCCGGCGCCGACGATGCCCAGGATCGAGGCCGAGCGCGCATTGTGCTCGAACATGTAGAGGGTGTTGGAGATCATCATCGGCATGACCTGCGGCAGCACGCCATAGCGGATGACGTGCAGGCGGCCGCCACCGGCGGCGCGGATGCCGTCCATCTGCTTGCGGTCGAGATTCTCGATCGCCTCGGAATAGAGCTTGATGAAGGTGCCGACCTCGACGATGGCGATGGCCATGATGCCGGCCATGGGGCCGAGCCCGATCGCACGCACGAAGATCAGCGCCCAGATCAGATAGTCGAAGGCGCGCAGCAGGTCGGCGAAACGGCGCGTGCCGAACTGCAGCGGCCGGAACGGCATCATGTTCTTGGAGGCGAGGAAGGCCAAAGGAAAGGCCACGACCGCCCCCAGCACGGTGCCGAGGAAAGCCATGGCCAGCGTCTCGCCCATGACCCGCAGGAACATCGGCAACTGGTCGAAGCCCGTGGGCGGAAAGAGCTGGGCGACCACGACCGAACCGAACTTCAGCACACCGTCGGCGAAGATCCAGGTGAAGAAGCCGAAGCGATAGAGGCAGTAGATGGTGAGCGCGGTCGCGGCCCCCCACACCAGCCGGCGCTTCCACTGCTCGGCAGGGTCGGCGGCAAAGGCACGCGGCAGGCGGGCGCGCGCTGTTTCGATCTCGGAGGCGGTGAGGCTCATTGGCTGAGCTGCTCCTTGCCGATCAGGAGATGGCGATAGCGTTCGCTCAAAATGTCGATCAGCATGATGGTGCCCACCACGATCAGCAGGATGGCGCCGGCATCGGCGAAATAGAGCAGCTGGATCGAGGTGAACAGGTCGTGGCCGATGCCGCCGGCACCGACGAAGCCCACGATCGTCGCCGAGCGTACGTTCAGCTCGATGCGCCAGAAGGTGTAGGACATGTAGTTCGGCAGGGCTTGCGGCAGCACGCCGTAGCGCATCTCGTGCAGCCAGTTGCCGCCGGACGCCCGGATGCCCTCGATCGGCAGACGACTCACGTTCTCGTTGACCTCGGCGAACAATTTACCCTGCGCACCGAGCGTATGGATGGTGATGGCGAGCACGCCGGCCAGCGGGCCGATGCCGAACGCGAGCACGAAGAGCAACGCCCAGACAATGTCCGGCACGGTGCGGGCAATCTCCAGCACGCGGCGCGTGACCCAGTAGACGGCGTAATGCTTCACCAGGTTGCGCGCCGCAAAGAACGAAAGCGCGCCGCCGATGATGGTGCCCAGCACGGTCGCGAGATAGGCCATCAGCAGCGTGTTGAGGAGGCTGGTGAGCCACTTGCCGAGGCCCCAGTACCATTCGCCCATGTCGTGGGCGAAGGTCGACCAGCCGATCGGCGGGATCAGCTTGACCAGGAACTCGGTGGTGCGCGGCAGGCCGGCGGCCAACGCCACCACGTCGAAGCGCGCCACGATCATCGACACGACGAAGCAGACGACGAAGCCCGCCCAGAACACGGCGGTCCACAGCGTCTTGCCGCGGCGATACTCCGCGTACTGCCGCTCGAACCGGGCGGCTCCCTCACTCATCGACATGTCGGACCCGAACGCTCCCGCGCTATTTCTTGCGCGATTCGCGCTCGAGGTCGGCGGCCTGGCAGATCAGGCGATAGTCCTCGTGATAGACGCGGACCATGCCGTTGGTCTTGCCCTGGGCCACCGACTCGGCCAGCGGCATGCTGTGGTCCTTGAGGCGGATGAAGAGCTTCTCGATGTCGGCCCGCATCTCAAGCGGCAGGTCCTTGCGGATCACCACCGGCGGCGACGGAAGCTGCGGCGAGGTCCAGACGATGCGGATCTGCTCGCGCTTGAGCAGGTTCTTGTTCATCATCTGGCGCAGGTTGCCGATATTGTCGTCCTTGCTGGTCCAGGTGAAGGCGCCTTCGTAGGTGCCGCGCAGCACGCCCAGCACCGCCTGCGGATGACCGCCGGCCAGCGGGCTCTGGAAATATTGGTCGACCGGCTTGCCCATCTGGCGGAAGGCCGCCGTCGGGATGAGATAGCCCGAGCCCGAGAGCGGATCGGTGCGGGCGACGACCTTGCCCTTGAGATCCTCGTAGGTCTTGTAGGGGCTGTCGGCCTTGACGACGATCACGGCATTGTAGCCCATCGAGCCGTCCGGCTCCTGGGCCGCCACCAGCGCCTCGACGCCGCCCTTGGAATCGCCGTGGGTCTGGCAGTAGCTGAAGCCCGAGAGCCAGGCGACGTGGATCTGGCCCGCGATCAGCGCGTTCATCACGCCGGAATAGTCGGTCGCGGTGTAGAGTTCCCACTTCGCGCCGGTTTCCTTCTGGGCATGGGCCAGGAAGGTATCCATCGACTTGGTCGTCTGGCCCTGCGTCTCGACCGGGATGACGCCGTACTTCACGACCGGGAACTTCGTCTGCCAGCCGCCGATGAATTCGTCGGCCGAGGCCGGGACGGCGGCGAGGACGGCCGATGCCAGGCCGGCCAGAACAGCCCTTCGCAAGGTGCGCTCGATCATGGTTTCTCCCTGTTCTCTTTTTTGGTTCAGTGCCGGACCGGAGCCGAGGTGGCGTCCATGACCATGGCGACCTCTTCTTCGGTCCCATCGCCGCCGACAGCATAGATCTCGCGAGCCTGCGCGTCGGTCAGCGCCGAGGGCGGGCCATCGAACACGATCGTGCCCTTGCGCATGCCGATGATGCGGTCGCAATAGTCCCGTGCTGACTGCAACAGATGCAGGTTGGCGATGACGGTGATGCCGTCTTCCTTGTTGATGCGGCGCAACGCATCCATGACGATGGTGGCGTTGCGCAGGTCGAGCGAGGCAATCGGCTCGTCGGCCAGGAGGATCTTGGGTTCCTGAACCAGCGCGCGGGCGATGGCGACGCGCTGCTGCTGGCCGCCCGACAGGGCATCGGCGCGATGCAGCGCATGGTCGACCATGTCGAGCCGTTCGAGCGCCCGTACCGTGAGCGCGCGGTCCTGGTCGGAGAAGAAGCCGAGCAGGCCGGGCAGGGTGCCGCGATAGCTGATGCGGCCGATCAGGACGTTGGTCAGCACCTGCAGACGCGGCACGAGGTTGAACTGCTGGAAGACCATGGCGCAGCGCGCCCGCCATTCGCGCAGGCGGCGACCGCGCAGGGCGCCGACATCGACGGCGTCAGCCTCCTGCCACAGGATGCGGCCCGAGGTCGGGTCGGTCAGCCGGTTGATCATGCGTAGCAGGGTCGACTTCCCGGCGCCGGAGCGGCCGATGATCCCGACCATCTGGCCCGCCGGAACGTCGAAGGTGACGTTGTCGACGGCCGCTACCCCCCATAGACCTTTGTTAGTGCTTCTATTTTGAGCATTGGGCTGCGACTTTGCCCGACGAATTGGCCTCAGGCCAGTGCACAATTACGACAATGCATGGCTCTAGCCGGTTCGGAGCCCGCGAACCACAAAGGCATTGAGCCTTCTCGCGAAAGAAGCCGGATCGGCGGGGATTTCGCCATCGAGGATATGGGCCTGGTCGAGAAGCAGGCTCGCCAGATCCAGCACATCGTCCTCGCGGCCGGCGGTCCGCGCCGTCCCCAGCGCCCGAACCATGTCGTGGCCCATGTTCAGCTCGAGGATCGGCTTGGCGCCGCTGCCGCGGTTCTGGCGCGCGAGCAGGCGCTCCAGCTCGCGATCGCGGCCCTGGGCGGTGGCCACGAGGCAGGAGGCGCTTTCGGTCAGGCGCTGGGACGCCCGCACCTCTGAGACCTTGTCACCGAGCGCACCCTTCACGGCCTCGATGACAGCCGTGTCGTCTTCGACGCTGGTCTTCTTGTCCGATTCGCCCTCGGCCTTGTCGACGAGAGGCACCAATCCGAAGTCGACATCTCCCTGGCTCAGCGACTTCAGCGGCTTGCCTTCGAACTCCTGCGGCATGGTCGTCCAGAAAGCATCGATCGCGTCGGTCAGCAGCAACACCTCGATGCCTCGGGCCCGAGCGGCCTCCAGCTTGGGATTGGACTTGAGGCGATCGATGCTCTCGCCCACCAGGTAATAGATCTCGGTCTGGTTGGGCTTGAGGTCGGCGAGATAGTCCTTGAGCGAGCGCAGCCCGTCTCCGGCGGTCGAGGGAAAGCGTGCCAGGGCAAGAAGCTGGCCGCGGCGCTCGTGATCCTCGTAGAGACCTTCCTTCAGCACTGGCCCGAACGCCGTCCAGACCTTGGTGAAGGTATCGGCGTCCTTGGTCGCCGTGCTCTCCAGCTCACTGATGACACGCGTGGTGAGGCCGTTGCGGATCTGCACGACCTGCGGGTTGTTCTGCAGCATCTCGCGCGAGAGGTTGAGCGGCAAATCCTCGCTGTCGACGACGCCGCGCACGAACCGCAGGTAGGGCGGCAGCAGCTCGGCATCGTCGGTGATGTAGACGCGGCGGACATAGAGCTTCACCCGTCCCTTGCGGCCGGGGTCGGCGAGGTCGAACGGCGGCGTGGTCGGCACGAACAGCAGCACGGCATAGGACTGCCGCCCCTCGACCTTGTAATGCAGCGTGAGGGCCGGCTCGTCGAAGGCCATCGCCAGCGTGCGATACGCCTGGGCGTAGTCCTCCGGCTTCACCTCGGACTTCGAGCGCTGCCACAGGGCGCTGGCGGCATTGATCTGGCGTGCCTCGCCCTTGTCGTCGACCAGCTCGATGGGGAAGAGGATATGGTCCGAATAGGTCCTGACGATCCGCTCCAGCTCGAACGGCTGCAGGTATTTCGCTGCATCGTCCTTGAGGTGCAGCACGATCTCGGTGCCACGCGGCACGCGCTTGGCCTGTTCCTCGCTCGCCGGCACCATCTCGAAGCCCGCCCCGCCGGCGGAGGTCCAGACCCAGGCCTCCGACGCCCCTGCCCGGCGGCTCGTCACCTCGATCCGGTCGGCCACCATGAAGGCGGCATAGAAGCCGACGCCGAACTGGCCGATCAGGCCCAGCCCTTCCTTCGCGTCCTTCATTCCCTTCAGGAAAGCCTTGGTGCCGGATTTCGCGACCGTGCCGAGATTGTCGATCAGCTCCTGGCGGTCCATGCCGATCCCGTTGTCGGAGATCGTGAGGGTCTTGGCCTCCGCATTGGGCACGATGCGGATCGCCAGCCTGTCGTCCCCGGCCAGCAGCTCGGGCGTGGCGATGGCGTCATAGCGGATCTTGTCGCAGGCATCGGAAGCGTTGGAGACCAGCTCCCGCAGGAAGATGTCGGTCTCCGAGTAGACGGAGTGAACCATCAGGTTCAGCAGCTCGGCGACTTCGGCCTGGAATTGATGCGGCTGGGCCGCAGCGGGATCGCCATTCATTTTTCTTTGTCCATTTGACGTGAATTCAACCGCCGATGGATATAGGAGACCAGCCATGACCGACAAGGGTCCAGGGGTGTCGATGTCTCCTTCCGTACAGGCTGTTGCGAGCGACGAAGGACTGCCGGCTACGGCCGATGTCGTGGTGATCGGCGGCGGCATCGCCGGCTGCGCCGCCGCCTATGCCCTGGCGAAGAAGGGGCACTCGGTTGCCCTGGTCGAAAAAGGCCGGGTCGGCGGTGAGCAGACCAGCCGCAACTGGGGTTGGTGCCGCCAGCAGCATCGAGACCTGCGTGAGCTGCCGCTGGCCATGAAGAGCCTGGCAATCTGGGGGGACCTCGGGCGCGAGCTGGGTGTGGAACTGGGCTTTCGCCGCACCGGCATCGTCTACGTCACCGACCGGCCCGCCGACCTCGCGATGTGGGAGGCCTGGACGCTCCGTGCCCGCGACCATCAGATGCACAGCCGCGTGCTGAGCCCCGCGGAGGCCAAGGCCTTGACGCCCGGCAGCACGGGTGACTGGATCGGCGGCATACATTCGCCGACCGACGGCCGCGCCGAGCCTTCGCTTGCCGGGCCTGCCATCGCCGAGGGTGCTCGGCGGCTGGGAGTAACGATTCATCAGGACTGCGCCGCCCGCGGCCTCGAGACGGAGGCCGGCAAGGTCTCGGGCGTCATCACCGAGAAGGGCGCGATCCGCACCCGTGCCGTTCTGTGCGCGGGCGGCGTCTGGAGCTCGCTCTTCTGCCGTCGCCACGGCATTCGCCTGCCGCAGGCCGGCGTGCGCTCCACCTCATTCGCCACGGCCGCCGCACCGACGGTCACCGACGGCGGCCTGTCGCTGCCCGACGTCACGATCCGTCGCCGTCTCGACGGTGGCTATACGGTCGGGCTGGGCGGGCGCGGGCTGGTCGAGCTGTCGCCGCAGGGCCTCATGTATGCCCGTCAGTTCTGGCCGACCTTCAAGAAGCGGCGCGCGGGATTGAAGTTCGGCATCGGCCGCTCGTTCTTCGAAGGACCGGAAGCCCTGGCACGCTGGTCGTTCGACGGCGTGTCCCCCTTCGAACGGCAACGCACGCTCGATCCGGCCGCCGACCCCGACCTTGTGAAGCAGGGCCTCACCAAGCTCGCCGAGCACTATCCAGCGCTGGCCGGCCTGCAGGTGGCGCAATCCTGGGGCGGCATGATCGATTCGACACCCGACGGCATCCCGGTGATCTCGGCCGTGGACACGATGCCGGGCCTGTACCTCTCCACCGGCTATACCGGCCACGGCTTCGGCATCGGGCCGGCGGCGGGGCGGCTCGCGGCTGACCTGATCGCCGGCGATCCGCCGATCGTCGACCCCTATCCCTTCCGCTACAGCCGCATGATCGACGGAACCAACCTCGGCGAACCGGGGATGATGTAGATGAGCGCTTACGACACCAACGACGGGCTGGCACTGGCTGCCCTGGTCGCCGCCGGAAAGGCGAGCCCGCAGGAGCTGCTCGACGAGGCCGTCGCGCGCGCCAACGCCGTGCAGAGCACACTCAACCCCCTCTCGCAGCTCTTTCCCGACAGGGCCCGCGCGGCGATCGCGGCGGGCCTGCCCGAGGGTCCCTTCCGCGGCGTGCCGTTCCTGCTGAAGGACGTCTCCGTTGCGCTCGAAGGCACGCCCACCCGCAACGGCTCGCGGCTCGCCCGCAACGCGCCGCCTGCCGACCACGATTCGACGCTCGTCCAGCGCTACAAGCGCGCGGGCGTGGTCATCTTCGGCAAGACGACCACGCCGGAGCTCGGCATCGCCGCCTCGACCGAGACGAGCCTGACCGGCATCACGCGCAATCCCTGGGACCCGACGCGGACCTCGGGCGGCTCCTCCGGCGGCGCGGCCGTCGCGGTGGCCGCAGGCATCGTGCCCCTGGCCCATGGCAGCGATGGGGGCGGCTCGATCCGCATCCCCGCCTCCGCCTGTGGCCTGTTTGGCCTCAAGCCCACGCGGGCGCGCACGCCGTCCGGCCCGATGGTGGGCGAGGGCTGGGGCAGCCTCGCCATCAACCATGTGCTGACCCGCTCCGTGCGCGACAGCGCGGCGATGCTCGACTGCACCCACGGCGCTGCGCCGGGCGATCCCTATTGCGCGCCGCCTGTGGAGCGTCCCTTCCTGAAGGAGGTCGGCACGCCGCCTGGCCGCCTGCGCGTCGCCCTCCAGCTCACGCCCTTCTCGGGCGTGGCGGTAGATCCCGAATGCACCAAGGCCGTCGAGAATGCGGCCAGGCTGATGGAAGAGCTCGGCCATCACGTCGAGCCGGCCTTGCCGGAAGTCGACTGGCCGGAGCTCGCCCAGTCGCTCTGGGTGCTCGTGGCGACCAACCTGCGGGTGTCTGTCCTGCTGCTGAACGGCGGCGTCGAGCCCAGGCGCGGCGAGGTCGATACGGTGGTGCAGGACGCCGCCGACTTCGCGGCGACCCTGCCGGCCGAAGCCTATGCCCGAGCCCAGCGCGCCATCCATCGCCACGGCCGGCGCATGGCGGCCTTTCATGAGAAATACGATGTGCTGATGAGCCCGACGATGACCAAGCCGCCGGTGCTCCTGGGCGCCCAGCACACCAACAACCCCGACATGGCGGCCTATCGTGAAGCGATCCTGACGTTCTCGCCCTTCACCGGCCTCTTCAACATGAGCGGCCAGCCCAGCATGTCGGTGCCCCTGCATTGGACGCCCGAGGGCCTGCCGGTAGGCGTGATGTTCTCCGCCGCCTTCGGCGCGGAGGCTGTGCTTTTCCGTCTGGCCGGCCAGCTCGAAGCTGCGCGCCCGTGGGCGAACCGGCGTCCCCGAGATCCCTCGCTACGCTCGGGATGACAATTTTCGGTCAAGCGCCAGTGTCATCCCGAGCGTAGCGAGGGTGTGGATTCACGTTTGAAGTGCAACAGTTTAGGAAGAAGTACCTCAGCGGGGGTCTTGTACCCAAGACATTTTCGGGGAGTGTTGTTGTAGGCGGCGATGCAGGCATTGAGCGTG
>CANIRG010000015.1 GCA_947469635.1 Rhodospirillales bacterium | reverse complement strand
TTCTCGGTGATCGGCGCCGCCCTGGTGCCGATCGTGGCCACCAGCTTCGGCCTGCCCGCCGTCGTGCTGATGGGCGCCTTCGCCTACCTGATCGCGCTGCCGGCCTTCTTCTCCGTGCTGATGCCGCTCACCAAAGAGCGGCCAGCGGCCGCGTGAAGCGTCGCGCGCTGTTGGCGGGGCTGCTCCTGATGCCGACGGCTGCGCACGCGCGAACGACGAAACAGCCGACAAAGGCTGCGACCCGGAAGGTTGCTGTCGCGGCACCGCCGCTGCAGCCGGTGAAGGAGGCGAAGAGCCAGCTCGTCGCCTTCAACACCTCGGCCTTCCCCTATCGCGGCCTCCTGCCGAAGACCAACAAGCCCTTCCTCGACGTGCGCGACGGCAAGCGGCGCGGCCATACCTCGCTGCGCGGCGACATCTACTGGGAAGATGTGTCCTATAGCGACCGCCGCTCGCTGCTCCATCTGCCTGCCGGCTTCGATCCGTCGCTGCCGTCGCTGCTCGTGCTCTACCTGCACGGCCAGGGGGCCACGCTCGAGCGCGACGTCATGGTGCGCCAGGCCGTGCCGCGCCAGCTCGCCGAGTCGGGCCTCAACGCCGCCCTCGTCGCGCCGCAGCTCGCCTTCGACGCCGGCGATTCGAGCGCCGGCAATTTCTGGAAGCTCGGCCACTTCGCCGCTTACATCGACGAGGCGGCGGAGCGGCTGATGCGGCTGCACGGCGACCGCCGCGTCGGGCCGCGCCTCAATGCGGCGCCGGTGCTGATCGTGTCCTACAGCGGCGGCTACGTCTCGGCCGCCTACGCGCTGGCGCGCGGTGGCGCCGGCCATCGCCTCAAGGGCGTGATCCTGATGGACTCGCTCTATGGCGACGAGGACAAGTTCGCGGCCTGGTTCGCGCTCCGTCGCAAGCAGGCCTTCCTGTTCAGCGCCTTCACCGAATCGACCCGCGAGGAGAATGGCACGCTGAAAGGCCTGCTCGCCAAGCGGCGCATTGATGTGGCGACCAAGGTGCCGGCGTCTCTGACCCCCGGCACGGTGGCCATGGTCGACTGCGGCCATTGGGAGATGCACGGCAATTTCGTCACCCAGGCCTGGACCGCCGACCCGCTGCGCCATGCGTTGGCGACGATTCCGGGTTACCCGCGGGTCGTTCGTGGTAAAAAGAGAGCATGAGCACGCCCCTCGGTACGCCCCTTCGCCAGGAACTCTTGGACATCTTCGTCGGCCGCGCCACGCGCCGCTACGGCCTCAGCGAGATCAACCAGCTGCAGCATGCGCTGCAGGCCGCGGCCCATGCCGAGGCCGACGGCGCGCCACCCGCGACCGTGCTGGCCTCGCTGCTGCACGACGTCGGCCACATGATCCACAAGCTCGGTGAAGATCCCGCCGCGCGCGGTGTCGATGACGTGCACGAGGAGCTGGGCGCCCGATGGCTGGCCGAGCGCTTCGGCCCCGAGGTGAGCGAGCCCGTCCGTCTGCACGTCGCGGCCAAGCGCTACCTCTGCACCACCGAGTCGGACTACTTCGGCAAGCTGGCGCCCGATTCGGTGCGCAGCCTCGAGCTCCAGGGCGGGTTGATGTCGGCCGAGGAGCTTGCGGCCTTCCGCGCCCATCCGCTCCATGCCGAGGCGGTACGTCTGCGTCGCTACGACGAGGAGGCCAAGGACCCGCGCGCCTCCACTCCCGACTTCGACCATTTTCTGCGCCACGTCGACGCCTGCCGCAGCCGATGATCTCCAGAGCCGATGTCGAAGCGGCGTGGGCACGCATCCGCCCGCATGTCCGGCGCACGCCCGCGGTCGAGCTCGCGGGCTTTCCCTGGCCTCTGGCGCTGAAGCTCGAATCGCTGCAGGTCAGCGGCTCGTTCAAGGGCCGCGGTGCCTTCCACAAGCTGCTGGCCTCGCCGGTGCCTGCAGCCGGCATCGTCGCTGCGTCGGGCGGCAACCACGGCGCGGCGGCGGCCTACGCCGCCCGTGCGCTCGGCCACACGGCCGAGATCTTCGTGCCGACCATCGCCTCGCCGGCCAAGGTCGCCCGGCTCAGGAGCTACGGCGCCGTCGTGCACCAGATCGGCGCTGTCTATGAGGAGGCGCGCGCCGCCGCGGCCAAGCGCGCTGCCGAGACGGGCGCGCTGGTCGTCGCGGCCTACGACGATCCGCAGGTGTTCGTGGGGGCCGGCAGCGTGGCGCTGGAATTCGCCGAGCAGGCGGGCTTCGACACGCTCCTGATTGCCGTGGGCGGTGGCGGGCTGATCGCGGGCTGTGCCGCGGCGCTCGGTGAGACCGTGAAGATCGTCGCCGTCGAGACCGAAGGCACACCTACCCTGTTCGAGGCGCGTCGCGCCGGCCGGCCGGTCGACGTCGCCATCTCGGGCATCGCGGCGGATGCGCTGGGCGCCAGCCGGATCGGGACGCCAAACTTCGAGATCGCCCAGAGGCTGGTGCGCGACTCGGTGCTGGTGACCGATGATGCGGTGCGCGATGCCCAACGCACCCTATGGGAGGAGCTGCGGCTGATCGCCGAGCCGGCGGGCGCCACCGGCCTGGCGGCGCTGATGGCGGGCGCCTACCGGCCGGCGCCGGGTGAGCGGGTGGCGACGCTGGTGTGCGGCGCCAACACCATCCCTAGCGTTTGATCTCGGTCACCACGGCGCGGTTCGACACCTGCTTGCTGTTGGTGGCGTCGAAACGGATCATGTATTTCTCCGCCGGCGAGATCCACCAGCGTGATCGCGACCGGAAATCGTCGGGTCCCTGCTCGTTGAGCTCGATCACGAAAGTGTCGACCAGGGCGCCGCGCGGTCCGCTGCGCTGCTCGTACTCCGCGACCTGCAGGATGTAGCTCCAGTTTCCCTGCGGCGTGGTAAGGCGCGCCTCGACCTTCTTGCCGACGCTGAGCGGCCACAGGCGTTCGGGCTTCAGGGTGGCGAGGAACGTCGAGGTATCGCTGCCGTCGGGTCCGGGATTGGGAATCAGCAGGGCGCGCATCTTGAAGGGCGCGCCATCGACCGTATCCATCTTGCAGTCCACGCCGTCCTGGCCGCGCGACACGACCTTGGTGCCGCTGTCGAAGATAAACGTCGTGCCCGCAGCGGGGCAGCCGAAGGCCATGGTCTGGGCGGCCGCTTCGCCAGCGGTCGCGGTAAGCAGCAGGGCGACGAAAACGCGTAATGACATCATGTCACGAACATACCTCATCGGAGGACCGGCCAGGACCGGGGTTGGCTGCGCATCGTCTGGACGGCCTGGCCGAAAAACGGCCAGAGCGGCTCGCCGACGCGCGTGCGTCTGAGATAGTCGGCGATCTCCGCGATATCGCGATCGCTCAAGGCGTTGCGGAAAGGCGGCATCATCGGGCCCGGCGCATCGTCGGGACTGCCGACGCCGTCGAGGACGATGTTGATGAAATTGTGTGGCGAACGCTGCCATAGAGCGGTGCTGAGGGCGAGCTCCGAGCGTGTCGCGACCGGTGTGGAGCCGCCGTTGTCGTGGCACGATCCGCACGCGGTGACATAGAGCTGCTCTCCGCGAAAGCGCCTGGGTTCGCGCTTCCACACCGTCATGGGCACGCCCTTGCCTGCCGCCGCCCGCAGCGCCTTTACCGTAGCGTCCTCCGGCGTCGGATTGAGCGGCCGATTGAAGTCGATGAAGTAGGCGGCAATGGCCTGGATGTCCGAATCGGGCAGCGCGGCCAAGGCCTTGATCACCGGCCCCATCGATCCGACGGCGCGGCCGCGCACGGTGGTGCCGCCGCGCAGGAAGGTGACCAGCTCCTCCTTGGTCCAGCGCGCGGGCGAGGCACTGAGGTCGAGGGCCGGGGGCACCCAGCCATCGACCAGGCTGCCGGCATAGGGGTGACCGGTCTGCTCGGCGCCCAGCACGTTGCGCGGCGTGTGGCAGGCGCCGCAATGGGTGAGGCCTTCGACCAGATAGGCGCCGCGATTCCATTCCTCGCTCCGCGCCGGATTGGGCCGGAACGCGCCCTGGTCGAGATAAAGTGCCTTCCAGGCTGCCTGCAGCGCACGGATATCGAAAGGAAACAGCAGATCGTTGGGCATACGCCGCGCGCTCGCGGGGGCCAGGGTCATCAGATAGGCATACAACGCCTTGATGTCGGCATCGGTGAGCTTGGTGAAATGGTCGAACGGAAAGGCCGGGAACAGGTGGGAACCATCGCGGGCCACCCCCTCGCGCATCGCCCGCGCGAAGGCGGTCTCCGACCAGCGGCCGATGCCGGTTTCGGGGTCGGGAGTGATGTTCGTCGAATGAAGGATGCCGAACGGCGTATGGAAGACATGGCCGCCGGCGAAGCGCGGCTGACCCTCGGCGGTGTGACAGCTCGCGCAATTCCCGGCCTCCGCCAGCACCTTGCCCTTCGCCACCAGCTCAGGCGCGAACGCGTTCGGTGCCGGCGTCTCGATCGGCGCCATGGCCGGGCGCCAGGCGAAGGCCATGAAGCCCAGCACGCCGGCAACGCCTAGAACGAGGAAGCCGAGAAGCCACCGCCTGAACAAACGCCGCTCTCCAACAGGGTTCGACCGCGCCGCACCCTAGCGGAGTGCTAGACGAAGTGCCAGGCCGCGAGCGTGCCGGCGCCGACCGGCCGCAGAAGCGGCTTGTCGATCTTGCAGCGATCCTGCGCAATCGGGCAGCGCGAATGGAAGGGGCAGCCGGTTGGTGGATCGAGCGGGCTCGGCAGCTCGCCTTGCAGTACCGTGCGCTGGCGCGCACGGGCGAGCCTGGGATTGGCGATCGGCGCCGCCGCCAGCAATGCCTTGGTGTAGGGATGTTGCGGGTTGCGCCATATCTGGTCGCGGCCGCCGGCCTCGACGAGCAGACCGAGATACATCACCGCCACCCGATCCGCGATGTGCTCCACCACGGAGAGGTCGTGGCTGATGAACAGGTAGGACACGCCGAACTGCGATTTAAGGTCTTCGAGCAGGTTGATCACCTGCGCCCGCACCGAGACGTCGAGCGCCGACACCGGCTCGTCGCAGATGATGAGCTTGGGGCTGAGCGCCAGCGCGCGGGCGATGCCGATGCGCTGGCGTTGCCCGCCGGAGAATTCGTGCGGGTAGCGCTGCTTGGCATCGACCGGCAAGCCGACCCAGCGCAGCAGCGTCTCGACGCGCTCGACCGTGGCCTCCGCCGTCCAGCCCGCGATCTGCAGCGGCTGCGCTACCGAGCGGCCGACCGTCGAGCGCGGATTGAGCGAGCCGTAGGGATCCTGGAAGATCATCTGCACCTTGCGCCGCATCAGCGCGAGCTGGCGGCGGTCGAGCGGCGCGATGTCGACGCCGTCGATGATCACCTCGCCGCCCGCGATCGGCACCAGCTTCATGATCGCCTTGCCGAGCGTGGACTTGCCGCAGCCCGATTCGCCGACCAGGCCCAGCGTCTCGCCGACCGCTAGGTCGAGGCTGACGCCGTTGACCGCGCGCACCGTGCCCTGGGCGGTGTTGAAGTGCACATGCACGTCGCGCAGCGAGAGCAGCGACATGGTCAGGCTGTTTCCGCCGCGAAGCAGGCCACGAGCCGGCCAAGCGCGGGTTGCGTGAGCAGGGGGATCTCCTGCCGGCAGCGGTCCATGACCTTGGGGCAGCGATCGGCAAAGGCGCAGCCGGGTGGCAAGGCGTTGAGCGCCGGCACCATGCCGGGAATATCGGCCAGCCGGGCCGCGCGCTCCGCGCCGGGGATGGGCGTGGCGCCGATCAGGCCCGCTGTATAGGGATGCAACGGTGTCTCGAACAAAGCATCGACGCCGGCCTCCTCGACCTTGCGGCCGGCATACATCACCACCACGCGATCGGCGGTCTCGGCCACGACGCCGAGATCGTGGGTGATGAAGATCATCGCCATGCCCGAGTCGGCCTGCAGCTTCTTGAGCAGCGCCAGCACCTGCGCCTGCACGGTGACGTCGAGCGCGGTCGTGGGTTCGTCGGCAATCAGCACCGAGGGATTGCAGGCGATCGCCATGGCGATCATCACGCGCTGGCACATGCCGCCCGACAGGCGATGCGGATATTCGTCGAGACGGCGCGGTGCGTCGGGCATGCCGACCAGCTCGAGCAGCTCGAGCGCGCGCGCACGAGCGGCGGCGCGCCCCATGTCGGTATGGCTGCGCAGCACCTCGACGATCTGCGTCGCCACCGTCGCCACCGGATTGAGCGAGCTCATCGGGTCCTGGAAGATCATGCCGATCTCCTTGCCCCGGATGTCCAGCAGCGCCTCCTCGGGCATCGGCATGAGGTCGCGGCCGTTCAGCCGGACCTCGCCGCCGACGATGCGGGCCGGCGGATCGGGCAGCAGGCGCATGATCGACAGCGCCGACAAGGACTTGCCGCAACCCGACTCGCCCACCAGCGCCACCGTCTCGCCGGCGGCGACGCTGAGGCTCAACCCGTCGACCGCCTTCATCTCGCCGCGACGGGTGAACAGCGTCGTGCTGAGGCCCTTCACTTCCAGCGCGAGCGCCATCCTCAGCGATCCCGCAGCTTGGGATTGAGCGCGTCGTTCAGCCCGTCGCCGATCAGGTTGAGGCAGAGCACGGTGATCATGATGGCCACACCGGGGATGGCGCAGATGTACCAGGAGCTGCGGATGAGCTGGCGTCCGTCACCCACCAGCCGGCCCCAGCTCGCGACGTTGGGATCGCCCAGGCCGAGGAACGACACGGCCGATTCGAACAGGATGGCGCCCGCCACCACCAGCGAGGACAGCACGATCACCGGCGGCAGCGCGTTGGGGAGGATCTCGCCTACGATGATGCCCGCATTGCCCATGCCCATCGACCGGCAGGCCTGGACGAACTCGCGGTCGCGTAACGACAAGAACTCGGCGCGGGTCATGCGCGCGATCGGCGTCCAGCTCACGATGCCGATGGCGATGACGATGTTGGTGAGGGTCGAGCCCAGGATCACCACGATGGTGAGCACGAAGATCAGGTTGGGGATGGTCTGGAACAGCTCGGCCGAGCGCATGGCGATCTCGTCGGTCCAGCCGCCGAAATAGCCCGCGATCGCCCCGATGGTGACGCCGATCAGCGTGGCGACGGCCGAGGCGAACAGGCCGATCAGCAGGGTGGCACGCGCGCCGTGCACGATCATGGCGAGGATGTCGCGACCCAGTGAATCGGTGCCGAGCAGGAAGTCGGGATCCTCGCCCGGCCACAGCTCGGGCTGGCCGACGATACGCAGCGGGTCACGCGGGAAGAAGAACGGTGCCGTCACGGCCACGAAGGCAACGACCAAGATCACCACCGCGCCGACCAAGGCGCCGCGATTGCGCGCGAAGCGGCCGAGGAAGGCGAAGCGCTGCATCAGCGGATCTCGATGCGCGGGTCGAGCCACATATAGACGAGGTCGACGGCGATGTTGGCCGTGATCACCACCAGCGAGCCCAGCACCATGATGCCCAGCACGACGGGATAGTTTCGCGAGCTCACGCTGTCGAACAGCAGCGAGCCGACACCGGGCCAGCTGAACACGCTTTCGATCACCACGCTGCCCGCCAGCACCGTGCCCATCTGCACCCCCAGGATGGTGACGACCGGCAACAGCGCGTTGCGCAGCACGTGATGCACCGTCACCTGGTTGCGCGACAGGCCCTTGGCCCGCGCGGTGCGCACGAAGTCGAGCTGCGCCACCTCGAGCATGGAGGAGCGCATGACCCGGGTGTAGATGGCGGCATAGAAGAGGCCCAGCGCCAGGGTCGGCAGGATCAGATGGTGCAGGATGTCGAGGATGCCGCCGGCGCCGCCGGCGATGCTGCCGCCCGTTCCGCCGATGGTCGCCATGCCGCCCACGGGCAGCCAGCCCAGCTTCACGGCGAACAGCACGATCATCATGATGCCGAGCCAGAAGCTGGGCGCGGCGAAGAAGAACATCGCCGCCACCGAGACGATCGTGTCCCAGAAGGTGCGGACCTTCATCGAGGCGACGACGCCGGCCGCCACACCCACCGCGAGCGCCAGGGCGATGCTCGACACCATCAGCAGGATCGTCGCGGGCAGGTTCAGCAGGATGGCGTCGATCACCGGCATGTTCTGCCGGTAGGAGAAGCCGAAGTCGAAATGCAGCAGCGCCCAGATGTATTTCAGCAGCTGCAGCCAGGTCGGGTCCTCGAGCCCGTAGGTCTTGCGCAGCAGCGCGATGGTGGCGGGATCGCTTACCTGGTTCTCGGCGGTCATCAATTCGAGGAAGCTGCCGGGTGCGAGATGGATCAGCACGAAGTTGATCACCACGACACCCAGCATCAGCGGCACGGCCTGGATCAGCCGGCGGCGCAGGAGCTTCAGGGCCGCCATCCGGCGCGAGGAGCCGGCCCCCGTCATGCCCGCCTCCTTGCTGGGAGCGCGCCACTCCAGTGGCGCCCATGAGTCATGAGAAGAAGTGACACTGGAGTGGCGCGCTCCCAGCAAGGAGATTCGCTAGCTCGCCAGCCATATATCGTACCAGCTCGCCGCCAGGTAGTTGGGGTCGTTGGAGTGGTTCTGCACCTTGACGCTGGCGACCGTGATCGATTCGAGCTCGAGCAGGGGGAGGTTCGACGCCTCCAGGGTGGTGATCTTCTGGAACTCGACCACCATCGCCTTGCGCTTGGCCGGGTCGGTCTCGACCTTGATCTTCTCCACGAGAGCGTCGACCTCGGGAGTATGGAAGCCCGAGGCGTTGCGGAAGGGCACGCCCTTCTTGATGCCGTCGCTGGTGTAATACTGCGTCGTCGAGGGCACCGGCTCGGACGGGTTGGCCTGGTTGGAGATCGCCACGTCGAAGTCGTAGTCCGAGTAGATACGCTTGATCGAGGTCGGCCGGTCGGGGACCGTGAGGTTGATGCCGACGCCGACATCCTCCAGCCCCTGCTTCACGATGGCGCCGATCTTGCCGTTCTCGGTGAACCAGCCGGCGGCCAGCAGGTTGAGGGTGAAGCGCTTGCCGTCGCCCTTCTTGGGATAGCCTGCCGCATCGAGCAGCGCCGCCGCCTTCTTCGGGTCGTACACCGTCTTGTAGGTGTCGGGGGTGAAGAACTCCTTGTTCGGCGAGAAGACCGGGCCGGTGCCGGGCCGGGCATAGCCGTAGTAGACGGTCTTGGCGATCATGCTGCGGTCGATAGCGTGGAACATTGCCTGCCGCACCTCGCGCTTGGCGAAGATCGGATTGCGCATGTTGACCTCGAAGGAGGTCGACCACACGCCCTCCTCGTAGCCCTTGGGCGTGGCGACGAACTTGCCGGTCGCCACCAGCCGCTTGATGTCGGGTGGCGCCACGGGATTGAACACGCCGATCTGGATCTCGCCCGCCTCCATGGCGGCGGCGCGGCCGGCCGGATCGCGCACGTAACGGATGATCAGCCGATCCATGTAGGGAAAGCCCGGCCGCCAGTAGGCCTCGTTCTTGACGTACTCGAAGTGGCTGCCGCGCACCCACTCCTTGAACTTCCACGGGCCGGTGGCGATGGGTGCGTTGTTGGCCGGGTTGGTGATGGGGTCGCTACCGGCATAGACGTGCTTGGGCACGATGTAGTTCACGCTGCCGCACAGCAGCGAGGAGAAGAAGAATTCCGGCACCGGCTTGCTGAACTTCACGACCACCGTCTCGGCGTCGGGGGCCTCGACGCCGACGTAATCGGTCAGCGCCGAGGCGGCGGCGTACTTTTTCCATATCTCGTCGATCGAGAAGACGACGTCAGCCGAGGTCATGTCCTTGCCGTCGTGGAACTTCACGCCCTTGCGCAGCTTCACGGTGTAGGACTGGAAGTCCGCGGCGGGCTTCCAGCTCTCGGCCAGCTCGCCCTCGAAGACGCCGTCCATGCGGCGGTTGCCCAGCCGCTCGAACAGCTTGGAAGAGGAGAAGGTCGGGCTCGACCCGCCGCCGGCCGGCACATAGCAGGCCTGCGGCTCGCCGCCGCCCCAGGTCGCTACCAGCGTGCCGCCGCGCTTGGGGTCACCCTGCGCGAACGAGGGCAGGGATGATGTTCCGATCAGGCCGGTCGCGAGCGCGCCGGCTCCGAACACGCGACGTGAAACCTTGTTCGTCATGAGCCCCTCCGTTGACGCCCGAGCGAAGCAAAGTTCGTGCCCTATCCGGTCAGCGTCGAATAGGTCGCCCGCCCAATGGCGAGCAGCGCCTTCTGCTCGTTGAAGACGTCGACGTCGACGACGCCGACACTCTTCCCGGCACGCCGGACGGTGGCCGTGGTGATCAGGTTGGTCTTGATCGCGGGCCTGAGGTAATCGACCCGGAAATTGATCGTGGGCAGGCCGCGGCGCAGCGCCATGATCAGGGCATAGTCGCCTACCGTGTCGATGATCGCGGCGAGCGGGCCGCCATGCCATTGGCCGGTGCCCTTGCCGCGCTCGAACTCCGGCCGCATGGCGCAGCTCATGGTGACGCGCTCCTTCGCGGGATCGGCCTCGATGATCTTGAGGCCGAGGAAGGCGATGAAGGGCGAGTTGTCGAGCATCTTCTGCAGCTCGTCGCCGGAGAGCGGCTGGGGCTTGTCCTCGCTCATGGCGCCACCACGATCTTGCCGAACACTTCGCGATCCTCGATCACGCGCAGCGCCTCGCGCGCGTCCTCCAGCTTGTAGATCTTGTCGACGAGGACCTTCAGCTTGCCTTCCTGCACCATTGTCAGCAGCGTCTCGATGTCGGTCCGCGCCCAGCCGTTGGAGCCCAGGATCTTCAGCTCGAAGGTCCAGATGAAACGGATATCCTCGGTCGGCGCATAGCCCGCCGTGGCGCCGCAGGTCAGCAACCGGCCGCCGACCTTGAGCGTCTTCAGTGAATTCACCCAGGTGTCGCCGCCGGTGTAGTTCACCACGACATCGACGCCCTGGTCGGTGCCGGACCCGCGTCGCGTCGGTTTGCCGTACATCGCGAAGACTTCCTTCATGAAGTCCTTCTCGATGTAGTTGATGGTCTTGTCGGCGCCGAGCTCGGCCAGGCGCTTGGCCTTGGCGTCGGTGCCGGCGCAGGCGATGACCTCGGCGCCGGCGAGCTTGGCGAGCTGGAGGCAGCACACGCCCACGCCGCCCGAGGCGCCCAGGATCAGCACCTTCTCGCCCTTCGCCACATGGCCGTTGGTGGTCATCATGCGCAGCGCCGTGCCGTAGGCCACGGGCAACGCGGCGGCATCGGAGAAGCTGACGCCGTCGGGGATCTTGACGAGCTGGTGCGCGCGCGCCTTGCAGAGCTCGGCCAGGCCGCCGTGCACCGTCTCGCCCATCAACCCGCCTTCGATGCGGTTGATCGGATCCACGAGGACGCGGTCGCCCTTCTTCCAGCCGGTGACGCCCGGACCCACGTCGGCGATCTCGCCGGCGACGTCGAGGCCCATGATCGCCGGCATCGGCACCTTGATGCCGGGCATGCCGCGCCGCGTGAAGACGTCGTGATAGTTCAGCGACGAGGCCTTTACGGCCACGATCACATCGCCCTCGCCGGGCGTGGGATCGGGGAAGTTGGTCTCGAAGGCCAGGGCTTCCGGCCCGCCATGGGCACGGACGACGGCTGCTTTCATTTCTAGATCTCCATTCCGGCGGGAATCTGCTGGGCGAGCACGCGCTTGTCGATCTTGTTGGTGCCGGCGAGCGGCATCTCGTCGACGAAGAAGACGCGGCGCGGATGCTGGTAGGCCGGCGCATTGGCCAGTGCATAGGTCTTGATGGATTGCTCGTCGACGGCGGCGCCCGCGGTCTTGACGACGAAGGCTATGGGCTTGTGGCCCTTCAGCTCGTCGGGCACGGGAATGACGGCGGCCTGATGGATGCCCGGATGCTTCTCCAGCATCTTCTCGACTTCGCCGGGATAGATATTCTCGCCGCCGCATACGAACATGTCGTCGACGCGGCCGACGAAGAAGAAGAAGCCGTTCTCGTCGCGGCGGAACACGTCGCTGGTGCGGTAGTAGCCGTCGGGCGTCATCGCCTTGGCCGTGACCTCGGGCAGCTTGTGATAGTGCGTCATCAACGCGCCGCACTTCATCTCCAGCGCGCCCTCGTCCTGCACTTCGCGGCCGTCGCGCACGAGGCGGAGCTGAACGTCGGGATGCGGATAGCCGGTGGAGAGCTCGGGCTGCGGGATGCCCTTGGGATGCGGGCCGAAGACGACGGGCCCCGCTTCGGTGGTGCCGTAGCCGTTGGAGATCGCAGCCTTCGGGAACACCGCCCGCACCTGGTCGATCAGCGCTTGAGTGATGGGGGCGGAGCCCATGCGCACGGCCTCGACAGCCGAGAGATCGGCGTTCGCCAGCATCTCTTTTTCGCGCAGCATCATGGCAATCATGGTGGGCACCGACGTGAGGAAGCCCACGCGATGCTTCGCCGCCGCCTCGATATAGCCTTTGGTGGTGAACTGCGGCAGCAGCACGATGGTGTCGCCCTGGTGCAGCGTGGTCTGGCACATGGCGAGACCGTTCATGTGATAGAGCGGAGCGGCGACCAGGGACCGCTGGCCTTGCGGCACGGGCCGGCGTACGCGCTTGCTGATCGCCCAGAGGTGCGAGTAGTGCGACAGCACCACGCCCTTGGGCCGTCCCGTCGAGCCCGAGGTGTAGAGGAACATCGCCGGCTCCTCCGGCGCCATCTTGAGCGGCGTGAACGGGCCTTCGTCGAGAAGCTCGGCGAAATCGCGGTCGAAGGAGACCTTGGGCACCGACGCCGGTGCCAGCGGCAGGCGGGCGTCGTCGCCGATCACCAGCTTGGCGTCACAATCCTCGACGACATAGGCCACGGTCTCGGCCGGCAGCTTGTAGTTCACCGGCACCGAGACCATGCCGGCCTGAAGCGTGCCGAGGAAGGTGAAAAGAAGCTCGGCGCGGTTGGCCGACAGGATGGCGACGCGGTCGCCCCGCTGCAGCCCCCGCTTCTGCAGGCCTCTCGCGACGGCGCCGCTCAGCCGCACGACGTCGCCATAGGTATAGGTGCGTTCCGAGCCGTTACCACCGGCATCGATCAGCGCCTCGCGCGGCACGTCGCGCGAGATCGCGTCGCCCTGATTGTCGTACTTGATCGTTACCATGGTTTCCCCTCGTTGCTGGGGGCGCGCCACTCCAGTCGCGCGTCTTTGCCTTGGGCGAAGAAGATCGCGCCACTGGAGTGGCGCGCCCCCAGCGGACTGATTGTCACCATGCCGCCAGCCCCTCGATCGCCTGATCCGTCAGCTTCAACCCCGACTCCAGCGTGTCCTTGCGCCATTGGCCGTCGAAGGGACAGAAGGCGTCCATCATGTCGGCCTGCAGCGTCGCGCGCGCATCGGGCTCGAGGTCGCTCTGACGGCGCAGCCATTGATCGAGGCGCAGCACGCGGCGCATGCCGAGGCCGCGGGTGCCGAACTCGATCACGGCGCCGCACATCTGGCGATTGCCGAGGAAGCGCTGCACGCCCTGGAACACCAGGCCGGTGTAGTTCGGTCGTTCCATGCCATGTGGCCGCACGCCATCGACGTTCTCCTTGCCCCACCAGTCGCAGGCCCGTGCAAACAGCTGGCCGCCCGCGTCGTTGAAGCAGAGGAAGAACGGCTTGCCGTAGTCGCCGATGCCGGTGTGCCAGTCGATGAAGGCCACCTTCTCGGCGTCCGAGAGCATTTCCTGGATGATCGTCTCCAGCGTTGCGTTCGACCATTCGCGGTCCGAGCCGCCGAAGATCAAGCCGTCCGGATGCCGGTACTGGCCCCGCGCCAGCGTGTCGAACAGGGCGTCGCGGCCATGCGCCTCGGTGAAGGCGGCCATCGCTCTGTCGACGCGGGCGTTTTCCTCGTCGGTCCAGTCCCGGATCTTGAGATCCTCGTGCAGCGTCTCGTATCGCGGGTTGGCCGGGGCGGCGCCCGCGCTGCGGTCGATGAAGTTGCGGTTGAGGTCGACGTTGTTCTCGGTGGTGCGCGTGAAATGGGCGAAGCCGTAAGGGTTGAGCCCGTGCACCAGAACGACGCCGAGGTCCTTCGGCAGCCGCGACGGCCCGCCCGCTCTCATCCAGCCGATCTGCACGGCCGAGCCGGAGAACCCCTCCTGGCCGTGCGTGCCGCTGACGAACAGGGCCTGGCGCGCAGCCTTCGGATCGCCGAAGCGGGCGACGTCGATGGCGAGCGGCTGGCCGTCCGGTGTCGTCTTGTCGGGATGGACGAAGGAACGCAGCGCGCCCTTCGATTCCTCGGCTGCAGCCAGGAACTTGCCGCGCGCCGATGTGTAGGACGCGGAATAGCACTCGTAATACTGCATGCTATTCGATGAACTCCAGGACGGCGTTTATCGCCTGGTTGGCGGGCACGACCAGGCGACCGCCATGGCGGGTCACGCCCATGATCCCGCCTGCTTCCAGCGCCTTCGCCGCCTTGTCGAGCGAGGTGGTGCGGAAGGTGAGGCCGGCCATGTAGGCTGTGCGCCCTGCCGCGTCGGGGACTGCGCGGCCGAACTCGGTCTTCAGCGCCTGCTCCGTCATGATGTCGAAGCGCGAGTTGCCGACCACCACCGACTTGCCGTCGCGCATCGTGCGCACGTTCTCAGGCCCGAACATGTCGGCGTAGAGCTGGGCACCCTTGGCCGGATCGGGCTCGACGATGAGAGCGCGGACAACGGCGACGGAGCCGTTGGCGTGATGGCGCCACTCATCGCGCCACACCAGCTCGCGGGTGAAATGGTGGCAGTAGTAGACGCGGCCATAGGGCACGACGCCGGGCTTCATCCGCACGGTACGGAAACGCGCGTCGCCCTCGCCGCCCGCGAACTTCACCGGCCGCGTGAACTCGACCGGCGGATCGATCGGCACGCCGGCCTTGGCGAGCGACTCGTAGGTCACCGCCGAATCCTCCGAGCCGAACACCAGGCCGTTCAGGCCAAGCGGGAATTCCAGCAGGTCCAGGCGCCCGCTGGTGGCGCCCTTGGGCACGGCGATCAGCTCGAGATAGTCGGTGCCGAACATGGCGAGGTGGTTCATCGAGCCCAGCGAATGATAGCCGCGCTCGGTCAGGGTGAAGCCCAGCCGGCGATAGGTGTCGGCGGCGCGATCCATGTCGTCGCGCGCATTGATGACCACATGGTCGAGCGTTGCCACAGGTAAAGTCATGCCATTCCCTTAGATTGTCGTGCCCCACGATCATAGTGGCATATCGCCAGTAGGGACCGCCACGGGTCCGGCGTGGCCTACATTTTGCTGCGCTGACGGGAGTGGGACGCTAGGCTCCCCGCGTACCGCACAGGGAAGACGACATGACAGCGAAATATCGCCCGACGCGCCGCGCCGCCCTGATGGGCTTCACTGCCGTGGCCCTTGCCGGCGGTCGCGCCTCGGCGCAGGCGCCGAAGAAGGGCGGGACGCTCACCTTCCTGCAGGGCGCGGAGCCCACGACGCTGATCTCGCTCACCACCGTCGGCACGCCCTCGCTCACCAACAGCGCCAAGACCACCGAAGGCCTGCTGGAATACGATTACGACATCAAGCCACGGCCGCAGCTCGCCACCGAATGGTCGATCAGCCCGGACGGCAAGAGCTACACCTTCAAGCTCCGGCCCAACGTGAAGTTCCACGACGGCAAGCCCTTCACCTCGGCTGACGTCGCCTATTCGATCCAGCTGCTGAAGACGGTGCATCCGCGCGGCCGCAACACCTATGCCAACGTCGTCGAGGTGAAGACGCCCGACCCCCTGACGGCGATCATCGAGCTCTCCAAGCCCGCGCCCTATCTCATCAAGGCGCTGACCGCGGCCGAATCGCCGATGCTGCCCAGGCACATCTACGAGGGCACCGACCCGCTGGCCAACCAGAATGGCAACGCGCCGATCGGCACAGGCCCCTACAAGTTCAAGGAATGGGTGCGCGGCAGCCACGTCATCTACGAGAGCAATCCCGACTATTGGGATCCCGGCCTGCCGCGCATCGAGCGCATGGTCTGCAAGTTCGTGCGCGACTCGGGTGCGCGCTCGATCGCCTTCGAGAACGGCTCGGGCGACATCGGCTATCGCACGCCGGTGGCTCTGGCCGATCTCGAGCGGCTGAAGAAGCTGCCGCACCTCGTCTTCAGCACCGACGGCACCAGCTATTCCTACAACGTCCAGTGCCTGCAGTTCAATTTCGACAGCCAGTTCTTCAAGCACCTCAAGGTGCGGCAGGCGGTGGCGCATGCCATCGACCGGGCGGCGCTGCTGAAGACCGTGGCCTATGGCTACGGCACCGTCTCCTATTCGCCGATCGCGCCCGGCCTCAAGGAATATCACGACCCGACGCCCAGCCCCTACAAGCTCGACCTCAAGAAGGCGGAGGAGCTGCTCGACGAGGCGGGCTTCAAGCGCGGCGCCGACAAGATCCGCTTCAAGGTGCCGCTCGACTTCAATCCCATCGGCGACGACGGGCGGCGGACCTGCGAGTTCGTGCGCGCCTCGCTCTCGCGCATCGGCATCGCCGTCGAGGTGCGCGCGGCCGATCTCTCGGCCTTCTCCAAGCGCGTCTATACCGACCGCGAGTTCGACTTCACCTACAACGGCCATTCCAACCTGTTCGATCCAACGGTCGGCGTGCAACGAATCTACTGGTCGAAGAACTTCAAGAAGGGCGTGCCCTTCTCGAACGCGTCGAACTACAACAACCCCAAGGTCGATGCCCTGCTGGAAGGCGCCGCGGTCGAGAACGATCCCGTGAAGCGCAAGGCGATGTTCATGGAGTTCCAGAAGATCGTGGCCGAGGAGCTGCCGGACATCAGCCTCTATTCGCCGCTCTACCTCACCATCAAGAACAAGCGCGTCCGCGAGGACTCGCCCACCGCCGACGGTGTCGAAGGCAACATGTCGCGCGTGTGGCTGGATGGGTAGCCTTCAGCTCGAACCGGACCGCGGGCCTCCAGGCCCGTTCATGATCATGAGGCGGGCCTGGAGGCCCGCGGTCCAATGAGGATGGGCCGCCGGATCGCGGCGACGCTCAAGCGCACGGCGCTGCATGCCGGGCCCACGGTGCTGGGCATCATCGTGCTCGATTTCCTGTTCCTGCAGCTGATGCCCGGCGACGCCGCCGACGTGATCGCGATCGAGGCCGGTGCGGCCACCGCCGAGACCATGGCGATGCTGCGCGAGCGCTTTGGGCTCGACCAGCCGATCATCACCCAGCTCGGCAATTTCCTCAGCCATCTCGTGCAGCTCGACCTCGGCCATTCGGCGCGCTTCAACGCCTCGGTGCTCGACATCATCATGACGCGCCTGCCCAACACGGTGCTGCTGATGGCCACGGCCCTGTCGCTCGCCCTGCTGATGGGCATCGTCATGGGCTCGGTGATGGCGGCCTGGGCGGGCAAGTGGCCCGACCGTCTGCTCTCGGTCGTCGTGCTGCTGCTCTATTCCATGCCGGGCTTCTGGGTCGGGCTGATGGCGATCGTGCTGTTCTCGGTCAAGCTGGGCTGGCTGCCCAACGACAGCAACATGACGGTCGGCGCCAACTACACCGGCCTCGCCATGATCGCCGACCGCGCCGTTCATCTCGTGCTGCCGGCGCTGGCGCTCGCCTCCTTCTTCGTCGCGGTCTATTCCCGCCTGGTGCGCGCCTCGATGCTGGAGGTGCAGCGCCAGGATTTCATGCGCACCGCCCAGGCCAAGGGGCTGCATCCCTTCTTCATCCAGCTCCGCCATGCCCTGCGCAATGCTCTCATCCCCGTGACCACGGTGGCGGGCATGCATCTCGGCAACCTGCTGGGCGGCGCCGTGGTGGTGGAAACGTTGTTCGGCTGGCCGGGCATGGGCCGGCTCGCGCTCGAAGCCGTGCTGGCGCGAGACTTTGCGGTGCTGCTGGGCGTGCTGTTGCTGTCGTCGCTGCTGGTGATCGCGGCCAACGTGGTGATCGACCTGCTGCACGCCTGGCTCGACCCGCGCATCGGCGAGACCTGAGGTGAGCGTGCAGGCCGACAAGCTCGTCGACGTCGGCAGCCGCGCGGCGTCTCGAAAGGGCCGCCGCCTGCGCGCCTTCCTGCGCAACCCCACCTTCCTCGCCGGCCTCTCGATCCTGTCCTTCTTCGTGGCGATCGCGCTGCTGGCGGGCTGGCTTTTTCCCACCGATCCGCAGGACATGGTGGCGCAACCGCTGCTGTGGCCGGGCGACGACCCTGCCTACCTGCTGGGCAGCGATTCGCTGGGACGCGACGTGCTGGCCCAGCTCGTCTACGGCACACGCGCCTCGTTGATGGTGGGCGTCGCCTCGGCCGCCATCGGCCTCGCCATCGGCATGGTGGTAGGCTCGGCGGCCGGCTATTTCGGCGGCTGGATCGACACGCTGCTGATGCGGCTGGTCGAGCTGTTCCAGACCACGCCCACCTTCCTGCTGGTGATCGTGATCGTGGCGATCCGCGAGCCCTCGCTCTCCACCATCGCGCTGGCCATCGGCCTCGCCTCGTGGCCCACCGTGGCGAGGCTGGTACGCGCCCAGTTCCGCTCTCTCCGCGAATCGGACTTCGTCATGGCCGCGCGCAGCCTGGGCTACTCCAGCACCCGCATCATCGTGCAGGAGATCCTGCCCAACGCCCTGCCGCCGGTGATCGTGGCGGCGTCGGTGATGATCGCCAACGCCATCCTGACCGAGGCTGGCCTGTCGTTCCTCAACATGCGCGACCCCAACGTCATCAGCTGGGGTGGCATGATCGGTGACGGCCGCGACCAGCTGCGGAGCGCCTGGTTCCTGACCGCCCTGCCGGGCGCGGCCATCGCCGCCGCCGTGCTCTCGCTCAACCTGGTGGGCGACGGGCTGAACGAGATCCTCAATCCACGCTCGGACGACGCATGAGCCTGCTCGCCGTCGAAGGGCTGACGGTCGCTTTCCCCGGCAACATCGCCGTGCGCGAGGCGAGCTTCGCCATCGCGCCGGGCGAGACGCTGGCGCTGGTGGGCGAATCGGGCTGCGGCAAGTCGGTGACGGCCTTCTCGGTCATGCGCCTGCTGGCGCCCAATGCGCGCGTCACCGCTGGCCGCATCCTGTTCGACGGCATCGACCTGCTGGCGATGACGCCCGCCGCGATGCGCGAGATCCGCGGCAAGCAGATCTCGCTCATCCAGCAGGAGCCGATGACGAGCCTCAATCCCGTGCTCTCGATCGGGGCGCAGATCGCCGAGGTGATCCGCCGGCACGAGCGGGTGACGCGCAAGGCCGCCCGCGCTCGCGTCGTCGAGCTGCTGGAGCTGGTGCGCATCCCCGATGCGGCGCGCCGCATCGACGACTATCCGCACAATCTGTCCGGCGGCATGCGCCAGCGGGTGATGATCGCCATGGCCGTGGCCTGCGGGCCGAAGCTGCTGATTGCCGACGAGCCGACCACGGCGCTCGACGTCACGACCCAGTCGCAGGTGCTCGACCTGCTCGACGACCTGCGCCGCCGCCTCGGCATGGCGGTGCTGCTGATCACCCACGATCTCGGCGTCGTGGCGCAATGGGCGGATCGTATTTGTGTGATGTACGCCGGCCGCATCGTCGAGCAGGCGGCGATCGGCGCGTTCTTCACCCGGCCGATGCATCCCTATTCGCGCGGCCTTCTGGGCGCGCGCGTCGATGTCGGCGCCGACGAGCATTACTCTCTCAATCGCCTCAGCGAGATTCCCGGCAGCGTCGGATCGGCCGCGGGCGAAGCCGGCTGCGCCTTTGCCCCGCGCTGTCCCCTCGTCGTCCCCGGCTGTCGCCTCGCCGTGCCGCCGCTCATCGCCCAGGGCGAGCGCGCCGTCGCCTGTCCGGTGGTGATATGACCGCGCTGCTCTCGGTGCGCGACGTCCATACGCGCTATGGCGTGGGCAAGCAGGTGCTGCGCGCGGTCGACGGTGTGTCGTTCGACGTGGAGCGCGGCGAGACCGTGGGGCTGGTGGGCGAATCGGGCTGCGGCAAGTCGACCCTGGGCAAGACCATCCTGCGGCTGGTGCCCTCGGCCGAGGGCGAGATCCGGCTCGATGGTGCCGACATCACGCATCTCGGCGCCCGTGCGATGGCGCCGCATCGTCGCCGGATGCAGATGATCTTCCAGGACCCGTTCGGCAGCCTCAACCCGCGCCAGACCATCCGGACCGTGCTCGATACGGCGCTCAAGGTGCACGGCCAGGGCGACAGGGGGGAGCGTGCCCGCCGGCTGCAGGAGATCGTGGCCCGCGTCGGCTTGCCGGCCGATGCGCTCGATCGCTACCCGCACGAATTCTCCGGCGGCCAGCGCCAGCGGATCGGCATCGCCCGCGCCCTGGTGTTGCAGCCGGCGCTGATCGTGTGCGACGAGCCTGTTTCGGCGCTCGACGTCTCGATCCAGGCGCAGATCCTCAACCTGCTGGTCGATCTCAAGCGCGACCTCGGCCTCTCCTACCTCTTCATCTCCCACGACCTGTCGGTGGTGCGTTACTTCGCCGACCGCGTGCTGGTGATGTATCTGGGCCGCATCGTCGAAAGCGCCTCGCACGCCACCCTGTGGCGCGACCCGCGGCACCCCTACACCAAGGCGCTGTTCGCGGCCGTTCCGTCAGCCGATCCGACGCACAAGCGCGCGGCGCCGCCGATCAAGGGCGAGCTCACGACCGACCTGTCGGCCGGCTGCCGCTTCAATGCCCGCTGCCCGGCGGCGACCGAGCGCTGCCGCGTCGAGGAGCCGCTGTTGCGGCCGGTCGGCGAAGGGCATCATGCAGCCTGCCACTTCGCCTGATTGAGTGTAAAGTCGCGTCAGGAGACCGATCCATGAAAAGCAATCATCCGCTCAGCCTCATCGCCTACCAGGTGATGTGGGACCGCCTGATCTCCGTCGTCGAGGAGCAGGCGCAGACCCTCGTCCGCACCGCTTTCGGCACGCCGACACGCGAGGCCGGCGATCTCTCGGCCGGCGTCTACGACACGCAGGGCCGCATGCTGGCCCAGGCCGTGACCGGCACGCCGGGCCATGTGAACTCGATGGCGATGAGCGTGGGCCATGTGCTGAACAAGATCCCGCTCAAGGACATGGCCGAGGGCGACGTCTTCATCCTGAACGATCCCTGGCAGGGCACCGGCCATCTGAACGACATCGTGATCGTGACGCCGACCTTCCGGCGCGGCCAGGCCGTCGGCATGTTCGCCGACACGCTGCATGTCGTCGATATCGGCGGGCGCGGGATCGTCGGCGCCGCCAACCAGGTCTACGAGGAGGGGCTCTATATCCCCATCACCAAGATCGTCGATCGCGGCAAGATCAACCAGTGGCTGGTCGATCTCATCGCCGCCAACGTGCGCGAGCCCATCCAGGTGATCGGTGACATCTATTCGCTGATCTCGAGCAACGAGATCGGTGGCCGTCGCCTGATCGACATGATGGAGGAGTTCGGGCTCGAGCATATCGACGACCTCGGCAAGCACATCCTCGACCATTCGCGGGCAGCGAGCCTCGCCGCCATTGGCAAGCTCCGGCCCGGCACCTATCGCAACGAGATGACCGTCGACGGTGTGAACGGCAAGCCGATGACGCTGAAGGCCGCGCTCACCATCGGGCCGGACGGCATCGACGTCGACTACACCGGCTCGCCGGGGATGGTGTCGCTCGGGCTGAACGTGCCGCTCTGCTACACCGAGGCCTACACCAGCTTCGGCATCAAGTGCATCGTGGCGCCCAAGGTGCCCAACAACTACGCCTCGCTCGCCACCATCCGCACCACGGCGCCCGAGGGCTGCATCCTGAACGCCAAGCATCCGGCGCCGGTGGCCGCGCGCTCCACCATCGGCCACATGCTGCCCGACGTGATGTTCGGCTGCCTGATCCAGGCGCTGCCCGACGGCGTGCCAGCCGAGGGCACCTCGTGCCTGTGGAACCTGCGCCTGATGGGCGGCCTCGGCCGCGCCGAGCTCACCTCGGAGCAGATGGCCAAGGCCACGGCCTACAACGTCATGTCGTTCCATTCCGGCGGCACCGGCGCGCGGCCGCGCTCCGACGGGCTCTCGGCCACGGCCTTCCCCTCGGGCGTGAAGAACGTCCCGGTCGAGATCACCGAGACGCTGGCGCCGCTGGTGATCTGGAGCAAGGAATACCGCACCGATTCCGGCGGCGCCGGCGAGCATCGCGGCGGCCTGGGCCAGGTGATGGAGATCGAGAGCGCCGAGAACATGCCGTTCGGCATCTCGCCGACCTTCGACCGTGTCGTCTTTCCGGCGCGCGGGCGGCTGGGCGGCCAGCCGGGCGCGGCCGGCGCCATCGAGCTCCAGTCCGGCAAGAGCCTGCCACCCAAGGCGCACTCCACCGTCCCGGTCGGTGACCGCCTGCTGGTCCGGATGCCGGGCGGCGGCGGCTACGGCGATCCGCACAAGCGCGCGGCAGCCAAGGTGGCCGAGGACGTGTCGCTCGGGCTGGTGTCGGTGGATGCGGCGCGCAATTCCTATGGCGTGGCGCTGACGGCCGACCTCGCGGTCGACGAGGCGGAGACGGCGAAGCTCCGCATGAAGGTCGCTGCCGAATAAAGATATCCCGAGGCCTTTTTTGGCAGGCCTCGCCAAGGAGCGTAGAGTCGGGGCCCCTGCACACCGGTGGCCATGGCCCGACGCCGCACGATTGCCCACGATCCGCTGGAGACGGTGAACCCCGACGCAGCCAGGCGCGTCGTGGCTGAGCCGTTGGCGTCGGCCCAACCGTCGGCGTCGACGGTACCGGCCGCCATCCCCTCCACCGCGATCGTGCCCGTCTCGCCGGTCGTCGACCTGTCGCCCTCGGAGACCGAACGGCAGGCCATGGCGGTGGTCCGTCGCCATCTCGGCTGGTCGACCGCCGCCGGCCTGTTACCGCTGCCCTGGATCGACTTCGCCGCCATGGTGGCGGTGAACATGCGCATGCTGAGCGAGATCGCGAAGATCTACCGCCAGCCCTTTCCGCCGAAGGTGGTGGTGCCACTGGTGGGCTCGCTGCTGGGCGGCGTCGGTGCCTTCACCGTGGCGGGACCGGCCTTCCTTCTTCTGCGCAGCATCCCGGTTGTTGGGTCGATCGCCGGCTGGCTGACGCTGCCCGCGATGGCGGCCGCCGCCTGCTACGCCACCGGCAAGGTCTTCATCCAGCATTTCGAAAGCGGCGGCACGTTCCTCGACTTCCAGCCCGCCAAGGTGCGCGCCCACTACGCCCGGCACTTCGCCGCCGCCCGATCGGGAGAGACGCCGTGAGGTGCCTGGCGATCGCCAACCAGAAGGGCGGTGCCGCCAAGACCACGACCACGGTCAATCTCGCCGCCGCCCTGGCCGAGCTCGGCCGCAAGGTGCTGGTCATCGACCTCGATCCGCAGGGCAGCAGCACCGACTGGCTGGGGGCCGGCGGCGCCCGGCACGGCGCCTATGACTTTCTCACCAACGGCGCGATGCTGGGCGATGTGACGGGCGGCTCGTCGGTCGAAGGCGTCTCCGTGGTAGCGGCGACGCCCGCGCTGCAGGGTGCGGAGCGGGCGCTCGCGCGCGAGGTCGGCGCCGAGATGGCGCTGCAGCGCAAGCTCAAGGGATCGGCCTCGGCAGCGTGGGACTATGTGCTGATCGACACGCCGCCGACGCTAGGCGTGCTCACCCTGAACGCCCTCACTGCGGCGCGCGAGCTGCTGGTGCCCGTCGAGGCGCACGTGCTGGCGCTGGCGGGCGTGGCCCATCTCATCGAGACGATGGGAACGGTACGCGACCGCCTGAACCCCGACCTCGTGTTGGCGGGCGTCGTCGCCTGCCGCGTCGACAGCCGCACGCGCCATGCCGCCGACGTGGTCGACAGCCTGCGCCGCAAGTTCGACGGCTCGATGTACGCGACCCAGATCCGCGAGAACATCAAGCTCGCCGAAGCGCCGTCGTTCCGCCAATCCATCCTCGACTACGATCCGCGCAGCAGCGGCGCCGCCGACTATCGCGCGCTGGCCGCCGAGGTGGTGGGACAGGAGAAGTCGTGAAGGTGAGGGAGCCGTCGATGTTTCCTGTACGCTGCCTGGCCGCTCTCGCGCTTGCCCTGGCCGTCGCTCTGCCGGCAGCGGCGCAATCGCTCCCCGCGACGCTCACCTGCAACGGCCAGGAGCCGTTCTGGAGCCTCACGCTCGCCGGCGACCGCGCCAAGCTCGACGCAGCCAATCCCGAGATTGCGGCCCTCGGTCCCGACATTGCTGGCAAGCGCTCGGTGATCGGCGGGACGAGCCAGCCCGTGCTGCATTGGCGCGGCAGGAGCCGCGACGGCAGCGGCGACATCGTGGCCTGGGTCCGTCGCGCCGCCTGCATCATGCCGAGCGGCGACAGTGTGCCGTTCCAGATGCTGCTGTCGCTGCCCGGCACTGGGCCGGTGATGGGCTGCTGTCAGTAGCGCTCATTTCTAACCGTTGAACTCGACGGCGTGCCGGATCTGGAAGCCGCCCAGCAGGTCGGCGCACTTCTTCACGATCGCATCTCGTGAAGCCCCTGCGATTCGCACCACCGCCAGAGTGCCGTGCGTCGGATCGTTGCGCACCGTCACGGAAGCATCGACGCCCTCACTCCGTAGCGGTACGAGCGCCGCGTCGAACGCACGCTGTGCCGCGTCGAGGCGCAGCGCCGGCTTGAAGATCTTGCCGACGCCGGTGAGCGGCATGACCGGGATCGCCACCACCTGCACCGGCACGGCGGCACGCTCGGGGATCTCGGCGCGGCAGAACTCGCGCAGCTCCTCCGACGTCGCGCTGGCGCCCGGCCGAAGCTGCACGAAGGCCATCGGCAGCTCGCCGGCATAGGTGTCGGGCAATCCCACGGCGGCGGCGGTCTCCACGGCCGGGTGACGGCTCAGCGCCTCCTCGATGACGATGGGATCGATATTGTGGCCGCCGCGGATGATGAGGTCCTTCGACCGGCCGGTGAGCCAGACATAGCCATCCGCATCGAGCCGGCCGAGGTCGCCCGAATCGAGCCAGCCGTCGGCCAGCATGGCGCCGCGATTGTGGCGCGGATCGAGGTAGCCCGGCGTCACCTGCGGCCCGCGCATCAGCACGTGGCCGATCTCATCCACGGGATAGTCGCGGCGAATCGAGCCGTCGCCCGCCACGTCGGCAATGCGGACCTCGGTGTAGGGCAGCCGCAGGCCCACCGATCCCGGCCGGCGCTCGCCGTGAAGCGGGTTCATGGTCGAGTAGCAATGGACCTCGGTCATACCGTAGCCCTCGATTACGGGTGCGCCGATCTCGCGCTCGATGCGGCGGATCAGCTCCACGGGCACGGCCGAGCCGCCGGTGACGAAGGCCTTCAGCGACGAGAGGTCTTGGCCGTCGCGCGGCACGTTCATGATGGCGGCCAGGGTGGTGGGTACCGCGCCGCCGATCACGACCTTGTTGCGCTCGACGATGCTCCACCAGTCGCGCACCACGTTGGGATTGCGCGCGCCGAGCGGCGTCGGGATCACGACCGTCCAGCCGTTGGCGACCGGCGACAGGGCGCCCACCAGCGAGCCGCCGACATGAAACTGCGGCAGCGGATTGAGGAACACCGTGCCCGGCCCCGAATCGAACACCAGCAGCTGTGTCCAGGCCATCAGCGCCAGCGCGCCGTGCGTGTGCTTGGCGAGCTTGGGCAGGCCGGTCGTGCCGCCGGTGTGGAACAGCGCCGCCAGCGTGTCGCGCTCCAGCCGCTTGGGCGCCACCAGCCGGTCGCCGGGTTGCGCCGCGCACGCCGCTTCGAATTCGACCACGCCCGGTAGCGGTGACGTGCCACCCACCCGGAACACCTTCAGTCCCGGCATCGCCTTCCTGATTTCCTCCACCTTCGGCCAGATGTCGGGGAAGATCGACGCGTCGGCCGCGATCAGCGCCTTGGCCCCGGCCTCCTTCATGATGCCGGCGATCTGCGAGGCGGCGAGGAAGTAGTTCACCGGATTGGCAACGGCGCCGATCTCCGCGCCCCACAAGGCAGAGAAGGTTTCCGGCAGGCTCGGCATCAGCAGCGTCACCGTGTCGTCCGGGCCGATGCCATGCGCGTGCAGCAGGTTCGCCACCTGGATCGTGCGTGCCAGCACCTCGTCGAAGCCGATGTCGATTACGGGATCGGACGGGCCGGTGCCGGAGAGGTAGCGGATGGCGACACGGCCCGGATTCTCGGCCGCCGCATGACGCAGCAGATCGAGCACGTTGCGATCCTTGATGCGCTCGGTGACCGGGACCTTTTCGAGCTCAACGATATCGGCTTGCGTACGGATATTCATGGCTGAGGCGATTGTCCTTTCCACGGACCCAACCTCATCCTGAGGAGCGCGCGTAGCGCGCGTCTCGAAGGATGGGCAACAAACGTGGTGCTCGTTCCCACCCTTCGAGACGCGATCCTGCGGACCGCTCCTCAGGGTGAGATGGTGTGGTTATGTCACCGCTGGAACTTGCCCGTGAGCACGGCCTTTTCGATCGTGTTGAAATGGAGCTGGAAGCCCACGATCGCGGCCGACGTATCGGCCGTCACCGGCAACGCGTCCTGCTTCACGGCGAACAGCGTGAACTGATAGCGGTGCGGGCCGTGGCCCTCGGGCGGGCAGGGGCCGCCGTAGCCGGGGGCGCCGAAATCGGTGCGGGTCTGCAGCGCGCCCTTGGGGAGGAGGCCCGCCTTGGCATTGCCCGCGTCGAGCTTCAGCTCCGTCGTGCCGGCCGGGATGTTCACCACCACCCAGTGCCAGAAGCCGCTGCCGGTCGGCGCGTCGGGATCGAAGCAGGACAGTGCGAAGCTCTTCGTGCCCGCGGGCACGCCCGTCCACGACAGCTGCGGTGACTTGTTGCCGCCGCCGCAGCCGAAACCGTAGTCGGCCGACAGGATATGGTCCATGCCGAGGGTCGCGCCCTCCGTGAAGCTGCTGCTCGTGAGAATGAGCGCCATCGTTTCCTCCCTCTTGATTGGAGGTGCACGATAGCCAGCGGGGAGGCGTTCTTGAAGCGGCTTACTTGCCGCCGAACAGCTCGACGGTGATGTTGCAGGCCGATCCGATGCCCACCGCGCGATATCGCCCATTGAGGATGTTGGCGCGATGGCCGGGCGAGGCCATCAGCTGGGAATGCACCGACCTGGCGTCGCGCTGGCCCTTCGCGAGGTTCTCAGCCATCGACCGGTAGCCGAGGCCGGCGAAGGCCTTCTGGTAGCCGTCGTGGGAGAACTGCCCGGCGGCGCACATCCGCTCCGCGCGCACCTGGGCGCGCTGGCGAAGCATCGGGTCGTCGGAGAGAGGCGGAACGTTCGCTTGGGCGCGCGAGGCATTCATGAGGGTAAGCAGGGAGGCGAGAAGGATACCGATCATGAGCCGCTTCGTAGCCATCCCGGACGGCGGGATGAGGACGGCACCATGTCGGCACTGGGGCATGCTGGAGCCTTGCCGATGCCGGGCATAGGATGGCGGACCCATGACCCAACAACTCCGCATCCCGGCCGTCTACATGCGTGGCGGCACCAGCAAGGGCGTGTTCTTCCTCAAGGATGATCTGCCCTCCGATCCGGCAGCGCGCGAGCGGCTGCTGTTGCGCGTGATCGGCAGTCCCGACCGCTACGGCAAGCAGACCGACGGCATGGGGGCGGCCACCTCGAGCACCAGCAAGATCGTCATCCTGTCGAAGTCGGACCGTCCCGACAGCGACGTCGACTATCTGTTCGGCCAGGTGGCGATCGATGCGCCGGTGATCGACTGGTCGGGCAATTGCGGCAACCTCAGCACGGCCGTCGGGCCCTTCGCGATCAGCACCGGACTGGTCGCGGCACCGGCCGACGGCACGGCGATGGTGCGCATCTGGCAGGCCAATATAAAGAAGCGGATCGTTTCGCATGTGCCGATGCAGGATGGCGAAGTGCGGGAGATGGGCGACTTCGAGCTCGACGGCGTGGCCTTTCCGGCGGCCGAGGTGCGGCTCGAATTCCTCGATCCCGCCGCCGATGACGGCGACGGTGAGAGCGCGGGCGGCGCGATGTTCCCCACCGGCAACCGGATCGATGTCCTGGACGTGGCGGGGCTCGGCCGGATCGAGGCGACGCTGATCGATGCCGGCAATCCAACGATCTTCGTCGATTCAGCGCGCCTCGGCCTTTCAGGCACCGAGCTTCAGGGCGACATCAACGGCAATGCGAGGATGCTGGCGCTGGCCGAATCGGTGCGCTCGCTGGGCGCCGTCGCCATGGGGCTGGCGGCCACGCAGGAGGAAGCGACGACCAGGCGCCCGCACACGCCGAAGCTCGCCTTCGTCGCCAGGCCGGCCGCCTACACAGCCTCTGACGGCAAGCGGGTGGAGCCGGGCTCGATCGACATGCTGGCGCGCATCTTCTCGATGGGCGTGCTGCACCACGCCATGACCGGCACCGGCGCGGTCGCTATCGCCGCCGCTGCGGCGATCCCCGGCACGATCGTCTCGCGCGTCGCGCCGGCCGGCGCCGACGGCCGCGTGCGCTTCGGCCATCCCTCGGGTGTGCTCAGCGTCGGGGCGCAGGCGGCCGAGGAGAACGGCCAATGGGCCGTTCGCAAGGTCATGATGAGCCGCTCGGCGCGGCGGCTCATGGAAGGTTGGGTGCGCGTGCCGGCCGAAGGCTAACGTCAGGTCTTCGGCGCGCTGCAGCTCATCGTGTAGGTGAGGCCGTTGGGATTGCCTTTATAGTCGACGTTGAAGCCCCACTTCTCGCGCTTCGACATCACGATCTGCGCGGGCGCGGTATCGAGCCCGCCGAAGGGGCCGCCCCAGGTGATCTTGTTGTCGGCGCCCACCGAATAGGGCGCGTAGGCGTTCACGACCTTGCCGAAAGGGCGGTAGCGGAAGCGGCCGTTCTGGATGTCGACCTTGCCCATGGCGCGGAAGGGATTGCTGCCGCCGCAATCGTACTCTCCGTCGGCCAGGCCACCGGCGGCCATCGCCGGCCAGTCGTAAGCAATGCCGGTCAACGCCACTGCCAGAAACGTGATTGCCGCTGCGGCGGTCGCCGTGCGGCCTGTTACTCTACGATTCATACACTCTCCAGACTGTTGGAGCGGTGTAACGCTTGGAAACGCCCAAGGATCATTCGCCAAAACGCCTCAGCCGCCGCGGCACGCGGGCTATCTCGATTTCGGCGCGTGGCAGCTCATGGTGTTGATCAAGGCGCTTGGATTGCCCTTGTACATGACGTTGAAGCCGAACGGCTCGCGCTTCGTTTCGACGATCTGGGCCGGCGCGTCGTCGAGCCCGCCGAAGGGGCCACCCCAGGTGATCCGGCCGTCGGACCCCAGCGAATAAGGCGCGAAGCCGTTGATGACGTCGCCGTAAGGGCGATAGCGGAACTGCCCGTTGCGGATGTCGACCTTGCCCATGGCCCGATAGGTATAGCCACCGCCACAGTCGTACTCGCCGTCCGGCAGGCCGCCCGCGGCCATCGCCGGCCTGTCGTATCCGGCGCCGGTCAGCGCCACTGCCAACAACGTCGTTGCCACTGCGGCGATCGCCGTGCGGCCGGATAGCTTGCGGTTCATGCATCCTCCAGAATTTTGGCGAGTGTATCGCCCGGGAATGCCTGGAAATCATTCGCCAAAATGCCTCAGCCCATCAGCCGCTGCCGCGCCTCAAATAGGATTGTCGCGATAAAAGTCATCGACGAAGAGCAGACCCCGTATCTGTTCTTTCGTCAGCCGCGAGTCCTCTGGTGGCGATTCCCAATCTGGGTCCTCGGCTGATCTGCATTCACCTTCGCGATACTTTCGGTCGAGGCTCGACATGATCTCGCGAATGTCCGGCGGTAGCGGCGCTACCGAATCGATCGTGCAAAGGAAGGGCGTGCCGAGAACGTACCATTCTGCAAGTCCCGTCCGGCGATCGAAGTCGTAGACGATCTGTGTAGCGACATTCCTTGCCTGTATCCTGGTCGCCGTCACGTTCATCGTCAGGCAGAGCAAGCTTGCGCCGTTGGTAGCCCTGGCGTGGAAAAAATCGCCGGTTGCGATGCTCCGGAGCGCTGCTTCGCGCGGCGAATTCAAATCCGATTCGCCCGATAGAAGTCGGCGCAAAAGAGGTATGCGCGGATTTGATCTTCGGTCAAAGCCAACTCGCCCGCCGGGCGCTCCCATTGCGGATCTTCTGCGCGCCTGTATTCACCCTCGCGATACTTTTTGTCGAGGCCGCGGACAATGTCGCGGATGTCGTCGGGAAGTGGGGCTATGGAGTCGATCGTATATCGATAGGGTGTCGTCCCGAAGAACCGCACGGCTACCCCCGAGCGGCGATCGAACTCGTAGATCGCCTGGATGGAAATATCCCGCGCCACGATCGATGTGTCGCGAACGACAATGGTGATGCAGGTGCGGCTCGAGCCAGTCTGACCTTCGGCATGGAAGATGTCGCCGACCGCGATCTTGCGGAGTGCGCGTTCGCGATCCGTCATCGGCCCCTGAGCTCGAATCTCTTCAGAATGTCATTTTGTTCGCCGCCGGGCGCATTCTCAACACCCAATCGCTTCACGGCGCACTCTCGACACATGATTGTTCTTCCTACTTCGTAGGCTCCAGTGGTCCCCCAAGTACCGCCACGTGGGCAAACCTCACATCGCAAATCTCCCGCAGCAACGGTGCTGACATCGTCATCATGATCGTTGCGCCTGCCAAGTAGCGTCTCATGAGGTTTACCATATGCCGTGGGAGGAGAATTCGGACGTCGGACTGATCCCAGCCCCATTCGAGAGGATATTCAGGCATGAATGTGTTATATCATATGATTGCTAATTTCGCAATATATTAATGATAATATCGCCACTTCTCTTGTCATCTGAGAAATGGCGGCGAGTATTTTATGGTGGGTCAGGTCGGCAGGCTGCTCGAGGACGGCTGGGCGCTGCTCCCGATCAATTAGGAACGATTGGCCGGGATGAGGTAGTTGAGCAGAATCAACTCGACTTTTTCTTCGGCCGTAAGCCGATCATAGGCTTCGGGGTCCTTCCTTGAATATTGGGCCGCGAAGACCAGGGCGCGCCTTTCATTCTCGGTTAGCGGATGGCTCTCGCCCGAGGTTTCGGCTGAATAGATACGATCCAGCCCCAGCAGGGCCTGGTGGACTTCGGAAGGAAGAGCCACCGTCGAATCGATCGTGCAGCGCACGCCATCACGATCCGCTTCGCCGGACAATCGGTCGAATGCGTATTCGCGCTGAGACGTCACGGCCCTGGCCAGGATCGTGGTTTCGTCGACCTTGAGCGCCAGGCAGATCATGCTCGCATCGTTGGGTGCGGTGGCGTGGAAGATGTCTCCGGCCCTTATCTCCTTGCTGCTTCCTGACGAGAGGTATGTCATGCGATAATCTCTTGCATTTAGACGCGATAATAACAATATTTTGCGATGAGCATCCAACCCGACATGCTTGCTTGCGCCCCCTCATTCGAACAGGCCTTTTGCGCCTTTTCAGGGCAAAATCGCCGGGACCGGATACGCGCCAGTTTCCAACCTGCTTCGATCGGCGTTCCGGTCACTCGCGAGGCTCGCGAGCCTCGCGAGGAATCGCCTGAAAGCCCGGCCCGCCGGCATTTCAGGCCAATCCTCGCGAGGATTTTTATTTTCGAGCGATGCGACGGCGCCCAAATCCGGAAAGTCCGGGAAGGCTCCGGCCTAGTATTCGGAGACCTTGTCGGGCTCGCCCTTGCTGGGCCAGACGCGGCTGTAGAGGAAGAGCAGCGCCTCGCCCGACAGCATCTGGTCGAAGGTCGCCGGATGCTCGGCGTCGACGCAGGTCGGCAAGGGGCGGATCACCGTGTCGTAGTCGGGGTTGGCGAAAATGCCGATCGAGTAGCGTTCGCGACCGTAATGGTTGACCACGCGATGCAGCGTCGAGGCGAAGCGGTTGTTGGTCCACATGCGCATCGAGTCGCCGATATTGACCACGAAGGCGTTCTCCACGGGCGGCACGATCAGCCATTCGCCGCTCTTGCTCTTGATCTCGAGCCCGCCGACGTCGTCCTGCTGCAGCATGGTGAAGCCGCCGGCGTCCTGGTGCGCCCGGCTGTCGCCGCCCTCCAGTGCCGCCTGCTGGTCCTGCGGGAGATAGTGCAGCAGGCGGACCTGGATCAGCGGCTTTTTGTAGAACTGCGCAAAATAGTCGGGCGGCATCTTGAGCCCGCGCGCAAACACCGAGGCCACCAGCGCGGCGAACTCGGTCATGGTCGTATGGTAGCCCAGCACCGCTTCCTTGAAGCCGGGCAGGTTGGCCGGCCACTGGTTGTGGCCATGCAGCGGCTTGCCGGCGATGACGTCGGGATCGTCGGGCGGCAGCTCGAGCGAGGCCTGGAAGGCCTCGTTCTTGTGCGGCTTGCGCGCCTTCATGCGGGCGGGGTCGAGATGCGGCTGGAAGCCCTCGATCGCCTTGCCGCGGTAGGCGTGCTTCTTGCCCGGCTCGTCCATCGGCAGGTAGCCGCGGAACAGGTTCGAGTTGCCCATGTAGGCGTGCATCTTCTCCTGCAGCGGCAGGGCGAAGAAGCGCTTGGACTGGCGGAAGATCTCGCGGATCTTCTGCGGCGGCACCGGGTGGTTGACGATGGTGAGGAAGCCGATGTCGCGGCAGGCGTCGTGCACTTCCCTCGCCACGCGCTCCTTGGCGGTGTCGTTCGTCCCGCTGAGGGGCGCGAAGTCGATGACCGGCAGCTCGTTGGCATTGGCCCAGCGGCCGAGCTTGGGCGCGGCGAGCGGCGGCGGAGCTGGCGTGACAGGGGCTGGCGTGGCGTGGGCGGTCTGGACATCCGACATGGCTGGTCCCTTCTCCTAGCTGGAGAGCGCGTCGATCAGGTCCTGGCGGGCCTGTGTGGCGTTCTTAGCGTACCACGCAATGCCGCCGGGCAGCATCTTGGCGTAGTTGGCGGGGTCGCCGGGGTTGACCTTGTTCCACTCGGCATCGAGCAGCTTGGTGGCCTCGGGATTGCTCGGGCCATAGCCGTTGGTCTTGAGCAGCTCGGCCTGGCCCGCGGGATCGAGTGTCGAGTTGATGAATTCCCAGATCGCCTTCCCGCCCTGGGCGCCCTTGGGCACCATCCAGCAGGCGCCCCACGAGATGCCCTCGTTCCAAGTGTAGTCACACAGGCCCTTGGTGTCCTGCTTCAGCGGCCAGGCCCGCGTGTTCAGCAGCTGGCCGAGATGGACCTCGCCGCTGCGGAAGGCGTTCTGGCCGTCGGCGATCACGTTGTAGTAGATCGCGTGCTC